>CAZCJG010000094.1:0-13747 GCA_964498575.1 uncultured Anaerolineales bacterium | reverse complement strand
TTGGGGATGGGCGTGCAGATCTTCACGCCGGGCGCCGAATACGGGCGGTCGCTGCGCTACCCGGCCGGCAACGCCGTGACGCGCGACGTCGCGGTCGACCAGGGCGGCCGGCTGTACGTGCTCGAGAGCGGCCGGCTGTGGTATCAGGTGAACAGCCGCGATTTCAGCGGCGCCTCGCTCGGCCTGGCCGCGCGCGCCATCGCCGCCGGGGCGCGCGGCCACCTCTACTTCATCGTGCCCAGCCGGCCCGACCGGCCGGCGACCGTGGCGCTGCGGCGCTTCGACGAGGGGCGGGTCGACCCGCCGCGCCGCTGGGGCATCCCGCAGACCGTGCTGGGCTGGCTCAACAAGCCCTTCCGACTCTCCGCCGGCGCCGACGGGGACCTCTACACCGTCGACAGCCTGCGCCGGGCCCAGCGCTTCGCCGCCCGGCCCGAGCGCGGGCTGGGGCAACTGCTCCTGCCCGGCTTGCAGGAGGCGACGTCGACCGCGGGCGGCGACCTGATCGTGCTGCGCAAGCGCTACGCCACCGGCGACCAGGATCCGGACGACCTGGACGCGCCGCCGCCGGGCATGCAGCGGATCACGATCGAGCGCTACGCCCTGGCCGGCGGCCTCTCCGCCGCGGCGCCGGCCGAGCCGCCCGCGCCGATCTGGCGCTTCACGCACGAAGAGCCTTTCGAGGCGCCCGAGGCGAGCCATGTCGTCGGGCTGGCCTACGACGCGGCGCGCGACCGGACGCTGGTGCTCGACGGGGTCAAGGGGCAGGTGTGGGGGATCGACGGCGCGGGCCGGAAGGCGCTGCACATCGACCTGCCGGCGATCGAGGCCGGCCTGCCCCGCTGGGCCGACCTCGCGGTCATGCCCGACGGCACGGTGCTGGCGCTGCACGGCGCGGCCCGGCGGGTCTACCGCTTCACGCCGGAGGGCCAGGCCGACGGCTCCTTCGCCACGCCCGAGTGGCCCTGGCGGCTGGACGTCGACGGCGCGGGCCGCGTGCTGATAGCGACCGCCCGGCGCTGGATGTGGTCGCTGGACCGCGCCGGCCGGCCGCTGGCGCTGTGGCCGCTGCCCGCGCCGATCGAGGGCAACCCCGACCCGCCGGCGGACGTGGCGGCGGCGCACGGCGGGGCGAGCGATCCGGGTACGGCCGGCAATCCAGGCATGGCCGGTGATCCGGACGGGTCAGGCAATTCAGGGACGGACGGTGATCCGGGCGCGCACGGCAATCCAGAGGCGGACGGCGATCCGGACGCCGCGGGCGAGGTCTACGTGCTGGACCAGGCCGCGGCGGCGATCTATACCTTCGCGCCGGTGCCGGGCGGCGATCCGGGCGGGGGGGCCGACCCCGCCCGGGGTCCCTTGCCGGTGCCGCCGCCCGGGGCGCCGCGGCCGGCGGCGGGCAGCCTGGCCTGCACGGTGCAGCCGGCGGTGGCGGTGGAGCCGGCGGAGGTGCTGATCGGCACGCCGGCGCGGGTGACGCTGACCCTGTCCGGCGCCTGCGCGCCGCATCGCCGCACCGGCGAGCGGCCGGACCTGCTGCTGCACTCCGCCGTCCTGACGCTGACCCTGCCGGCCGGCGTCGAGCCGGTGGCGGGCAGCCTGGAGCCGGCGGGGACGATCGAGGGGCGGACCCTGACCTGGCGGCTGGACGGCGTGCCGGCCGCGGGTCTGACGCTGCGCTACGCGGTGACCGCGGCCCTCTCCAGCCGCTGGCGGGTGCTGGAGCGCGGCCGACTGGCCTGGCTGGACGGCTGGTTTGGCTACGGCGAGGCGGGCCTGCCGACGGCGCAGTTCTACACCCTCTTGCCGCCGACGCCGACCGATACGCCGCGGCCGACGCCCACCGTGACGCCGACCGCCACGCCGCGGCCAGGGGCGGACGGGCGGCTGCTCTGGCTGCCCTGGTGCGCGCGGGGCGACGCGGGCGAGTTGTAGCGCATGGCCGACCCCGCCAGCCCGTTCCCGTCGGTCATCGTCACCAAGGTCTGCCCGCCCCACCGGCGCGGCGACCTGATCCACCGGCCGCGCCTGGTGGACGCGCTGCGCGCGGGGCTGGACCGCAAGCTGCAGGTCGTACACGCGCCGGCCGGCTACGGCAAGACCTCGCTGGCGCTGGATTTCGTGGAGCAGCTCGGCATCGCCACGTGCTGGTACCGGGTCGAGGCCGCCGAGGCCGATCCGACGCTCTTCCTGGAGCACGTGCTGGCCAGCTTGCGCATGCGCTTCCCCGAGGCCTGCGGCGAAACCTATCGCTTGCTCAAGCACGAGGGCTCACGCGACCTGGAGCTGCTGCTCAGCTCCCTGATCAACGAGATGGCGCTGGATATCGACGGCGCCTTCCTGCTCTTGCTGGACGACTTTCACCACGTCGATCAGGCCATCGAGGTGAATCACGTTCTGGCGACCATCGTGGACTATTTGCCATCGAACGCGCACCTGATGATCCTGAGCCGGCGGCGGCCGGAGAAGCTGCCGCTGGCCCACCTGGCCGCGGCGGGCGAGCTGGCCGGGCTGGGCTGGGAGGAGCTGTGCTTCACCGAGGATGAGATCGGTGTGCTGATGCACGAGCTATTCGGCTCGGCTTTGAAGGAGGATGAGCATCGCCGACTGCGCGACGTATCGGAAGGCTGGGCCGCCGCGCTGGTGATGGCCGGTCCGCGGCTGTTGGAGCGTGCGGAGACGGATCTTCAGCGCTTCTCGACCGGAACCCAAGCGCTGTTCGACTATCTGATGCGCGATGTGTTCGAGCGCGAGCCGCGCGAGCTTCAGTATTTCCTGCTTGCGACTTCGATCTTTGACGAGATGTCACCCGAGCTATGCGACGTCGTCTTTCAGCGCTCCGATAGCGCGGTGATGCTCCGGCGCCTGAAATCGAACAACCTCTTCGTCGAGGAGGTCGACACCGGAGTGAGCTGGTATCGGTACCATCCTTTGTTTCACGAGTTCCTGTCTCTCCAACTGTCGGAGCTGCTGAGACAAACCGACCGGCCCGCCAGTGCCGCCGCGGGCGCGCTCCAGGGTATCGGAGTGGACCAGGGCACCCTGGTCCTGTGGCATCAGCGGGCGGCCCAGTGGTTTGCCGGCGCGGGCTCCTCCGATCGCGAGGTCAGGCACTTGCTCGCGGCCGGGCAGATGGAGCGGGCGGCGGAGCGCATGGAGGCCGCGCTCGGCCACCTCTATGCCGACGGGCGCTACGCCGACGTGGTCCGCATGATCACCGCCATGCCGGTCTCGGTGCTGTGCGCGCATCCCTTCCTCTTGCACCGCTTGAGCGGCGCCTACGAGGCGACCGGGCAGTTGGATCGAGCGATCGCGGCCAGCAATCAGGCGATCGCCTGCTTCGAGGCCGCCGGCCGCCGATCGGACCTGGCGGAAGCCCTGGTGGGGCGCGGGACCTGGCACCGCCTGGCGGGCGACATCGAGCGCGCGGTAGTGGATACCCGGCGCGCGCTGACCTTGGCGGAGGACAACGACACCCGGGCGCGGGGGCTGCGCAACCTGGGACAGTGCCAGATAGCGGGTGGAGACCTGCGGGCCGCCGAGGCGACGTTCCAGGAGGCCCTGAGCTGCGCCCTGCGCGACGGCGACGCGCGGGTGATCGCGCACACGCACACCGACTTGTCGATGCTCTATCAGATGATGGGCGACGTGGATCGCGGCCTGGATCACGCCTTGTCGGCCGCCGGCTACTGGCGGGAGCTGGATCGGCCGGGGGGTCTGTCGCTGGCGCTTAACAACCTGGGAACCGCGTACCATCTGCGCGGGCTGCGGCGCGAAGCGGAGATCGAGCTGCGGGAGGCGGTGCGGCAGGCGCGCCTGGCCGGCATCAAGCGGATCGAGGGGCTGGCGCTGATCGGGTTGGCGGACCTGGCGGCCGATCGCGATGACTTCGCGATCGCGGAGTCGCTCTACGATCGCGGCGTCAGGCTGGCGCGCGAGGGCCGCATCGTGTCCTTGCAGGTCTATGGGCTGGCGATGTGGGCCGAGACCCTGCGCCTCAAGGGCGACCTCAAGCAGGCGTTTCAACTGCTGATGGAGGCGCGCACCCTTCTGATGCGCCGGCCATCCGCCTTCGAGGAGGCGCTGGTCAGCCAGGCCCGGGGCACCCTGGCCTTGGATCGCGGCGAGCTGGCGCGCGCCGCCCGGCACCTGGACGACGCGGCGACGCGCTTCGAGGCGCTGGGCTGCCGGCGCGAAACCGCGCGCGCCCTGCTGTACCGCGGCGTGGTGTCCGAGCGGATGCATCACCGCGCCGAGGCCGATCGCTCTTGGGATCTGGCCCAGTCGCAGATTCAGCAACATGGATACGAGGGCGCGTTCGAGGTGGACCTGGCGCGCATCGCCCGCTATCGTGGCACCGGGATCCGCGAGACCGGCCAGGACGCCACCTGGGACACACGGATGCCCGCGGACCTGCTGAGCGGCGCGAGCGTCGATGCTCTCTGGGCGTCGATCGGCCAGCCCCCCGCCGACACTGCGCTGATGGTCCTCGCGCTGGGCCCGCCCCTCGTCATCCGCGACGGCCGGCCCGTGGACCAGCGCCTGTGGGAGACGATGACGGCGCGCGACCTCTTCTTCTACTTGATCGAGCGCCATGGCGGCGCGACCTCGGACGAGCTGATGCTGATGTTCTGGCCCGATTCGTCGCCCAAGCGCGCCAAGAGCGCGCTCCACTCGACCCTGAGCCGCATCCGCCGCGCGCTGGGCAAGACGGTCATCGGCGTCAGCGCCAACCGCTACTTCGTCAGCCGATCGGGCGCGCTGGTCTACGACGTCGAGGGCTTTGCCACGGCGGTCAGGCGGGCGCGCGCCGCGGACGACGTGCAGGCGGCGATCGCGTCGCTGGATGCGGCGGTGGGCCTGGTGCGCGGGGAGTATCTGGACGGAGTGCTTTCGGACTGGTGCATCGAGCGCCGCTGGGGCGTCGAGCGCGAAGTCACCCAGGCCATGCTCGCGCTGGCCGACGCGCACATGCAGGCCGGCCACTGGACCGCGGCCGCCGCCACCTACCAGCGCGTCGTCGAGCGCGACATCCTCGGCGAGGTCGCCTACCAGGGCCTCATGCGCGCCCTCGCGGCGCAAGGCGATCGCGCCAGCGCCCTGCGGGTCTACGACGGCCTGGAGAAGCTCCTGGCGCGCGAGCTGGGGGTCGATCCCGATCCCCAGACCCGCGCGCTGTGCGGCCTGATCCGCGCGGGGCGCGCGTGACCAGGCCCGACGCGCCGGCCCCGGCGGCCCGCTTGACAAATCCGCCCCGGCCCGGCACACTCCTGGCTCTGTAACGTAGGCTCAAGCGACCGCACCGGCCGCCTGAGCGGTTGCCCCTGATTGATCTTCCACCCTCTGAGGAGTACACGATGTTGCTGACCACTGGCCTGATTCTCGTCGCGCTGGGTGTCGCCGTCTGGCTGTTCGGCAACCGGATGTGGTTGCTCGGCGCGGGGGCGGGCGCCCTGCTCGGCTTCGGCCTCTTGCGATTGTTCCCCAGCCTGGCCGACGGCACGCTCGGCCTGCTGGTCGTCATCGGGCTGGCGATCCTGCTCGGCGTGCTCGGCTTCATGGGCAAGGCCTTCTCCAAGCTGCTGGCGATGGGCATCGGCTTCGTCATCGGCGGCGGGCTGGCGCTGAACTTCATGGATACGCTGGGGGTGGGCAGCCAGGGCATGGGCGACTGGCTCATCGCCGTCATCGCCGGCGTCGTCGTCGCGCTGATCTTCTCGCGCTTCCTCAACTGGGCGCTGATCATCTTCGCCAGCCTGCTCGGCGCGATGCTGATCGTGCGCGGCGCGATGGCCATCTTCCCGGACCTGCTCAGCGGGTCGCTGGGGACCGCGGCCGTCATCGCCCTCGCCGCGGCCGGGATCTTCTATCATTACCGCAAGTCCGCGCCCCGCGAAACGACCGCGGCGACGTGACATCGACCGCCATGGACTGAGTTGAACTAAAAAGGAGCTCCCGATGCTGTTCGAGCACTTCGAAGACAAGGGCCTGTCGCACTACTCCTACGCCGTCGGCTGCCTGCGCTCCGGCGAGCTGGCGATCGTCGATCCCCGCCGCGACATCGACGTCTACCTGGACTTCGCCGCGCGCCAGGGGATGCGCATCGCCGCCGTCCTTGAAACCCACATCCACGCCGACTTCGCCTCGGGCGCGCGCGAGCTGGCCGAGCGGACCGGGGCGGAGCTGTGGCTGTCGGACTACGACGGCGGCGAGATCTTCGAATACCAGTTCCCGCACCACCCGATGCGCGACGGCGCGTCGCTCCAGCTCGGGCTGATCCGCATCCAGGCGCTCCACACCCCCGGCCACACGCCAGAGCACCTCAGCTTCCTGGTCTACGACGGCGCGCGCTCGGCCGAGGTGCCGATGCTGATGCTCAGCGGCGACTTCCTCTTCGTCGGCTCGCTCGGCCGGCCGGACCTGCTGGGCGAGGAGGCCAAGCGCGGGCTGGCCAGCCAGCTCTTCGACAGCGTGCGCACCAAGCTCGCGGGCCTCCCCGACGGCCTGGAGATCCACCCCGCCCACGGCGCCGGCTCGATGTGCGGCGCCGGCATGAGCGGCCGGCCGACCTCGACCCTGGGCTTCGAGCGCATCGCCAACCCCTACCTGGACCCCGGCCTGACCCGCGAGACCTTCGTCGAGAAGATCCTCGGCAACGTCCCGCCCTTCCCCGACTACTACCGGCGCATGAAGCGCGTCAACGCCGAGGGCGCGCCGAGCCTGCACGGCCTGCCGGGCCTGGCGCCGATCGACGTCGCGGCCGCCCGGGCGCATGTCGACGCCGGCCATGTGGTGGTCGACCTGCGCGACCAGCTCGCCTTCGGCGCCGGCCACATCCCGCAGTCCTTCGGCATCGGCGCGGGCAACAGCGTGTCGACCTGGGCGAGCTGGGTGGTCCCCTACGACCAGCCGATCCTCCTGGTCGCCGCGCACCCCGGCCAGGTCGAAGCCGCGGTCCGCGCGCTGGTCCGCGTCGGGCTGGACGAGGTCGCCGGCTACCTCGACGGCGGCATGGCGGCCTGGATCGGCGCGGGCCTGCCGGCCACCCACACCGCCCAGCTCACCCCGTCCGAGCTCGCCGCCCGGCTGCGGTCCGGCGACGAGGTCCAGGTGATCGACGTCCGCACCGACAGCGAATGGGACGAAGGTCACGTGCCGGGAGCGACCCACATCATGGGCGGCTACCTGGCGACCAGCCTGGACCAGGTGCAGAACTCCGGCCGCCCCGTCGCGCTGATCTGCCGCAGCGGCCACCGCTCGACGGTCGCGGCCAGCGTCCTGGAGCGCGCGGGATATCGCAACGTGCTCAACGTCACCGGTGGGATGAACGCCTGGCGGCGGGCCGGGCTGGCGGTGGAGGGGTAGGCCGGGCCGCGGCAGAGAGGGAATTGCCATGCTTCAGACACTCCGTGCCATCGTCCACCAAGGGAAGCCGGGCCACCGCTTCTTCTTCGTCCCCGACGAGGTCGAGCCGCTCGACCGGCCGGCCGGCTTGGACGGGCGAGCATGACCGCGCGGGCGGTGCTCCGGCAAGCGGGAAGGGCCGCGGGCGATAAGCGAGAACGGGTCCGGCAGGCCACCCGCCCCGCTGTTTCTTCAGTCGCCCCTGATCAGCTCTGTGCCTGCTTGTCGCGCCCGAAGGGGTCACCGGCAAGCGATTCGGTATGCAGGGCGCAGACCCAGTTGCCGTCGCGGCGCACCCAGACCGAGGCGTCGTTGGCCTCCAGGTTGACCGGCTTGCCATCGACGACCAGGCCCTCGTTCACCGTGTAGGCTACGATGGCCACATCATCGCCGAGCATTCGCACCGCGGTCTTCTCCGGATCGAACGTGAAGTGCTCGATGTCCCAGCGGGCCTCGTCGAGCAGCTTGCCCATCGTCTCCCGGTTGATCGTCGAAACGCCTTGGGCGCCGACGAGGATGCACTCCTCATCCGTCATTGCCTTGGCCCCCGGGCCGTCCTTATCCATCATCGCCTTCCAGAACTTCGATTCCAGTCCCCAAAGCCCCGTGTTGCCTTCTGCGTGCTCCATGCTCGCACCTCCGCGTTGACGGTGCAAATGCTGTCGCGCACCGTGTCCGGCTTGACGACCCATCAGGCTGAATCGTTACCGTCGGCTCGTGCGATCCCGCAAACGCCTTCTACCTACTCGTCCCGACGCTCTGGACCTTCACATCTCCAGCCGTGATCTCGGCTGGGCTTGCAAGCAGGTGCCCAATAGCCCCTGGTGCCCATGCGGCCGCCAGTCGATTCGACCCCTCCGCCTGGCCCTGCGTTTCGAAGACATTGACTGAAGCCGCGGTGTCGCTGCCTGTGTCGATGACGTAGTAGGCGATGAACCCGGGCGCCTCGCTGATGATGGGCACGAACTGCGCCTGGACCAGCTCAGAGATCTGAGCCATCGCACCGGGGACGATCTTGTACCGGCGGATGCTGATATGCATGACGAGCTCCTTACTCATGATTGAACCGACCCACCTACCGGCAGGTGTCCGCCGTGATGAAATCTCCGGATCAGCACCGCCAACTGCGGTGCGAGTCCTATGAGGCGGCCGCTGTGAACACATTATCCACGATAGGGCAACGGTGTCAAACAAGGCCGATCGCTGGAGCTCCTGAACGAGGCTGTCGCCGGGTCGGGTCTGAGGTGTGCGCCGTCAATGAGGAAGGGGCGGGCTCGGAAGGTCCCGCCCCCTCAGCGCGCAAAAGCGGCCGGCTGGGACCCGTAGGCCCCACGTCGCAGCGCTTTTCCCAGGATCGCTTGACGCCGCGCCGGTCGTCGGTGATCCCGGTGCCGCAGCCTACTACGGCCCTATCGTCGCCTCCCCCACCGGGCATGCCCCCGCCTCCGCCGGCTGTGTTATCACCCGGATCTCGGGCAGGGCGGACGGGCCGATGGGGATGCCGGCCTGGCCGTCCCCCGGCGCCGACCCGCCGAGCAGCCCGCGGACGACGGTCTCCGCGCGGCGGTTGGCTTCGGCGAGGATGCCTTCCTCGCAGGCGCCGCGGACGATCTTGTCCAGGGCATAGCGCTCGGCGCGGCTCTGCATGTCGGGGTCGACCGGACCCAGCAGGCTCTGGTCCAGGTCGTAGACGTAGGACTTCTCGACGTCGATCTTCTTGTCCAGGATCTCCGGCGGCGGCAGGCGGATCGTGATGGTGTCGCCCGTCACGCGCACGTCGTCCGGCCGCAGCCGCGCCAGGTCGACCCCCGCCCGCACCTCGCCGTGCGCCACATAGAGCAGCTTGGTGCGGCCGATGACGACCCCGGCCAGCGTCCGGTCCAGGCCCTGGTCGATCACCGTCTCCATCGTGTAGACCGCGGTCGTCAGATCGCTCGCGCCGGCCAGCTTCTCCACCAGCACCGCCCCGGACACCAGGGTCGGCGTCGCCAGCGCGGTCAGGCTGTCGAGGCTCCCCAGGTCGTCCAGCGCCGTGCCGGCCCGCTCGATCGCCTGCGTCCCCTGCCGGTACAGCCCGTAGACCGCGTAGGCCATGACGAGCAGCAGGATCCCCAGGCAGGCCAGGGCGAACGCAAACCCGAGCTGAATCGGGGTGAAGCGGGAGGGGGGGCGGGGGTATTCCGGGTATTCCATAGGTTTCCCTCACAAGTGCCAGCTTGCCATATACGCCTTGCAGATGCGGTCGAGCATGGACTGGTACTCGGCGTCGACTTTGCGCGCCCGCCCGCCAGGTGACGGAAAGTCGAGCCACTCGCGAATGCGGCCCTCCGTGAAATCCTGGCGAAATGGCTCGCATCGTACGCGAAGGTCGCGCAAAATGCCACGGCTCACCGTGCCGGAGTGATCCTCGAGTCGGTGATTGTGGAATCCTCGGACCTTGATGCCGTCCACCACTTCGTCAAACGGCGTGCTCATCCGGCTCGCCTGGCGTCATACAGAGTTCCGTTTGCAGAGGTCGTCGAGCGTTCTGCGAGAGCAGCGGGTCACCGCCAGCCGCATGTACAACGTCGTCGGGTACGGGAAGTTGCTGCAGCACACGGCTCTGGAGCCGTAAGAAGCCCTTGGACGCGCGCTGGCAGTTCTGGGTAAGCCACTCGTGCGCGTAACGAGATCGTAGATAATCCGTGATGACTTCGATGGCGCCAGGGTCCCGCGGCACGATGTAATAGATGGAATGCCGAGGCACGAAGCGGCCTGATCGATCCACCCAGAAACGGGGTGCCTCACAGATATCCTTGCAGAGTATCTTCGGTCGCAGGATGTCTCGAAGCACCGGCGTTTCGTGGAACGCGTACCAGGGTTTGCGCTTGACACAGGTGCGCGCCAGCAGCTTCTGGCGAACGTCGTTGCGCATCAAGTAGGGGCCGAGCTCCCCCAATTGCCCGAACGGCAACAGCCGGCCATTCATATCGTAGGGGATCAGCATGACGAAGCGCTGCGTAAGATCAAGCGTCGTATGCTTGAGCTCCCGGCCGGCTAGCGTGGGATGTGCGAAGCGCCGAAGGGCTGTATCGAGCTCATCCGCGGGCTGCACAAAAACGCTGTCCGCACCTGTCGCCACGCCGCAACTGATCCGCGAGCACAGATCTCCAAGTGTGATGACCGCCCTGCGCGGCGCGGCGCCCTGGATCACGGGCACCCAGGGCGCCGGCCCAGACCGTAGCATAACCGTCGTCGTGCTGCCGTCGCGCCGGCTGACGCGCGTCCTGTCTGGCGCCATGTTGTTCACGGCCGTGATCGTCGGATAGGTCACGCGCGTCCCGAACGTGTCCTCGCTTACAAGATGAATCTCATCAACATGGCGGTGGGCGAGCAGCGCGCGCAAGGGGCCGGCCGTGTGGACGTACAGATACTTCTCCGGCGTAATGAAGACAAGTCGTCCGCCTGGAGCTAGGTTTCTCATGGCTTGCTCGAAGAAGAGCAGGTAGAGGTCAAACCGACCGCGCGCCGTGCTGTACCGCTTACGATAGCGCCCCTTCTCGCCCTCCGACAGCGCTGTGATCGCGACGTAAGGAGGGTTGCCAACAATGAAATTGTATGTTGCATCACTCTCGATCAGGAAGTCCGCGTGTTGGATGCGCACGGCGGGGAGATGTTCGTATTTCGCCCGCAGGACCGGCAGATGGTGCGGATCAGACTCCACGCCAGTAACGAGCGGCATACGACGCTGCTGTCTCTCGCACCAACGGATGACGCCGTCGATGAACTCGCCTGTTCCACAGCCTGGATCGAGGAGCGTATCGTCGGAGTTGGGCAGGCGTCTTTGGAACAGCAACTCGACCATCGAATCGACGGTTTCACGCGGCGTGCGGACGTATCCCTTCATCGTGATCGCCATTCCTTAAGCAGTTCACTTATGATATCAGAACCCATGTTCTATGTCAAGCGTGTGACCTCACACCACGATCGAGTAACCGCCGTCGACGACGATCACCTGGCCGACGATCATCGAGGCGTCGTCGCCGCAGAGGAAGGCGACCACGGCCGCGACGTCGTCCGGGGTGATCAGGCGGCCGCGCGGCGTGCCGGCCAGGCCGCGCGCGAGCATCTCGTCGCCGCGCGGGAAGTGGCGCAGCGCGCCGGTGTCGGCCACGCCGCCGGAGACCGCGTTGACGATGATGCCCTCCGGCGCCAGCTCGACCGCCAGGTAGCGCGTCACCGCCTCCAGCGCGGCCTTGGAGGCGCCGATCACCACGTACTCCGGCAGCACCCGCACCGAGCCCAGGCTGCTGATGTTGACGATCCGCCCGCCGCCGCGCGCCCTCATGCTCGGCACCACCGCCTGGCTGAGGAAGAGCGCCGCGCGGGCGTTGATGTCCATCGTCCAGTCCCAGCCCTTGGCGCGCTGCTGCATCACCGGGCGGATGTAGCCCGAGGCGGCGTTGTTGACCAGGATGTCGATCCCGCCCATCTCCGCCTCGGCCTCGCGCGCCAGGCGCTCGAGCTCGTCGATCTCGCCGACGTTGGCCTTGACGACGTGCGCCCGCCGGCCGAGCGCCGCGACCTCGGCCGCGGTCTGGTCGGCCTGGTCGCGGTTGCGCAGGTAGTTGATCACGATGTCGGCGCCCTCCGCCGCCAGCCGCAGCGCGATGGCGCGGCCGATGCCGCGGCCGCTGCCGGTGACGAGGGCGACGCGGTTTTCAAAGCGCACGGGACTGCCTCCGATGGACGGTTGGATCGCCGATTGAATGGACGCGCATACGCGACTGGCCGAACGGCTTCGCCCTCACCGCGCCGCCTCCGGCCCGAACAGGCTCAGATGCCCGCGGTCGTCCGCCGTGGCTATGGCGACCGCCACCGGCTCGCCGGGCGCGAGGCCGGCCAGCTCGTAGGCGGCGGTCCCCGCGCCGCCGGCCCATTCCAGGCGGCGGTAGGCCTGCTCGCCGGCGCTGCGCACCGCCACCCAGTAGCCGGCGACGCGCGGATCGGCGACCGGGTCCCAGGTGACGCGCAGGGCGTCGGGCCGCTCGGCGGAGGTCTCCAGGCGCGGAGTGGACTCCGGGGCCGGCGGCGCCAGGGCGAGGTTGGCGACGAGCGCGAGGGCCAGGCGGGTGACCGCGGCGTGGTAGTCGGGATCGACGCGGTCGGCGGTGTCGCGCGCGTTGTGCTGGCGGCTGGGGTCCTCGGCGGCTTCGATCAGGCGGATCGCCGGGAAGCCGGCCTGGCTGAAGGGCAGGTGGTCGCTGCCGCGGTTGGTGCGGTCGGCGCGCGGATCGATGATCAGCGCCGGGCCGCCGTAGCGAGCCGCGACGACCTGGGCGTAGCGCGCCAGGCGGCGCGAGGGGCCGTCGTCGGGATCGGCCGAGAAGGCGCGCACGCGGTCGCGGTCGGCCTGCCCGTCCGGCCCGGCGGCGCCGCCGACGATATCGGCGTTGAACACCGCCGCGATCGGCAGGCCGAGCCGGGCCGCGGCCGGCGCGTGGTAGCGGCTGCCGTGGTTGCCCGGCTCCTCGGCGGCGAAGGCGATGAAGCGGATCGTCGCGTCCCATTGCCGCCCGCTGAGCACGCGCGCCAGCTCGATCAGCGTCGCCACGCCCGAGGCGTTGTCGTCGGCGCCCGGCGCGTCGGCCGCGCCGTCGTCGGCATCTTCGGCGCGCGAGTCGTAGTGGGCGGTGAAGTAGACCAGCCGCTTGGGCTGGCCGATGCCCGGCAGCGTCGCGACGACGTTGCGCTGGGTCGTGCGCCAATTCGCGAGATCCAGCGGGAAGTCCTCGTACTCCACCTGTACCTGGCGCTCGGGCGACCCACCGCCAAGGCGGGAGAGCGTGTCCATCAGCCAGGTCCGGGCGGCGCCGACGCCGCGGCGCCGGTCGTCCGCCGACGAGTTGGCGTGGCGGGTGCCGAAGCCGACCAGGCGCTGCACGTCCGCCGTCAAGCGCGCCGGCTGCACCGCGCGCATCAGGGCCTCGATCTCGGGGTCGGTGGCGGGCGGCCCGGCGGCGGGCACGGTCGCCGGCGGCTGCGCGGTGGGGAAGGGGATGTCTTCGGGTGTGACCGGGCCGGTCGGGATCGCCGGCGCCGGGGCGGTGGCGCCGGGCAGGGGGACATCCAACGCCGACGGCAGGGTCCAGGTTGGTACAGGACCTTCGGGCGGGCGCGGGTCGTCGTCGGCGTAGTGCGGCGTCACCGCGAGCGGCATCTCGACCCGCGGCGAGGTCGGCGTTCCCCGATTGCAGGCCGCGAGGACGAGGGCGGCCAGCCCGGCCGCGAGCCACGGGCCGACCACGCGGGCGGCGCGCGGCGAGTCGAACATGGGAGCGATTATAGCATAGCGCCGCGG
>CAZCJG010000093.1:0-13834 GCA_964498575.1 uncultured Anaerolineales bacterium | reverse complement strand
CTGGATGACGAGCAGTATCCCTCACCCAATCCGATCCATCCCCATCCGCTCCCGCAGCAGCTCCGGCACCGCGATCGTCCCGTCGGCGCGTTGGTTGTTCTCCAGGACGGCGATCAGGGTGCGCGGCAGGGCCAGGCCGGAGCCGTTGAGGGTGTGGACGAACTCGGTCGGCGCGCCGGGCTCGCGGCGGAAGCGGATGCCGGCGCGGCGGGCCTGGAAGCTGCCGAAGTCGCTGATCGAGCTGACCTCCAACCACTCGCCGCAGCCGGCCGCCCAGACCTCGAGGTCGTAGGTGATCGTCGAGCCGAAGCCCAGGTCCGCCGTGCAGAGCTGGACGATGCGGTAGGGCAGGCCGAGCGCGGCCAGCACCGCCTCGCCGTCGGCCAGCATCGCGTCCAGCGCCACCGCCGAGTCCTCCGGCCGGGTGAACTTGTACATCTCCACCTTGTCGAACTGGTGCCCGCGCTTGATGCCGCGCACGTCGCGGCCGGCGCTCATCTTCTCGCGCCGGAAGCAGGGGGTGTAGGCGACATAATGCAGCGGCAGCATCGCGCCGGGCAGGATCTCGCCGGCATGCAGGTTGGTCAGCGGCACCTCGGCGGTCGGGACGAGCCAGACGTCGTCCTCGGCGTCGTGGTAGAGGTTGTCGCGGAACTTCGGGAGCTGGCCGGCGTTCCACAGCGAGGCTTCGTGGACGACGAAGGGCGGGTAGATCTCGGTGTAGCCGCGCGACGTGTGTAAGTCCAGCATCCACTGAATCAGCGCCCGCTGCAAGCGCGCCCCGGCGCCCTGGAGCAGGTAGAACCGGCTGCCCGACAGGCGCGTCCCGCGGTCGAAGTCGATCAGCCCCAGGTCCGGCCCGAAGTCCCAGTGCGCCCGCGGCTCGAAGTCGAACGCCGGCGGCGCGCCGACCTGGCGCAGGACGACGTTGTCGTGCTCGCCGGCGCCCGGCGGGACGTCGGCGCGCGGGATGTTGGGCACCTGCTGCATCGCGGCTTCGAGCGCGGCCTCGTGCGTCCGGAGCAGCTCCTCCAGCGCGCCGATCCGGGTGTTCACCTCGCGCATGGCCTCGATGCGCGCCTGCCGCTCGCCGGCGTCGCGGGTCTGCCCGATCGCCTTGGACTCGGTGTTGCGCCGCGCCCGCAGCGCCTCCAGCTCGGTCAGATCGCCGCGGCGGGCCTGATCGAGCCGGATGATCTCGCCGACGATGGCCGGGTCCTCGCCGCGCCGCTGGAGGGCGTCGCGGACGGTGTCGGGGGTTTCACGAAACAGGTTGATGTCGAGCATGGGAATCGATCACCTCGAACGCCGTTCGGCCGGCTCAGACGGCCACCGGCATTTCCTCTCCGGCTTCCCGGGAGAGCTGCCCGGCGGCCTGGGCGAGGATGTGGTAGGCCACCTGGTTGGGGCTGTAGCCGGCCTTCAGCCGCACCAGCGGCTTGCCGTAGAGGTCGCAGAAGCGTTTGACGTCGCCGAAACCATGGCTGGCCCAGCGGATGGCCAACACCACCACGGCGACATCCGAACGGGCGACGTACGGCTCGAAGGCGGTGTAGGACCCGTGAACCTTGGTGTCCAGCCAGAGCAGCTCGCTCAGGCCGAAGGCGCGGACCAGCGCGTCTTCGGCCGCGCGGCGCCGCTCGCCGCCGATGAGGACCATTGCCCGTCCGCGCAAGAGCGCCGCGACCTGGCGCACCTCGTCGCTCGGCGCGGCCGACAGCTCGGCTTCCTCGTCCCCGGCAGGTCGCGAAGCGAGGTATCGGTCGATCTCGCGCAGCACCAGCTCGAAGTTCGGGGTCAACTCGATCGACTCGGGGATCGCGTCGACCTCGGGCAGGACCACGTCGCGCAGGTCGCGGTTGCTCGGTGCGATGCCGCTGGCGACGATCTCGTCGACGGCCTCGACGACCTTGCGCCAATCGTGGCTGTGGTCGGCGCGGGGGCTTTCGTGGATCAGCTTGATGTGGTAGCGCAGCTTGTTGAACAGGCTGCGCGATTGCTTCTTGCGCTGGCGGACGGTTTCGATCCGGGCATCGAGCTCGCCGATGCGGGCCTGGATGTCGGCCCAGGTGGTCGGATCGGCCGGATCGTCCAGGCGCATGAAGCGGCGGATCAGAATCTGGCGATCGGCCGCGGTCTGCCGCAGCCAGTTGAACACGCGCTGCTGGTCGCGGTCGCTGTCCCAGCCGACCGCGACGATCGCGGCGCGCAGCGCCGACTGGGCCTCGGCCAGGAGGTCGAGCGCGGACTCGAAGCCGTCGGGCGCCTCCTCGGGTGTGTAGATCAGGTTGCGGATCACCCCGATCGCCATCGCGGTAGCCTCGAAGCAGCCGGCCAGATCGTCGAAGCGCGCCAGGTCGCTCGGCATCGGCCCGTCGCGATGGCTCATCCACAGGAAGCAATCCGGCAAGGCCCTGGCCTGGGCGATCAGGTCGCGGTCGTGAGGCTCGATCTCGTCGTGGAAGTTGGCGCCTTCCTGCAAGCGCCGCTGGCGCGTCGCCGCCCAGCGCGACGCCTGCGCCTTGATCCAGCAGCGCGACTCGCTGAGCATCAGGTCTTCGTCGGTCACATCCCAGGTCCGCCAATCGCGGTTCGGCTGGGGGGTGGGCACGACAGGCGCCTGCACAAGGCGCACCGGCCCTGGCGCCGCCGCGGGCTTCGCCTCGGCGAGCGTTTCTCCCTCGTCCGCCTCACGCGCGGCGTCCGCCTCATGCGCGGTGCCCCCCTCACGTTTGGTCGTCGCCTCCTGGTGCGTGGCCTCGACCTCATGCGGCCCATGCGCGAGGTTGGCCGGGGCGTGGGTCGCCGGCGCGCCGTCGATCCCCACTACCGCCGCGCCGTCCGTCACCTGCGCGCCGTCCGCCGGCTGAGTCAGATCCGCCCCGTCTTCGGATGATTCGGCGATGGCGAGCAGGAGCTTGCCCCAAAGGGCGAGCTCGTCGCGGAAGGCGGGGTCGCGCGCGGCGCGGGCCTGGAGGTGGCGGGCGATGGGTTCGATTACGGAAGTTAGGTCGGATGTCATGAGATCACGTTCGGAATCAGGGGCGGACACGGAGGACTCGGACACGGAGGACTCGGAATTGGGTTGGGTGGGTGATGGTGGTCGGGTTGATGGACTAGCGGCACTCGGCGATGCGGTCGCCGTAGCAGAAGCGGTCGATGGGGGTGGCTCCGTGGCGCAGCTCGCCGACGTCGCCGTCGTTGCGCCAGATGGCTTGGCTGGAAGCCCAGCTCAGGCCGCAGTGCTCGGGGTGGCTCTCGTTGGTGTAGATGCGGCAGGTCTGACCGGCGGTCATCGAGAAGGCGGCAGGGAAGCTGAACGTCGCCTCGCTGCGGGCTTCGATCGAGACCATGGTCCAGCCGGTCAGGGACACCGTCTCCGGCGAGACGTTGGTGATCTGGGCGTACTCGTCGTCCTCGGTGCGCGGCACGCTGCCGTCGAAGAAGATGGTGTCGATGCGGATCGGGAAGCGCGGGCGGGACGCGGAGGTTGTAGGGGTGGACGTCGGTGGGTTACGCGTGGGTGTGGCGGGAGCCGGAGTGACAATGGGCGGCTCGGTGCGCCGCGGCTCGGGGGTCAAGGTATCGATTGGGCCGGCGATCGTGGAAGTTGGCTCCGGCGGCCCGCTCACCGGGACGTTTTTGAAGGTCGCCGGCAGGTAGATCCATGACCCTTGTGGTAACGGCGGAATGTCCACCCGCATGAGGACCGGCTCGTGGTCCGACGTGTGCGGGCTGGTCAGGCTCAGGTCCTCGTCCGCCGGCGTGGCGAAGTCGGCGTTGACGTGAACCGGGGCGAAGGTCTTGACCGGGAAGCCCGGCTCGACCAAGATGTAGTCCAGCACCTGGGCGACACCGCTGAAGATATAGGAGTAGTCCTTCTCGGGGGCGACATAGTCCTTGTCGCCGTGGAGGTCGATCAGCGCGCCGCCTTCGGTGAGTCGCTGGAGCGGGGCGGAGTCCGGGAAGTCGTTGAGGTCGCCTAGAATGACCACGGGAATGCCCGGCTCGGCGGCGTGGAGGGCGTCCATCAGGCGGCGGTTGTCCTCGGCCTGGGCGTTGCGGGTGGGGGTGGTTTCCGCGTCGCCGCCGCTCTTGCTCTTGAAATGGTTGACGACGACCGTGAGCCGGCCACCGGTGGCCTTGACCTGCAGGCGGACGACGAGCGGCGGGCGGCTGTAGAGCACCCAGCCGGAACCGCCGTCCGCCATGGGGCAGGTCTTGCCGGGGTCCTTGATCTCGCTAGGCCAGCAGGTGTCCGCCGCCTTTGCCGAGAGCACGCGCAGCTTGTCGCGCTTGTAGAGCAAGCCGTTGTCGATGCCGCGCGCGTCGTTGCCCTCGATCAACACCGCCCCGTAGTTCGCCTGGACCATGTCCGGGTGCTTGATCAAGTCCTCCAGCACCTCGATCTTCTCGACCTCGACCACACCGACGACGTCCGGCATCCCCAGGTATACCCCAATCGACCGCGCCCGCCGGGCGACATCGACGGGGTAGTGCTCCGGCGAGGGCGTTGTGCCGATGTCGTCCTTGCCGGGATCGTCGATCGTGTCGAAGAAGTTCTCGAGGTTGTAGGAGGCGATCGTCAGCTCGCCAGGCCCCGAGGGCGCTGCGCGCTCGGGTGCCAACGTGGTATTGCGGACGACGGACAGCTTGTCCGCAGTGGCCTTCGGCACGGCGACCTTGAAGATCTCGTAGGCATAGGTCAACGGCCCGATCGCTCCCGTCATCTGATCCCCGTAGTTCAGCCCTTGCCAGCCGTCCGGGAATAGCAGCCCGAGCATCTGCCCGGTCTCGGTCCCGCGGATGACGTGGCCGATGTCGCTGGCCGCCGGCACGGCGTAGCCCTCGCCGAAGTGGTTGGTGCCGCCGACGGTGCGTATGGGCCCGGGATCGACCAGCATCCCCTCGAAACCCTCCAGGTAGCGCGCCGCCTCCGCCCGATCCGCCGGCACGTCCAGCGCCACCGGCGGGGGCAGGGTGACCAGGGTCGTGGTCAGGACCGTCACCCCGTCCAGCTTGACCTCGGTCAGGCCGAAATACTCGTCGATGCGCCCGGTGACGCGCACGTGCTGCCCTGCCGCGACCGTAGCGTTGATCGCGCCATCGAAGACCCACAGGCCGTTGCTGGTCGCGGCCTGGACCTCGGGGCTGAGCCCCTGATCACAACCGGGGTCCTGGATGAAAAACCCGTTCAGATCGGTCGCCACGAAGCCTGCCGTGACGACCCCTTCGACCGCCACCCGCTCGTTGGTCATGCCGGTCTCGGCACCGCTGCCTTGGACGTCGCAGATCGTTTTCAGAGGCGCATCCTGCGCCCGCGCCGCCAGCCCTCCCAGCGCCAGAAGACCCAAGGCGGTGCCGACGATATGGGTACGTCGCATCTTATGCTCCTTGGTTGCTGGTACTCTCCGGGTGCCTCGCGTTCCGCACCCAGCGCCTTACCTCCCGACCGCCAGCGGCCAGCGGGCCGGGTCGTGGTGGTGCGGGAGGAAGTTTAGCACAGGTGGTGGTGTAGGGGGGCGGACGTCTGTCATGTCGGGTGGGACCGCCCTGGGGCTAAAGCCCTGGGCTACATTCACAAAGCCCGCTGAAGCGGGCTGACGACAATCCATCCACGCAAGAGTCTTTAGCCCCGTTTACGGGGCTTTGTGAATGTAGCCCAGGGCTTTAGCCCCAGGGCGGTCCCACCCGACAGGTCAAACCCCAGGAGCCACCACCATCCTCAGTCCGCTGCCATAGCCTCGTAATCAGGCATGAGCAGGTTTCGAGCATGATGCTGCTTTTGGTTATGAACATAAGCCTGTAGATTAACCAAGTCACTCCGTCGAAGCGTGAGTGCAGCATAGCCGCCTTGCCATTTGAAAGGGGTGCCCGGTGAAAGCGTATGTGTAACAAGATGGGATGACACACCCTTGACGCTACCGACAAGCGTCGAGACTGAAACTGTCGGGTGCAGTTCGACCAACAAATGCACATGATCTGACACGCCACCAATGGCGAATGGCTTGCACCTCAAGTCGCGGCACTTTCGCAAGATAGCCGCGTAGATCGCCCCCTCGATCTCGTCGGTTATCAGCGATTGACGCTCCCATGTGGACCACACAAAGTGGACATAGATCTGTGTGTAATTCACTCTACCGCCGCACCGTAACCCCGTGCACCACCATCGGCAACCCCACCTCGATCTTGCGCCAGCAGGTCGGCAGGGTGTAGCTGTCTTCCTTGCCGCGCGGATCGCGGACGATGAACTTGGCCGGGACGCAGCCCGCGAAGTTGTAGCGGATCGGCGTGAAGCACAGCTCGCGCGTGTCCATGCCTCTGACCGTCATGTCCGCCGTGTCGTAGCCCGAGGCGCTCCAGCGCAGGGATGCCGCCGGGTCATCCGGGTCGGCCGCCTTGTCCCGCAGGTCGTAGCACACCGATGCGTTCAGGCCGCCGACCTTGGTCAGGAGGCGGTCGCGCAGGATCATCGGAGGTAGGTTCAGCGGACCGATGGGATCCTGCCAGGTCAGCGTGATGCTCGCGCGCGCCGAAAGGCCGCCGCTGTCCTTGACGTCGATGTTGACCTCGTCCGAGCCGAGGAAGCCGACCACGGGAGTGAACACCAGCACCTGCTTGCTGTCCGGGTTGAGGTAGCCGAACTGGGCATGCTCCAGCGTCTTGGCGTCGACGAACCACTCGAGGGTATCCGGCCCATCCTCCCGGTCGCCCGCCACGCCCCGCAGGTCGACCGTGATGTTGACGTTCATCGTGGCGGTATAGTGGTGCATGAACCGGTCCATGATGATGTACGGCGGCGTGTTCCCGGTCTGCGCGAGGGCCGGGGTGGGGCTAGCGGCGAGGAGTGCGAGCGTGGCGGTGGACAGAACTACGGAAAGCAAGGGGGTGGCGACGCCACAGACTCTTCGTGTCCTCCCTGACTTCCGTGTCCATCCGTGATTCCGATCGCCCATCATGGCCATGGCTCCTTTGTCTGGCATCGTCTTGGAACGCGGACGGGGGCCCGGGCGCCCCGCCCGGACCCCCGTCCGAAACTCAGATGGACACTGCCTCCCGCCCGCGCCGACAGCGCGGGCTGAGGCTGTGGGCGGTCAGTTGGACCGCAGGCGGATGTTGTGGGTGATCATCGGGAAGACCAGCTCGATCTTCTTCCAGCAGGTGGGCAGGATGTGGCTGTCTTCCTTGCCGTGCGGGTCGCGAACGATGAACTTGGCCGGGATGCAGCCGGCGAAGTTGTAGCGCATCGGCGTGAAGCACAGCTCGCGCGTGCCCATGCCGTTCACCGTCATGTCCGCCGTGTCGTAGCCCGAGGCGAACCAGCGCAGGGATGCCGCCGGGTCATCCGGGTCGGCCGCCTTGTCCCGCAGGTCGTAGCACACCGATGCGTTCAGGCCGCCGACCTTGGTCAGGAGGCGGTCGCGCAGGATCATCGGAGGTAGGTTCAGCGGACCGATGGGATCCTGCCAGGTCAGCGTGATGCTCGCGCGCGCCGAAAGGCCGCCGCTGTCCTTGACGTCGATGTTGACCTCGTCCGAGCCGAGGAAGCCGACCACGGGAGTGAACACCAGCACCTGCTTGCTGTCCGGGTTGAGGTAGCCGAACTGGGCATGCTCCAGCGTCTTGGCGTCGACGAACCACTCGAGGGTATCCGGCCCATCCTCCCGGTCGCCCGCCACGCCCCGCAGGTCGACCGTGATGTTGACGTTCATCGTGGCGGTATAGTGGTGCATGAACCGGTCCATGATGATGTACGGCGGCGTGTTCCCGGTCTGCGCGAGGGCCGGGGTGGGGCTAGCGGCGAGGAGTGCGAGCGTGGCGGTGGACAGAACTACGGAAAGCAAGGGGGTGGCGACGCCACAGACTCTTCGTGTCCTCCCTGACTTCCGTGTCCATCCGTGATTCCGATCGCCCATCATGGCCATGGCTCCTTTGTCTGGCATCGTCTTGGAACGCGGACGGGGGCCCGGGCGCCCCGCCCGGACCCCCGTCCGAAACTCAGATGGACACTGCCTCCCGCCCGCGCCGACAGCGCGGGCTGAGGCTGTGGGCGGTCAGTTGGACCGCAGGCGGATGTTGTGGGTGATCATCGGGAAGACCAGCTCGATCTTCTTCCAGCAGGTGGGCAGGATGTGGCTGTCTTCCTTGCCGTGCGGGTCGCGAACGATGAACTTGGCCGGGATGCAGCCGGCGAAGTTGTAGCGCATCGGCGTGAAGCACAGCTCGCGCGTGCCCATGCCGTTCACCGTCATGTCCGCCGTGTCGTAGCCCGAGGCGAACCAGCGCAGGGAGGCCACGGGATCGTCGGGATCGGTCGCCTTGTCGCGCAGGTCGTAGCAGACCGACGCGTTCAGGCCGCCAACCTTGGTCAAAAGGCGGTTGCGCAGGATCACGGGCGGTTGATTGTTGGCGATCGCCGGATCCTGCCAAGTCAGGGTGATCGTCGCGCGCGCCGACAGGCCGCCGCTGTCCTTGACGTCGATGTTGACCTCGTCCGAGCCGATGAAGCCGACCTCGGGCTCGAAGACCAGCACCTGCTTGCTGTCCGGGCTGAGGTAGCCGAACTGGGCGTGCTCCAGCGTCTTGGGATCGACGAACCACTCGAGGGTGTCCGGCCCGTCCTCGTCGTCGCCCGCGACGTTGCGCAGGTCGACCGTGATGTTGACGTTCATCGTGGCGGTGTAGTAGCGCTGGAAGCGCTCGAACCAGATGAACGGCGGCTGGTTCGGCCGGCTGTCCCAGGTCACCACCAGTGGCTGCACGGTCTCGCAACCGTCGCGGTCCTTGACCACCAGCTCGGCGCGCACGCTGTACATCTCGATCGTGTCCTTGAGCAAGGTGAAGGTCAAGGTCGTCGTCCCGGCGCCGTCGACCCGGATGTCGGACTGGTTCTGGGGCGGGATGCGCGCATCCCAGCGCAGTTGCGCCGGCATGTCCTCGACGTCGCTGCCGTGCGGCAGCAGGTTGACGACGATCGGCTCCTTGTAGCGCGCGGTCGGGGGATCGTCGACCGGCGGGACGATCTTCGGGCAGTCGTTGATCGGCAGCACCTTGACCTTGAAGCTGATCGGGATCACCGAAGGCCCGTCGGAGGCTTCCAGCTTGACCGTCGTCTCGCCGGACCAGTTGGCCGCCGGCGTGATGCTGATCACGCCCATCGGCATCAGGATCACCCCGGCGTTGACGTCGCCGGCGCTGACCATGCGGAACTGCAACAGGTCGCCGGCGCATTCGGCGTCGGTGACGTAGTTGTGCAGGTTGAACGAGGCGGTTTCGTCCTCGTTGATCACCACGTCCGGGATCGGCGTGATCTGCGGCTTGGTGTTGTAGTCGATGGTGTTCTGGTAGAGGCTGCCCAGCGCGCTACAGCTCTCCTTGCCCGCCGCCTTCCAGCCGGCCCACCACTCGGCCATCGTCGTCGGCTTGGCGCTGCGGATCACGTTCCACATGTCGATAAACGTCGCGTTGGTCATGTCGAAGCCGTCCGGCGTCGGGTCGTCCTCGTACAGGTCCCAGAACGCGCCGGCGATGCGCCCGGCGACCAGGTCCCCGTCGGCCCAGCCCGGCGTGCCGGCGCGCGCGGCGTCGAAGTCCCCCCGCAGCCCGGTCGAGTCGAAGCTCGCGTCGCTGTAAACGGCCAGCGGGTAAAAAGTGGCCCAGCCCTGGATGAAGGCGCAGGCGGCCGAGCTCGGCTGCTTGGCCTCGTCGCCCGGCCCGGCCAGGCAGCCCTGCCAGCCGGAAGGCAGGCTGCCGAGCAGGTTGTGCGCCAGCGCGTAGGCTTCCTGCTGTACGACGATGTCGCGGTAGCCGGCGTTGTCGTTGCGGTAAAACAGCGCCTTGGACCCGCTGTCGTAGCGCGGGCCGTCGATGCTGGTCCTGGCCCAGTAGGCGGTGATCTCGCCCGGGCTCACGCCGGTCTGATCCTTCAGGAACAGCCAGCCTTCCGCCAGGCTGACGAAGGTCCACAGCGCCTCGACGTTGGGGGTGTTCTCCATTACGTACAGCACCGGCATGCCGACCACCCGGTCGCTGGGCACGTTGTAGACGATGCCGTCCCTGGCGTCGATCTCGTAGCTGTTCCAGGTGAACTCGCGGTTCGTGCCGGCTTGGAACAGGTGCACCGTGCCGTTGTCGGAGAAGAGCTTGAGGTAGACGTCCTGCGTGCCTTCCTTCTGGCCGGCGGGGCCGTCGGGGTCGACGTTGTTGATCTCCTTGCTGCGGAAGAAGCCGCTACCATCGGTGATCGTCTGGTCCAGCTTTTCGCCGGTGACCGGGAAGTTGTTGTCCTTGTCCCAGATCTCGATCTTGAGCCCGGCGGCGGGGTGGCTGCGCTCGCTCTCCTGATCGATGTACATGATGCGGCCTTCGACGATCACATGCCCCGGGGTGATCGCCTGATCCGGCGCGTCGACCGCTTGGTCCTTCACGCCCGCCTCCGCAGCACCCACGTCGGTGTCCGGACCGGCGACCGCCATCGCCGGCTGCAGGGCATCCACGGCCTGGCGCCCTTGGGCCGGCTGGGGTCGGAAGAGAGTGGCTGTGGCCAGTGCCAGCGCCAGCGCCGCCAGTGCAAGGGCAGCGGCGCCCTGTCGTCGCCATGCGTGCATGCTGATTCTCCTTTGAAGCTCGCCCACATGCAGTGGGGGAAGTGGTGGGGTTGACATGACTGCGTGTCGAGGCAAGAGGAAGGGTGAGGGTTCGCGGCGTTTCACCCAAGCCTTATTTACGTTGATCCCGGCCAGGCGTTACGGCGGAAACCACGCCAGGACCGCGCCAGAATGCCGGTATAGCCCGCCAGATAGCCCCACCGCAGGCCGGCCAGCGCCCAATCCATCGCGGATTCCGGCGGCATGGTCTGATTGAACAACGTGTACGGCGCCCATGCCAGGCGCGGCGCGAGCGCGAGGATCACTCCCTCGGCCCCCGCCGCCCGCGTCGGCACGGCCGCGATCCACGCCTGTCCGGACGCCGTCTCGATCGCGAACGTGGCCAGCACCGGCAGCCAGGCGAGGCCGGCCACCAGCAGCTTGCCGGCCAGGCGCCAGCCGGTGTGTGCCCAGCTCGCGGCGATCGGGCGGCCGGTGGGATTCAGAACCGTCACGGGCTCGACCAGGGCGAGGCGGATCCACAGTCCAATCGCAACCAGCAGCGCCAACACGCTGACCGTCGTGAGGGTGTTCAAGACCAACGCAGCGGGCACTGCGAACAGCATGACGACCGCGCCGCGCAGTACAACCACGAAAATCAGGGCGGGAACGCGGCGCAGCGACTGGACGGCCGCCGCCCGCCAGGACTGATCCCGCCCGGCGACCTCCGCATCCGCTCGAACGAGCATCATCCCAGCCATGCATGCCAGCCCGGCGACCCTGGCGCAGCCCAGCGCGAAGGCCAGCATGTCCCGGCCGCTGTAGGCGTAGAAGGGTGTCGGCGAGCCGAAGGACAGCATCCACGTTTCGATGCGTGGGAAGACCGCCTCGAACAGCAGCACCGCCAGCCCGACGAGCGCCAGCCATGGGGCGATTCGGCGGGCGGCATGGGATGGGCCGGACATGGGCAGATTGTACGCGCGATCGCTTGAATCGCAGGGCCGTGACTCCCGGGTTCGCCCTGACTGGCCAATGTCAGCATTCGGAGTATACTCCTGTCATGCATGACCGCCATGCCATGCCTGACCGGCCGGGTGCGCCCCCGAGCCGGTCGGCCCACACGCCAAGAAGGAGAGCCACGATGTCCGTTCCCCAACGTCTCTACGCCCTATGCCTGGGCGTGGGCTTGATCGCCCTGACCCTGGCCTCGATCGGCTGGGGCATGTCCTCGACCGCAACGCTGGCCGCGCCGTCCGCCGCCGGGCTGGCGCAAGGATCGCGCCAGAACAATGGCATGTGTGGCGGCGAGGTCACCGCCACGTTGTCCGCCAATCCGGTGTCGATTTGCGACGACGTGGAGGTCACCGCGCGGGTCGAGCCGGTCTGCCCGGTCTGCCCGAACGGGGTCAAGATCGTCTTCGTGCACATCCACGGGCCGCAGAACGGCTGGCAGTATCGCGAGTCGCTGCGCGCGCTCGAAGAGGCGGAACGGCTGACAGCGCCGCCCTCGAAGGTCAAGGCGGCGGTGATCTTGTACGGCCTGGCCGAGGCGACGGTCCGGCTTAGGATGACCGACAACATGGGCAGCATCCGCGGGGCGCTCAACGCGGCCAGCAACAACTACCAGGCGATGAGCGTGCCGGACCAGGCCGCCGAGCTCGCGGTCCGCGAGCTGGGGCGCAGGGACAACAACGACAAGAACCCTTGCGAGTTCGTGGTCTTCTTCGTCTACACCAAGAGCCACGTGCAGGAGATGCGCGATCGCATCGAGCGCGCCTCGCGCACGGTCCTGGCCAGAGACGTCACCCTGATGGTCGGCTGCCCGATGAATCCCGGCGCCTGGTACTGCCGCGGCCCCGAGCCGGAGATGCCCCGGTCTCAGCGCTGGTTCACGATGTACGACGAGTCCGGCAAGCTGACCGGCATGGTGCGCGACGAGATGCGCACCTACCAGCGCGGCTCCAAGGTCAAGCTGATGTCGCTCACCCAGGACATCCCGCAAGGGTTGTCCTACGTTGACGGCTCTGCGACCGGCGACCCGGGGATCACGCCGCTGTCGGAGGGCACGCGGCTGCTGTGGACCTGGGACGACGCGGAAGCCGGCACGCCCTACACCGTCACCTACCGGCTCGACCCGAAGGCGCTCGATCACCACACGATCAAGGGCGAGATGACGGTGATCGACAGCACCAACGGCAAGCAGGTCAAACCGGCGCCCGAGCTCGGCGTGGACGTGGTCGACCTCTGCCCGACCCTGACGCCGACGCCGACGGCCACCAACACGCCGGAGCCGCCGACCGAGACGCCCACGGCGACGGCGACGCGTACCGCGACGTCGACAGCCACCCGCACCTCAACCCCGCTGCCGACCATCACGCCGACGCCCACGCCGTCGATCTTCCGGATCTACATCCCCATCCTGCACTGGGAGCCTTGCATCCCCGAGTCGGTCTACGCCGACGCGGTGCTGGTTCTGGACATGTCGACCTCGATGGAGCGCCAGACCCGCACCGGACGCAGCAAGCACGCGGCGGCGATCGAAGCGGCCAAGCGCTTCGTCGACGAGTTCGACTTCACGCCCGACCAGCTCGGCGGCCACGACCAGATCGGGGTGGTCGGCTTCAACGGCACGGCGTGGACCGCGATCGGCCTGACCAGCGACAAGGCGGGAATCCTGACCGCGCTGGATAGCCTGGAGAGCCGGCTGGCCCAGGGGACGCGGCTGGACCTCGCGTTCTCGCACGGCCAGTCGGTGCTGGACGCCGGACCGCGTCGCAAGGACAACCGCCCGGTGCTCGTGATGATGACCGACGGCCTGCCCAACCAGGTGCCCTTCCCGCCCGGCGGGCGCCAGGAGGACACGGTGCTCGCCGCGGCCGCGGCCGCCAAGGCGACCGGCACGCGCGCCTTCACCATCGGCCTGGGCGAGGCGGACGACGTGCTGCGCGAGCTGCTCTCCGCCTCCGCGACCAGCCCCGGCGACTACTTCTTCGCCCCGGACGGCGAGGACCTCGCCGGGATCTACCGCCAGGTCGCGGGCAAGATCACGGAGTGTCCGTGAGCACACCGCTGATCCTGCCCTACGGCGATCAGCAGCCCGAGATCGCCGCCGACGCCTGGCTCGCGCCGGGCGCGGTGGTGATCGGGGAGGCGGTGCTCGGGCCGCGGGTGACGGTGCTCTTCGGCGCCGTCATCCGCGGCGACATCAACCGCATCGAGATCGGCGAGGGCAGCAACATTCAGGACCT
>CAZCJG010000092.1:0-13879 GCA_964498575.1 uncultured Anaerolineales bacterium | reverse complement strand
CCGCCCTAGCCGCCAATTCGCCGGCCGAGGTTGCCGCCCACAGCGTGCCGTCGCCGGCATAGGCGGCCGCGGTGACGAAGCGCCCGCGCGTGCCCTGGGCGAAGAGCGGGCTGGCGGCGAGTTCGGTCGATTGCGGCGCGGAGCGCAAGCTGCTGACCTCGGCGACCAGCGGGGTGGCATCGGCAGCCAGCGGCTCGATCCAGGTGAACGCCGCCACATCCCCGTCCGGCCGGACGGCGGACGCGGACGCGAAGCCGGCGTTGCGCATTCCCGTGTTCGGGTCCACCTCCAGACCGGGATACACCTGCGGCGTGGCATCGGGCAAGAGATAGACGGCCTTGGCCGAGAGGGCCGCAACCACGCCATCCCCGAAGCGCTCGAAGCGCACGAAGGGCAGGTCCAGCGCCGCCAAGGCGGACGGGATGTCCAGCGAGATCTCGCGCACCAGCTCGCCGGACGGGTTGAAGCGGCCCAGCCCGCCGCCCTCGCAGGCGCCGCCCATCGCACAATCGCTGTAGGTCCGGTACGGTACCCAGGCGTTGCCGGCGCTGTCGACCACGACGCGCTCCTCGTAGCTGATTCCCCCGCCGGGATAGGACTGATCGCGGGCGACCTCGACCCAGCCCTGGCCGTTGTAATACGCCGGGCCGACCCAGACGTTGCCCTTGGCGTCCAACGCCCAGAAGTCCACGAGCGTACCCTGGCTCTGGATCAGGGCGCGGTTGGACTCGGCCGCGGCGCGCAGGCCGGCGGCGTCGCGGCGGCGCCCGGCGCGGTCGATCGCGACCACACGGTCCTGCGCGCCGGCCGGGCTGGCGATGCGGAACCAGACCGTGCCGGCAGGATCGATGGCGAGATATCGCACGGAACCTGAGGGAAGGAGCGGCCCGGAGGCGGAGATGGTGACGTCCGCCGCGTCGGCTTGCGGCTGGCCGTGCGCGCCGAGATCGAAACCGGCCAACCGGGCGACGGAAGCGGTCAGGGCGAGCAGGGCGGCGGCGACGAGCCCGCGCGGGAGAACCGATCGTGATCTCAAGGGTTTGGGCAAGCGGTTTTGTGCTGGGGGGGTGTCATGCAGGGTAGTCATGGTTGTGCTCCTGTGCAGAACAAGGTTCGCGTAGGCGGGGACGGCGCCAAGCGAATGAATTCGCCGCTCGATGGCCTGCGGCCAGGTGTCGGCCTGCGCCGACACGGGAATTGGAGGGTTGGGTGTGGCCCGAATTTGCGCGGGAGCTTGACTGTGCATCATCGCAGCTCGAACCGATCGATCACTTGGCCAGCCCGGTTGACGAACTTGAACACCATGACGTCTGGATCAGAGTAGACATCGACCAGCATTGCACCGTTGTCGGCTTGATAGCCGGCTTGGCTGCCGGGGATGGGCGGGCCGAAGGCGTAGCGGGTGGGGTGCCCGCCCAGGCCATTGGTGAAGTAAGGCAGGCCGTCGCGCACGACGCGTTCGTAGAGGTGCGCGTGGCCGGCGAGGACGGCGTGGGCGCCCCAAGCGCGGTAGGGCCATTGCATCAGCACATTCGACTCATGCGTCGTGCTGGAGGTGTAGGGCGAATGGTGCATCACCACGATCTTCCATCGGGCGGTCGACTGCCGGAGCTGGTCCTGGAGCCAGCGTGCCTGCGGTGAGTCGATGGTGTTGCCGTCGGGTTCGCGCGGGTCGCTGTCCAGGACGAAGAAGTCGACCACGCCCGGCGGCCAGGCGAAGCGGTAGTAGCGTTCGTTGCCCGGCAGGGTGAAGTAGTCGAGGTAGGGTTGGGCGCCCGCCGGGCTATCCCAATCGTGGTTGCCGGGGCTGGGGAAGAAGCGGTTGGTCGCGGCGCCGGGGCCGTAGGCACCCGTGTAGGGGTAGATGAAATCGTGGTAGAACTGGCCGATGTTGGCGTCGATGGTGCTGGCTTCGCCATCGTAGTAGTTGTTGTCGCCGGTCGTCACGATGAACTCGGGATTCCAGCTCTTGACAAGGGCGGCGACATCCCCCTCGACTTGCGGATCGAGGGAGCCGAAGCCGTAGTCCCCGATGACCGCGAAGCGCGAGCGCCAGGTGTAGTCTCGGGACCACTTGTCCGCCTCCACGTCCAGCCAGGGACTCTCGTACCACCAATACCACATGGCAGCGGTGCTGTACCAGCGGGCGCGGAGGACGATCGCGTCTTCCGTGGACATACGGCCACGCCAGGGGATGGGAGCACGGCTGGCGCCCTGGCCGGTGATGCAGTAGGTGTTCTCGGCGTCGGGGATGTAGCCGATCCCGTTTTCACCGAAGTGGCGCAGGATGTCGCCGACCAGGCGCTCCATCTTGCCGTACCAGGGCACCAAGAGCGTGTCGCGCTGGTTGGCGTAGCTGGCGACGTAGTCCGCGTTTGGCGGCGGCTCTCGATAACGCGCCGCCGCCAGGCGCATGAAGGCGCCGCCGGCCTGCAGCAACAGGCCGTAGGCGCCATAGCCGCCCTCGGTCAGCAGATAGCGCTCTGGACTCGCGCTGCCGAAGGCGAGCACCTCCCGGAATGCCAGCGCCGAGCCGTTGACGCAGGCTTTGCCGTCCGGGCTGTCCACGACCTCGGCCACCAGGGCGTCGTTGACATTCCCGGCGTCATCCCTCCACAGATGACGCAGTGGTGCGGGGACGCTGGTATCGTTCGGAGCGATGAAGAGCGGCTCGCGGTTGATGCCGGGGGCGCGCGGAGTGTCGGGATCGCTGAAGGCGAAGCAGGAAAGTTCGGCCGGATCGGCGACACCGCGGCAGCGGTAGAAGGTCGCCTGGAGCAGCCAGGCCCAGGCCTCGAACTCGTCGGGGTGGTTGCGGTGGTAAATGTCGCCGTTGGGCGACGGACTCTTGCCGCCGTAGAGCGAGGGGCTCATCTCCCCGTCAACCTTGTCGCCCAGCACCATGCTGCCGATCACCGCGCCGTAGAGCGGGCTCGGGCCGGGGACGTGGTTCTCCATGCCGCCCGGGAACTCCGCGCCCGGGCCGAGGTCGTCCCAGGTGTCGCCGATGGTCGCGTCGCGCACGCCGGCCGCGGCGACGCGACCGGGCATGATGTCCTGCTCGCCGACGCTGTAGCGTACATTATTCTGCGTTTCGCCATCGTGGCGCCCGCCGGAGAGGGTGCGGATGGCGCGCACTTGGCCGTCGCTGCTCCACTGCCATTCCAGATCGTCCTGCCGCTCCTCGCCGCCGTGGAAGCCGGCCACCCCATAACCCAGGCGGTCGGTGACGCGCGGATAGGCGCCCTGACCGAGCCAGCCATCGGGCGCGCTCGGGTCGTGTGCCGTGACCACCCGATCGATGATTCGCATACCCGCCCGTCCGCCAAGGTAGGTCGCCAGCCAATCCTCGGCCATCGAGCCGAGGTTGGTCTCGCCGCACGACGGGTCCTGTGGCGATGACGTGCGTTGCGTGCAGTCGTTCTTCCCGAAATATTGGCCGAACGGCGAGTTCGAGCCACCCAGGCTCTCGCGCTTGGCCAGGGCAAGACAGCGGTCCCAGTTCGGGCTTCCGAAGCCAAACTTTTCGCGGCACCACGCTTCGCCAGGCACGGTGTAGTCCGCGTCAAACCACAGCCCGTCGAACGGTGCGACGGCGATGCCGCTTGGGCGCAGGCTGGCGTGCTCCTGTCCAAAGTAGGCGAAGCGGTCTTGTCCTCGGAGGGCTGGGTTGCTGACGAGCTGCGCGTCGAACCAAGCCTGATTTCCCAGCACGGCCTTGCCGGCAGTGCGCGGTCCTTCGTGCTGGGGGACGACCCATTCCCACCAGATGCGCTGGCTCAGGGCGTTGATGATTGCGAGAGCAGCGGCGCGGTCGTCCGGCGTCTCCCAGGCGCCATACTCCTCCATCGCCTGCGCGGTTCGGACATAGGGCATGAGCAGCCAGCCGGCCAGGCGGGTGAGCGTGAGTTGGAAGTCCTGCTTGGCGGCGAGATTGTCCGGCGGATGCGTCAACATCTCGAAGAGGAGACTGCGCATGTGGGCCTCGTAGGCGCGGATCATGCGCTCGTGATAGAGCTTGTAGTCGCGCGGCTCGCGGCCGGTAGATGGGCTGTACGTGCCCGTGCGCGGCGCGTCGAAGTCGCGGACGAAGGCGTGGTAGAGGGCGTACTGGCCAGCTGTCTCGACCACGCGGTAGTAGTGGTTGGCGGCATCGCGCTCGTTGGGCTGGTAGGGGAACAGCCCGCCGGTGTAGAGGGGAGTGTTGAATGTGAGCGCCAGCCGCTTGCCGGTGCAATCGATGAACTCGCTCGGCGTGTCAGCGTTGTGGCAGCTTGGGGAGCGGCCGGGGCCGCCGGAGTCGACGATGTCCGAGAAGGTCCCGCGCATTTCCCAGAGGGTATCGGGGTCCTTGGCGGCGGGCGCCTTGTCGGCCTCGGTGAGGGGGGCGAGGTGGTTTCTGGGGAGGGTAGGGTCGGCCTCGCGGTTGTAGTAGGCGGTGAGGAGGGTGCGGATAGTGGTGGTGATGGGGGGGGTGGGCCAGGGAAGGGGGGTGGGGGGTGGGGTGGCGGTGGGGGTTGAGGTGGCGGTGGGGGGAAACGTAGCAGTCGGGCACCGTGGCGTAGGGGTGCGCGTCGCAGTATTCGTGGCTGTAGGCAGAACCTCATTCGTGGCTGTGGGTAGAACCTCCGAGACTTTCAACACAAACAGCCCTGCCTTCAGAGTTATCACGAACAGGATATCCCCGACGGCGTGAACATCCTGTATCTCCCCGGGCAGCGCAATTGAACCTACTTCCCTCAAGGCGGTACGGGTAGATACGTCGATCACTCGAAGGCTCGCCTTGTCGGCTACGAATGCGTAGGCACCGCTAACAAACACCGTTCGGGCTCCCCCAGGAATTGTTATCGCCCCTAGTCTCTCGGGAGCGTCAGGATTCGAGACATTAAACCCCTGAAGGCCTGAGCTTCCGGCCGCAACGAAGGCATAGTCGCCGACGATCTGAATATCCCGAGCATAACCACCTGGAATGGGAATGGTCTTCGTCAAAGAAAGAGCGCTTGGAGTCGTCACATTGATGACCGCCAGGCCAGCATTGCCGTTCGCAATAAATGCGTGGTCTATCGCAATATCCACACTTTCAGCGGTGCCGTTAGTTCTGATCGAATCTACCAGCGTTGGCTTTGATGGAGTTGACACGTTGATCACCTGGAGACCTGCCGTACTATTTGTTACATATGCATGATCCCCGGATACACGAACCGAATTTGCATCTCCCAATGAAATCAAAGGTTCCACAGACAGGTTGGCGATTTCAGCAATACGAATGGAAAGAAGACCCTTAGTCCAGATAGCAACGAAGGCGTGGTCCCCGTCGACATGGATTCCCCACGGATAATACTGAAGAGAAACTTGCTTCACTTCGGTAGGGGTAGAGGGAGTCGCAACATTGAATACGTGCAGACCGAAGAACTCATCTGTTACAAATGCGTGGTTTTGGTCGTCAACATGCACGCTATGACCGGCCTGAATTGTTCGATGAATAGCAATTTCCTTAGGGTTGCTCAGGGTGGATAGATCAATGACGTGTAGCCCGTTGCTATGCGCTACAAATACATGATCTCTAGTAGCTTGGACAGCACGGCCCTCTGCTTCAGAGGCAACATGCTTCAGTTCAGACAGACTTGTAGGATCTGATATCCTCAATATGTGTAGTCCATCATCTGCAGCAACAAATGCGAGATCAGACAAGACATGGATTCTCCATGCACGCTTGGCTAAAGGGAACGTGGTAACAAGTTCTGGGTCTACGGTGTTCGTGACATTTATCACAGATACACCGCCCTCTGTATTGCCTTCATCGACAACATACGCAAAGCTGCCGAAGATATCAAGGTCATGGGCGCGATATTTTGTCTTTACGGTATTCATCCACTGCGGCTTGGCTCGGTTCGAAATATCAAAAGTCGTAAGACCTGCATCGGAATCCGCAACAAATGCACGGTCTCCAACCACGACTACGTCCTGTGCGTTGGCGGATTTGGTTGGAGCGCTTCCCAATGCTACAGGACTGGTTGGATTACAGGTCAAGTCGATCACCTGCAAACTCGTGCCATCCGCCACAAATGCGAACCCTCCATCGATGTCCACACCAAGTGCTTGACCGGGTGTGTCTACCGACCCAACAACTACTGGAGTGGCGGGATTCGACACGTCAATAATCTGTAGGCCAGCGCTAGTGTTTGCCAAGAAAGCGAGACCTCCGACAACCTCCACATCAGTAACAAAGTCAGGTAGAATTGCCGATCGTGACACTAAGATAGGATTGCTTGGAGTGCTGATATCGAGGATCTCGATCCGCGGGCCGACCCCAACAATAACATGATGCCCTGCGATAGCCACAGCATGTGCAGTTCCCCCAACTTGTCCGATGATTTCCAAGTCGACCTGCTTCGTCTGAGCAAGCGCTTCCCCTGCTAGCTCATCGTTCTCCCCCACCCGCACGCCCGTCTGCGCCAAGCCGCGCGGCACACCACCCGCCGCCACCACAAGCGCAACGAGCATCAGCATGCTCAGCGAGGCCATACGTAGCCATCCGAACGATCGACCGACACGATTGATGGCGCTCATCACAAGATCTCCCTCCCTGCATGTAATTGAAATGGTTGGTAGTCAGTTATCCGCACGGTGTTGGGCGACCGGACGGTTGTGTGGGCGGGGGCGGCGTTGTGCAAACGAACGTTCGCCCGCGCGTCCCCACGCGCGCGAACACGCATTCGCTTGGCGCGTCCCAGCGGGCGCGAACATTCGGTTGCCGAATGCCGTGCCCGCCGGGCGCGAATGCTCAATTGCGTGGCCTCCTCACTCCCCCGGCTGCCACACCCGGAACGCCTCGACCAGCCCGACGCCCGTCGTCCCGCCCGCGCCGCGCACGATCGCGGTGTAGGCGCCGGGCTCCAGGGTGAGGATCACGCAGGCCTCGCGCGGATCCTTGGGATGGAACGTTGCGGGCGCAGCGCTGGCGCAGGAGCCGCTTTGCCAGTTGTCGTTGCCGTCGATCCGCACCTGGCCCTTGAAGATCTCCAGCGTCGGGTTCTGCAACGCGCCCGCCACGCCCTGCGCGGCCATGCTCGGGCCGATGGCGCGCACCACCACCGTGGTCGGCCGGTTCTGCACGATGAAGCCGCCGATCATCACCCGGTCGCCGGTCTCCACCCGCGCCCGCGTCGCCAGGTTGACCAGCGAGCCACCGCCGGCGATGCGGAACACCTCGACCAGGCCGTTGCCGGTCATCCCGCCCTTGCCCTGCACAATTGCGGTGTAGGCGCCGGGCTGCAGGGTGGTCAGGATCACCGACTCGCGCGCGTCGGTCGGCGCCATCTGGCGCGAGATGACCTCGCGCACGCCCGGCGTATTCGCCCAGTCGTCGTTCTCGGCGACCACGGCCTGGCCGCTGAACAGGCGCAGCACCGGGTCCTGGAGGGTATCCGGCACGCCGCTGGCGGCCAGGCTCGGTCCCTTGGCGCGCAGGGCGACCTTGAGCGGGCCGCCGGAGACGATGAAGCCGGCGATCAGCACGTTGTCACCCGTCAGCACCGGCGCCCGCGTGGCCAGGTTGCCCAGCTCGCCGTCCGGAGCGCCGACCACCGTGAAGGCCGGGTTGCCGGTCGCCTCGAGGCCGCCGGCAGCGGTGGCGCGATAATCGGTGTTGACGATCAGCTCGTCGGGCCAGCCGGCGATCATCTTGTCGTCGATCCACGACCCGAATGCCGACGGCTTGGCGAAGAGCGTGTACTCGCCCGGCGCGCCGCAGCCCGCCGCGGTGCCGCGCGAGACGACGCCGCCCAGCACGAACGAGCCATCCGCGGCGCGGAAGACCATCGGCCCGCCGCTGTCGCCGTAGCAAGCGCTGCGCCCGCCGCCCAACGGCCCGGCGCACAGCGTCAATCCGATATCCCCCAGCGCGCCGCAGGTCGCGTTGTCGATCACGGGGAGCTCGACTTCGTAGAGCTCGTCGGGATAATCCCGCGGCATCACGTTGATCGCTCCCCAGCCGGTCACCGTCCCGATCTTGCCGGGATCAAGGAGCGGCAGGTCGGCCCGGCGTGCGAAGGGGATCGGCCGGACGGCGCTGTTGATCGTCGCCGCGTGTTCAAGCTTTAGCAGGGCCACGTCGAACTCGTAGTCGAAGAAATAGCGCAAGTTCGGGATGACCTGTGCCACCGCGATCCGCTGCCCCCCGGAGTCGGTCAGGTGGATGATGCCCATGCGCACCGAGATCTCCCCCGGCGCCATGATGCCCCAGGGGCTGACGACACAGTGCGCCGCGGTCAGCACCCACTCCGGGTCGATCAGGGTCCCGGCACAGTACTGCGCGTTGATCGGGTCCGGCTCGCCGTTCTGGACCAGCGCCACCTGCCAGGGCCACTCGCCGAGCGCCGCCTGGCTTCCCCCGATGATCGTCGGCGCGTCGGGCACGGAGTCCGCAGCCGGTGCCCCCGGCCGGGCGACACCCGCCGGGCTGGAAGCTGTCGAGGCGACATGGCGGTTCCGGCCGCCCGGGGCGAAGGCGCGCCCCCAGGCCTGATCGACACCGCGCCGCCGATCGGGCCGGCTCCACCGCGGATCGATCGCCCGCGGGCCGGACCGCCCCGTCGCGGCGCCACTCGGCCCGCGCATCTCGGCTGCCGTCAGCCCGCTCAGCGGCGCCATGCCGGGTAGATCGCGCACCCGGAAGCTCACCACAGCCTGCGCGCCGGCATCCAGCACTCCGACCGTCCAGGTAACGGTGCTGCCGACCCGCTGCCCACCCTCGCCGGCCGACACGAACAGGACGCCCGCTGGCATCTCGTCGGTCACCACGACATCCGTCGCCGGGGCGCGGCCGACATTCGTCACCGTGATCGAATAGCCGATCACGCCCTCGCGGCTGATCGTCTCGGTCGCCAGCTTGATCACCTCCAGCGCCGGGCTGCGAATCGCCATCGTCGCCAGGATCCAGGCGCGATAGTACGGGAGGCTGGTGTAGAGGGTGTAATTGTCCGGGCCACCGCACACCTCGGTCGTGCCGGCGCTGGTCAGGCCGGCCAGCCGCCACGGATCACCACCGAAGCCGCCGGCGACCAGCGGGCCGCCGCTGTCGCCGTAGCAGGTGTCGTGACCGAGATCGCCCGCGCAGACCGCGCTCGCGTTGGTGTCGCACAGCGCGCTCGCGACGATTGGGACCGCCACTTCGTACAGCTCGGAGGGGTAGGTGCCGTCCTCGCGCTGGCCCCAGCCCGTGATCATCGCCTGCTGGCCGGACTGGATCGCGGCGTCGCCGACCGTCTCGACCAGCGGGATGGTCTGAACGGTCGGGCCGAGCGGGGCCGGCTCGACCAGGCGCAGGAGGGCGATATCGTTGGTGTCGTCGCTGCCCTCGTCCCCATAGCCCGGATGGACGAAGACCTGCCCCACCCGGATGACCTGGCCGGCAGGGCCATTCAGGTCGTGGATGCCGACGCCGACCTTGACCTCCCGCGCATACATCGGCTCGCCAAAGTCATTGGTCACACAATGTGCGGCGGTGACCACCCACTCGGGGTCGATCAACGACCCGCCGCAGTACTGGGCGTAATACAGATCGGGCTCGTCGGCGAAGAGGATCGCCACCTGCCAGGGCCATTCGCCCGGATCGGCCTCGGCGCCGCCGACGATGTCCCCGCGCGGCGCGCCGATGCGTGCGAGCACGGTTCGGCTTGCTCCGCCGGCCATGGTGGCGACGATCAAGAGGAGGCACGCCAGCAGCGCACCACGCCATACGCGTCCGTGGCGGTCCAGGATCATCCTACCAGCACGGGCATTTTCCCATCGTTGCATCGTCATTGTCGTTTCCTCCTTGGAAGCAAGTAGACAGTTAGCAGGTCGAGCTGCGATTTGCTTGGCAAGATACCAACAATGCTCGCCGCCGTCAAGCAGCCACACTTCAACCAAAGACGCGAAATATCTGCCGGCCATTTCACCAAAGGTGGTACAATCCATTCCGCCACCACATCGCCCGAGGGGAAGCACCTCTCGCCCTGCCGCCAGAGGACGCAGATGCAATTTGACCTGTTCAACGAGGCGCCGCACTTCGACAGCTTCGACGAGCTGATCCAGGCGATGCTGGCGCTGACCGATGACCCGCTCGCCGTCCAGGGCACTAACATGGTGATCTACCGCGGCAACCCGCAGGCCAGCTTGATGGTCGTCGGCGAGGCACCGGGAGCGGAGGAGGACCAGCAGGGCAAGCCCTTCGTCGGTAAGAGCGGGAAGCTGCTCGACCAGATCCTGCGCAGCGTCAACTTCGACACCGAGACCGACGTGCTGGTGACCAACGCCGTCTTCCGGCGGCCGCCCGGCAACCGCGTGCCCACGCCGGAGGAGATCGCGTGGTACCAGCCCTACCTGCTCGAGATCATCCGCTTGGTCGATCCGCGCGTGATCCTCCTGGTCGGCAGCGTCGCGACCCGCTCGATCCTGGGCGAGAAGCGCGGCATCACCCAGATCCGAGGCCAGTGGTTCCCCTGGCACGGCCGGCTTACCATGCCGATCTTCCACCCCGCCTATCTGCTGCGCAACCCCTCGCGCGAGCCGGGCTCGCCCAAGGCCCTGACCTGGCGCGACATCCAGCTTGTGCGCCAGAAGGTGGATGAGTTGGCGGAGTAGGGAGCTGGCGAAGTAGGGAAGGGTGCGGCCAAAAACCGTCCCAGGGCACCCAGGTTGCGCTAGGCTTGAAGCAGCAGCGCAGCAACCGGCGATCGCAACGCGGGTTGGGCGACTGTCGGGGCTGAGGTCAATGGCGCCGTTCGTACGATGTCGCGCAGCCGCAGCGGCAAGCGGGTGCGTTCGTCGATGCGCGCGGTGCGGAGCTGGGCGGCGGTGAGGCCCAGCGCGTGGGTCAGGTTGGACCCGCGGAGATCCGCGCCCGTGAGGTCGGTGCCGCGCAGGTAGGTCCAGTCGAGGTTCGCGTCCCGAAAGCTGGCGCCACGGCAGTCGGCGCGGCTGAGGTTGGCGGTGAACAAGTCGGTATGGTGCAGGTCGGCTTCGACCAGATTGGCGCCTTCCAGATTCGCGCCGCGCAAATTGGCGTCGGCCAGGACGGCGCGCGTCAAATGAGCACCGCCGAGATCCGCGTGATTAAGATCGGCCTGCCGGAGATCGGCATCGCTGAGCTCGGCCAGCCGCAAATAGGCCATGCGCAAGTTGGCGCGATGAAAGTCGACCCGCGGCAAGGTCGCCAAGCGCAAGAACGAGCCGCCGAGATCAGGCGTGACATCACCGGCGGACTCACGCCAGGTGTTCCAGAAAACCACACCTTTTTCCAACTGTACGATCGGGTTCGATTCGGCCATGGCGCAGCAACCATCCAAGGGCATGATGGGGTAGAGCAGTGCGATGGAACTTCATCGATCATAAACGCAGGCCAAGCAACCAAGATACTCGGGCAAGCGTGCAGTATCATGAAGTGCCGTGACAGTTACGTGCGTGCCGTGCTCGGAAGCGGCTGACGTGAATCGGCGAGTCGGGCACGGGGCTATGGGTTATTTGTTTGTTAGTATAACCCTACCGCACCGGGCGTGATAGGGTTGAAATGTTAAAATTGAGTTAACGGCTGGCAAACGGGTCAATCCAGGCGGATGCGGGGATCGAGCCAGGCATACAGCAGGTCCGCCGCCAGGTTGGCCAGCGCGTAGACCAGGACCGCGACGAGGGTGATGGCCTGGATCAAGGGGATGTCACGCCGGTCGATGGCGAAGGTGAGCAGGCGGCCCAGGCCGGGGTAGTTGAACACGTTTTCGACGACCACCAGGCCGCTGATCAGCCAGCCCAGGCTGACCGCGACCACGGTGATGGTCGGCCGGAGCGCATTGCGCAAGACGTGGCGGGTCAGCACTTGCCGCTCGGACAGGCCCTTGAGCGCAGCCGTGCGCACGTAAGGCTGGCCGAGCTCGTCGACCACGCCGGCGCGGGTGAGGCGCGCGATGTAGGCCAGGAGCACCAGCGTCGCCGCCAGCGCCGGCAGGATGAGCTGGGGCAGGGCGTCGAAAAAGCCGGTCCCCGGCGCGACCGACGAGCTGGCGGGCAGCCAATGCAAGCGGAACGCGAAGATCTGGATCAAGACCAGCCCGGTGACGAACTCCGGCAAGCCCACGACGGCCAGCGCCGCCAGGCTGATCGCATGGTCCGCCGCCCGCTCGCGCCGCAGCCCGGCGATCACGCCGAGCGCCACCGCGACCGGCACGGCGATGACCAGGGTCAGGCCGGCGAGCTGGAGCGAGCGGCCCAGGCGCTCGACGACCAGGGGGCGGACCGGCAGGCCGGTGCTGAACGACCGGCCCCAATCGCCGGCCAGGAAGTCCCCCAGCCAGCGCAGATACTGCACCGCGAGCGGCTGGTCCAGCCCCAGCTCCGCCCGCAGGCTCGCCAGCGCCGCCGCACCGGCCTCGCGGCCGAGGATCACCCGCGCGACGTCTCCCGGCAGCCAGCGGGTGACTAGGAAAACCACGAGCGATGTGATCAACAAGGTCAGCGCCAGGAACGCCAGCCGGCGGGAAAGGTAGCGCGCCATGTCGTGGTCAGCCCGCTACATCCGGGGCAGGATCATCGGAGACATTCGGGGTCGTGCTCCTTGCTTGCATGATCGCGAGCTCGTCCAGAGGGATATGGCAGAGCACCCGATGCCCGCCCGGTTCCTCCCGCCAGGGCGGCGGCTCCTCGGCACACACGGGCCCGAGGAATCGTGGACAGCGGGAGTGAAAGGGGCAACCGCCGGGCGGGTCGATGGCGCTCGGCATCTCGCCGGGCAGGCGGATCGGAGCGTGGAGCGCGTCGGGATCGATGCTCGGCACCGCCGCGAGCAGGGCTTCGGTGTAGGGATGGTGCGGCGCGGCGAGCACCCGGTCCGCCGGCCCGATCTCCATCAGCTGGCCGAGGTACATCACCGCGATCGTATCCGCCAGCCGGCAGACGGCCGCCAGGTCATGCGAGATCAAGAGGTAGCTGGTCGATTGCTCGCGCTGAATCTCGGCGAGCAGGTCGAGGATCGCGGCCTGGACCGTCACGTCGAGCGCCGAGACCGGCTCGTCGAGCAGCAGCACCGCCGGGCGCGCCGCGAAGGCGCGCGCCATCGCCACGCGCTGCCGCTCGCCGCCGCTGAGCTCGCCCGGCCGGCGCGCCGCGTAGTCCGCGGGCAGGCGAACTCGGGCGAGAAGCTCGGCGACCGTGGGATCGAGGTCGCCCACCTGATGGTTCACGCCGCTGTCGCCGCCTTGGCTCGCCGCGCCTCCGGTCAGTCGCCGGAGCGTACGTGCGAGCGCATCGCCAACCGTCCGATGGGGATTCAAGGCTTCGTCCGGATCCTGAAACACCATCTGGAGCGCCCGGAGCTGCGCCGCGCTGCGATTGGCGAGTCGTGGCGGCAGCGTCTCACCGGACACTTCGACACGGCCTTCGGACGGCTCGACCAGGCCGCTCACGCACAGCGCCAGCGTGCTCTTGCCGCTGCCGCTCTCCCCGACCACGCCCAGCGTCCAGCCGCGCGGGATGGCGAGATCGACGCCGTTGAGGGCGTGGACGGCGCGCCGCGGGCGGCGGGCAAGCCAGTCCGACAAGCTGTGTCCGAGGGGGAAGCGCTTGGTGAGGTGGTGCACAGCAAGGGTTGTCGGGTGGGGAGGGGCCGCGGGGCGGGGGCTGTCGCGCGCGACAACCCGTGGCACGCTCGCCAGCAGCGCGCGCGTGTACTCGGTCTCGGGCGCCTTGAAGACCCGGCCGACCGCGCCCTCCTCCGCCAGCTCCCCCGCACGCATCACCGCCACCCGATCGCAGAGCCCGGCGACGACGCCGAGGTTGTGGGTGATGAAGAGCACCGCGGTGTCGCGGCCGCGCACCAGATCGCGGATCAGGTCCAGCACCACCGCTT
>CAZCJG010000091.1:0-13904 GCA_964498575.1 uncultured Anaerolineales bacterium | reverse complement strand
GGGGGAGCACGCCGTCGACCGCCGGGTCCAGGCGCTCCAGCGCGCCGAGGTCGATGTCGAAGATCGTGTCGGCGAAGACGATCAGTTGTGGCCCGGCGAGGTGCTCCCGTGCCAGCATCAGCGCGTGCGCCTGGCCGCGCGGCTCGAGTTGGGTGACGAAGTGGGCGTCGAGGTCCGGGCGGTGGTCGCGGACCCAGGCCCCGATCTGCTCGCCGAGGTGGCCGACGATGAACACGGTCCGATCCGGCCGCAGTGTGCGCTCGATCCCGTGCAGGACATGCCCGAGCATGGTGTCGCCGGCGACGTGGATCAACGGTTTCGGGCGGTGCAGCGTGTGGGGGCGCAAGCGGACGCCGCGGCCGGCGACGGGCAGGATCAGGTTCATGCGGCGGCGGGCTTGCCGGGCGGCCCGCCTTCGTCCGGTGTCGTGCTCTCGTTGGGCGGCGGTCGGCGCGTGTGCCAGTCCGAACGCTGCTGGTAGGCGTGGGCGACGCGCAGCACGGTCGGCTCGTCCAGCGCGCGGCCCATGATCTGCAATCCGACCGGCAGACCGCGGACGAAGCCGCACGGGATGGAGATGCCGGGGTAGCCGGCGAGGTTGAGCGGGCTGGTGTAGATGTCGTTGAGGTACATCGTCAGCGGGTCGTCGGCCTTGGCGCCGATCTCGAAGGCCGGCGTCGGCGTGGTGGGGCCGACGATCACATCGCAGTCGGCCAGCGCGGCGTCGAAGTCCGCCCGGATCAGCGCCCGGACACGGGTGGCGCGCAGGTAGTAGGCGTCGTAGTAGCCGCTGGAAAGCGCGAAGGTGCCCAGCATGATCCGCCGCTTGACCTCCAGCCCAAACCCGGCCCCGCGCGTGCGGGCATAGCGCTCCCAGAGATCGTCCGCCGCGACCGACAGCCCGTAGCGCACCCCGTCGTAGCGGGCGAGGTTGGCCGAGGCCTCGGCCGTGACCAGGATGTAGTAGGCGGCGATCGCGTGGACCGCGTGCGGCAGGCGCACCGGCATCCGCCGCGCCCCGGCCGACTCCAAGACGTCGATCGCGCGCAGCACGGCATCGCGCACACCTTGCTCCAGCCCCTCGGCGAAGTACTCCTCCGGCACGCCGATGCGCAAGCCGGAGAGGTCAACCCGTCCGGCTTTCTCCGCCTCCGCCGAGTCGAGACCGGTGCTCGTCGCCTCGTCGAGACCCGCGCCGCGGCTGCGGTCGGACGCCAGCGCACCCGCGTAATCCGGCACCGCCACGTCCACGCAGGTCGGGTCCGCCGGGTCGTGGCCGGCGATGGCGCCGAGGACGAGCGCGGCGTCGCGGACATCCTTGGTCAAGGGCCCGGCCTGGTCCAGGCTGCTGGCGAAGGCGATCATCCCGTAGCGTGAGACCCGGCCGTAGGTCGGCTTCAGGCCGACCACGCCGGAGAAGGCGGCGGGCTGGCGGATCGAGCCGCCGGTGTCGGTGCCGACGGCGAAGGCGCAGAGGTCCGCCGCCACCGCCGCCGCTGCGCCACCGCTCGATCCGCCGGGCACGCGGGCCGGGTCCCAGGGATTGCGCGCCGGCCCGTAGGCCGAGTTCTCGTTGCTCGATCCCATCGCGAACTCGTCCATGTTCAGCTTGCCCAGCAGCACCGCGCCGGCCTCGCGCAGGCGGCGGTAGACCGTGGAATCGTCGGGCGGAACGTAGTGCTCCAGGATCCTCGACCCCGCTGTGGTCCGCACGCCGGCCGTGGTGAAGAGGTCCTTGAGCGCGTAGGGGACGCCCAGGAGCGGACCGTCCTCGCCCGCCGCCCGCCGGCGGTCCGCCTCGGCCGCCTGCGCGCGCGCGAGCTCGCCCGTGACGGTCAGATAGGCGTTGAGAAACGGGTCGAAACGCTCGATTCGCGCCAGGTACGCTTCGGTCAGCGCGGCGGAGCTCAGGTCGCCCGCTCGGAGTGCACTCGCCGCGGCGTGGGCGGGCAGCCGGGTCAGCTCTTCGGTGACCGCATTGGTTGACATAAACATTTGATCCTGGTGCATAACCGGGCGGCCCGTAAGTCCTACATCGCTCTTCACAACCTGAATTGCCACGCCGGATCCGCACGCCGGATCGGCGAGCCGTTTACGCGTCCTCGGGCAAGAAGCCGGGCACCCAGACCTGACCGGCCTCGACCCGCGGCGCGTTGGCCAGCGCGAGGTTTCGGGGGAGCGAGGCCGCCGGGGTGTCGGCCCGCAACACCAGGGGAGATGGGATCGGACGGCTTGGCAGTGCAGCGGCGTCCTCGTCCGCAAGGGCGGTGACATCGACACCCTGAAGCTGGTCGATGTAGTCGATGATCGTCGTGAGCTGGGTCGCCAGCAGCGATCGCTCGGCGTCGGTGAGCTCGATGCGGGCGAGCTCGGCGATGCGGTGGATGGTGGCGGGATCGAGCATGGCAAGCGCATTATACCACCGCTGTTGGGTGGGCTGAACGGAGTGGTCGGGGGCATGAGTCTTCGCGCCGGAATGTGCCGCCGGGTGCAATTGCGTGGTCCATGGGTCACGGCGCGTGATATACTCGGCCGCATGGCCGGCTCATGAGGCCAACCCGAATTCTGCAAGAATCGTGTGACTTCCTCCTCGCGGCTGAACTCAAGACGAGACGATCAGGACGGTGTCACCGGCCCGTTGCCGCCGGCGATCCGTCGCCAAACCTGGGGTTACCACCCGCGCGAGAACACCATCGGTTGCTCCGCTGCCCGCGTCTTTCACCTGACACGGTCCGACGCGCCGAGCCTGTATCTCAAGGTCGAGCCGGACAACCCCGATGAAGAGCTGTCCGCCGAACACGCGCGCCTACTCAGGCTCGCGCGCTACCTGCCCGTGCCCGCCGTGCACGGATTCGAGCGCGCCGGCGGCCACACCTATCTCCTCACGGCCGAAGTCGCCGGTGATCCGGCCCACGATCACCACGCGCATGGTCTCGGCGCCGCCCAGGTCGTCGCCTTGCTCGCCGCCGGGTTGCGCCGGTGGCATGCGGTCCCCATCGCCGCGTGCCCGTTTGACCACAGGCTGTCGGTCATGCTGGCCCACCTCGCCGCCCTCGGACCGGCCGGACGTTGCCCCCGGTCGTGAAACTTCAGCCCTCGTGCGGTGGTCCAACCCGTGATAGGATGGGCGTGCAAGCTCAAGCGCAGCGTCTGAACCTGCCGCATTCGCCCGCCGCGCCTGTTGCGAGAGCTTAACCCGGCCGCGCCGGACCGCAATCGGACGGCAACTTGGATAGGATAGACTGGCGCGCTGGTTCGGACTCGGGTGCCGGTCGAAGCCCGACGCCAGTGCGACGAAGTCACCACGGATTTAATCAACCCCGGAGAACCTCAGACGTATACCTGCCCGTTGTCACACTCGACCCCGCTTGCGCGGTTAATAGACGCGGTAGGCCATCACGCCGGCCGCCGCCGCACGGGTCCAGTTCCACGATCGGACCGCCCAGACACCTGACTAGACAAGCGTGCTTGACAACAAGACAAGTAGTGTGTACCATTGATGTCAAGGTGAGTTGACATCCGCCCGTTTTCCATCTCAATGCAAGCCCGATGCAGCACTGCCAGGAGGTAATCGTCGTGCGTTCCGCGCTCATGTCCCTGAAACGCCTGTTCTCGACCCTCGCGCCCCGCCCCTCTCAAGTCCCCATCCATGTACCTGTGACGCTCGGCGTGGCCGTCGCGATCATCGCCGCGGCCATGCTGCCCGCCCTGGCCGCCCGGCCCGCCGCGGCGCAGTCCGGCATCCGCTACGATCTGGTCGACCGCTGGCCGCCCAACGAGACGCCGCTCTCGCAGATGGGCAATCCCGGCGGCCTGGCCGTGCGCGCCGACGGCACGGTCTACTTCGCCGACTTCCTGGCCAACCGGATCGCGATGATGGCGCCGGACGGCGTCTGGTACAAGTCCTTCGGCAACACCGGCAACGGCGCCTCGCGCATCAACAACCCGCGGCAGATCGAGGTCGACAACGACAACGGCCTGGTCTACAGTGGGGACTTCGACAGCTACCGCGTGCTGGTCTACGACCTCGAAGGCAACTTCGTACGCTACATCCCCGACATCTTCGCGGTCGGCATGTACCTCGCGCCGGACAACCACTTGTGGGTCGCCGACCGGTTGACCAACCGCGTGCGCGTGTTCGACCCGGCGGGGAGCGAGGTCTTCGGCTTCGGCGAGCGCGGCAGCGGCGCGGGCAAGTTCCGCCAGATCCGGGACGTGACCGTCAACCCCTCCGGCAACATCTTCGTCGGCGACCGCGGCGGTAGCCGCATCCAGGTTTTCCGCCGCGAGGGCGACACCGCTCGCCTGGTGCGTGCGCTGAACCTCAACGAAGCCCGCTACAGCCAGGTTGGCCCGCCGCCGCCCGGCTGGCCGCGCGGCGCGCCCTTCTTTCAACGCTGCTCGGCCTGGGACTTGGTCGCCATCGACGACGAGACGCTCTTCGCCTTCCCCTGCATGATTCGCGACAGCGGCGTCGAGTTCCTCAACACCTCCCAACCGGGGTCGAACATCTTCGGCTTCTTCTTCCCCTACGTCAACACCAAGCTCGGGCTGTATTACTCGTTGGCGGTCTACGACGAGGACATGCAAGACCCGCGCAACGATGTCGCGCCGGCGGTCGTGCGCTACCGCGACAGCAGCTTCCGCCAGGTCGAGTCGGTCTTCCCGATGGCGACGATCAACGAGACGGTCTTCCGGGGCCCGCAGGACATCGAGGTGCTGCCCAATGGCGCGGTCTACATCCGCGACTTCAGCGGCGTCTCGCGCTTCTCGGCGGAAGGGCAGAAGCAAAACCGCCTGCCGGTGGAAACCTTCCCGACCGAGCCGATCTCGATCACGCTGGATCTGGCCACCGGCGACGGCAGCCCCGACGGCGTGGTCGGCTTCGGCACCTGCCTCAACGCCCGCTCGCCCCAGCCCCAGCGCACGCCCTGCCTCGGCCAGTTCGTGATGAAGACCAAGAACTACCGCGGCGAGCCGCTGGACTATCTCGATCCGGTGTGGACGACGACCGCCCCGCCTTTCGAGGAGATCTCGGCCTTCGCCTACGACGCGACCAACGACCTCTTGCTCCTGGTCAACAACGAGGAGCAGGAGCTTCTGGCCTACCCGCGCATGGGCCGCGGCCGCAAGCTCTCCTGGCCGCTGGGCGGCAGCGACCGCACCGCGCTCTTCGCCAGCGTCACGTCCGGTCCCGACGGCATGATCTACGTCCTGGACGTGCTGCGCGACGAGATCCAGGTGCGCGACAGCCAGGGCAAGCTGCAGCGCACCCACAAGTCGCCGAGCGATACCTGGCGCATCGCCGGCGGCCCCGACGGCACGGTCTTCGCCTTGACCGCCTACGGTGAGGTGGTGCGGCTGGACGCCAACGGCCGCGAGGCGGCGCGCTTTAACGCCAAGCCCAACGAGTTCGCGCAGGCGCGTAACCTGGCGGACCTGGCGGTGTCGGCCGACGGGCGGGTCTTCGTCGTTAACCTCCTGATGAGCGAGATCAGCGTCTTCGCCCCGCGCGAGGGCCGGCCCGACGTGGTCAAGGGCGAGGTCTGCGACGTCTTCGGCAACAAGACGGCCCTGCCGGCGGCAGTCCCCCTCGGCGGCGACGTCGACCTCACCCTGACCCTGGCCGGCTCCTGCGGCGCAGTCGAGCAGCCGGCGCATATCCTGCTCGCCGTCAACACCAAGCGCAGCGACGCGCTGGACGCGGCGCGCATGGTGGTGTCGCTGGCGGACTTCAGCCTGCACAACGTTGGCCTGATGGGCTACTACGTCAACACCAACTTCAAGGTGCGCTGGACCCAGGATGGCTCGAAGATCGTCGCCGGCCTGGAGCAGCTCAACGCCGGCGGCGGCAGCGAGTCCAGCGAGGCCAACGCCCTGTCCGAAGCCCAGAAGCAGTTCCGCCTGCTGGGCAACGTACCCGGACGCAAGGTGCTGGTCTTGATCGGTCCGGAGTACTGTGTCAAGGCCGAGCGCCCGGACTGCGAGGAGCAGCAAGACGCCGAGCCGACCGCCCAGGAGCTGCGCGACGCGGGCATCACCGTGGTGGTGGTCAACGGCACGTCGGACTCAAGCCTGCTCGCCGCCAGCGACCTGGACATCCTCAACCTCTGGGACCAGAACCTCTTCTCGACCGTGCCGGTCTACCAGCGCGTCAGCCAGCTCCTGCGCCCGAAGATGCTGGTCAAGACCGCCGCGGTCACTGACGAGATCCCGCCAACCTTCGACCTGGTCCCCGGCAGCATCCAGCCGGCCGGCGGCGTGTGGGACCCCGCGACGCGCACGATCGCATGGCAGCTTTCGGACGCGAAGGCCGGCACGGCGCTGACCTACAAGCTGCGGCCGAACGCCACCGGCCGGCTGGCGACCAACGTCCGGGCCTACGCCGACTACACCGACGGCTGGAACGGCCAGGGCCGGGTGACCTTCCCGATCCCCGAGGTCGACGTGATCGCCCCGCCCACCGCGACGCCGACGCTCACGCCGATCCCGCCGACCGCGACGCCCACCCCGACCGCCACCCAGGTGCCGCCGACCGTCACCCCGACGCCGACGGCGACCGCGACGCCCGAACCGCAGCCCGTCTTCCTGCCGATCGCCTACCTCAGCCGCTGCGTGGAGACCACGCTGCCGGTCGAGATCGTCCTGGTGATCGACGTCTCCAGCAGCATGGACGCGCCGACCCGGCCAGGCGGGCCCGTCAAGATCGACGCGGTGCGCGAGGCGGCCGGCGCCTTCCTGGACCGGTTAGCAGAGGACGATCGGGTGAGCGTGGTGACCTTCGCCGGCGAAGCGCAGGTGGTGCTCGATCTGACGCGGGACCGCGCCGCGGTCCGGGCGGTGCTCACGGACCTGCCGCGCGGCAACGGCTCGTGGATCGACCGTGGGATCAACGCGGCGACGGGTGTGCTGGTCGGGAAGCGCCCGGGTGCCGCCGCGGCGATGATCCTGGTCACCGACAGCGAGCGCGTGCCGGACCGCGACGCGGCGCTGGCGGCGGCCGCCGCGGCCCGCGCGGCCGGCGTCACCCTCACCACTATCGGCCTGGGCATGTACGTCGACGATCCCTTCCTGACCGCCCTGACCGGCGACGCGTCCCGCTACTTCAAGGCCCCCAACGCCGAAGACCTGGCCCGCGTCTACGGCACGCTCCTCGTCCGGACGACCTGCCCGTAGGCGCCCGGGTCCATCGAGTCCACACCTTGCACCGAGACACATCCATGTCGACACCCTAACCCAACAACCTACCGGACTACCACCCGCCCCGCCCGCGCGGCGCCGTACCGGCGCACGGCAGCGCCGCGCGGGCGGGCGTTGGAGGGGGGCGCGGCGGGGAGCCCGCGCCCCCTTTCGGTGGGGTGGGGCGGCGGTGGCGCCGGCAGGAGGGCGCCGAGATCGAGATGGCTGGTTGACGTGGCTTTACGATCGGTGAGCCGAGTCGTCGTCACCACGGGCGACCTTTCCGCGCGCCGCGACTTGCCACGCTGCTACCGCCCGCCGCGTCGTGTGCCAGGCGCGGCCACGCTTGATCGCCTCCAGCCGCCCGGTGCGCGCCAGGAGGCTGAGGTACTCCTGGCTGTATGGCGTACCCTCGGCCGCCTCCCGGAGCGGGATCCAGGCATCGTCGCCTGGTGGCGGTTGGCTCCGCGGCGTGAATGCCTCGAGATAGAGCGTCAGGCTGCGCTCGACCTCCCTGGCCAGGAAGTTGACCATCGATGCCGCGTTCCCGTGATCGGCGAGCGCGAGGGCGGTGTAGTACTGGCGCCGATTCGTGCGTTGGATGACGGCGGGCGGGTAGCCTTCGCGCATCAGGAGCAGGTTCTGCACTAGCCGCGCGGTGCGCCCGTTGCCGTCGATAAATGGGTGAATCGCCACCAACCGATGATGGGTGATGGCGGCGCGCTCGATCGGCGGCAGCGTGCCGGCGGTGGCATCGAGCCAGGTCCCCCAGTCGTCCATGGCGGCGGGGACCTCCCACGCTTCGGGCGGCATGAAGGAGGCGCCCGCGATGCGGACCGGCAGCAGCCGGTACTGCCCTGCACTCTCGTCGTCGATGCGCGCCTGGACCAGCCGGTGGATCTGGCGAACGTGGAACGGGGTGATCGGCTCGTCGCCGGCGGCGAGCGCCTCGACGTACTCGATGGCATCGCGGTGGTTGAGCACCTCGAAGTGCTCGCGCAAGCTCTTCCCGCCGATGGTGACGCCCGCCTCCAACACCAGCCGCGTCTCCTTGAGCGTCATCGTGCTGCCTTCGATGGCATTGGAGTGAAAAGTCCATTCCACTGCTAACGCCTCCCGCAGCCGCGCCAAGGCCGCCGCGGGCAATGGGCGCAGGGCGTCCAGGCGGGTCTTCTTGTCCGCGATGCGGGTGGCGAGGCGAGGGTCGAGCATGGGGGTCAGTGCTGTGCGTATCGGATAAGACGAATCTTAGCTTATCCGATACCGATATCGAAGTCGATACTTCAGACTACCGGCCTGGCCAACATCGTGAATGCAGAAATCAGCATTCAGTAAACTGCAATCAGGACGCCGCGAGCTTCGAGGCCAACACCACCCGCAACCCGAGGTCACCGTTGACGTCGTCGGGACGGGTCCTGCCCCGTGCCCCGCAGCGTACAGATGTTCTATTCATGTACCAAGACCCGCCACGCCAGGGCACCTCAACTTCATCTCTCTTGAAGTCTGACATCTCCGTGTTGCTCCCGCTCGGATAAGCCCCGTGGTGGCTTGTCGTAACCTCCCACACATTCCCCGCCATGTCCAATGCGCCGCACGCCGCCGCACCCGTCGGGCACACGCCGGTCGGGGCGGGGTGGCCGAGACCTGTCTCGTCGAAGATGGCCCGCTCAGTGATCGGTTCTTCCCTGCTCCACGGATACTCGCGCCGCCGCCCGTTCGCGTCGTCGGCCGCTGCGGCCTCCCACTCGGCCTCGGTGGGTAGGCGGATGGCGTGGTCAGCGGGGATGTGGTCGCCCAATTTCTCCGTGAGCCAGTTGCACCAGGCAGCGGCTTCGTACCATGTGACGCCGATCACCGGTTGGTTCGCGCAGCTGAATTCCTTGTCACCCCATCGCCATGGCTTGGTGCGATCGCGCGCTACCTTCCACCGCCATCCATTCGGCGTCCACCACCGCTCCGCGCCTTCGCCGTAGCCCTCCTCGACAAACGGCTCGAACTGTGCCACGGTGACCGGGAAGCGCGCGATCCAGAAGGCGGGCAGGGTGACCTCGGCGCTCTGTTTGCCCCCGCCCCAACCGCCGATTCTGTACGTCCCCGGCTTGACGAAGCACCAGTAGCCGTCGGGATGGCCGAACGTCGTGTTGCACTTCTCAAGCTCGGCGATCCATTGATCGGTTCGCCACACGCCGGGCGCGTCGCCGGGGACCAGCACGGGAATGCGCGGGTCGCCGACGCCTCCCAGCAAGGCGCCGGCGCGCAACCGTTCGGTGACAGGGATGGGTTGATCGCGATCCGCCAGGAGCGCCACCAGGCCCTCGCGAAGGCGTGCCTGGATGCCCGCGACATCGATCGGCTGCACCCCCAAGTAGCCCCAATCGCGATCCGCCCCGATCTCGGCGGCGAAGATCAGGTCGCGGTACCAACGGTCGATGGGCTTCGGGAGGCCGCTCTCGTCGCGCCCGAGCAAGCGGTTCAAGACCTGCTCGATAAGCTCCGGGCGCTGCCCCTGGATGTAGCCCAGCCCCAGCATGATCGGCTCGCGCCAGCGGTCGTCGGCACGAAGGCCCATGACACGCGCGAGCGCCTCGCTGCCGGTCACCATGTGGCAGCCGGCGCAGTGCTCTTGCAGGGTCAGGTGGGCGAACACGTAGTCGTGCTGCTCGTCGGGCATGATCAAGCCGCTGCGGTGGACGAAGTAGTCCAGGCAGCGCCCGGCGATTGCCCACGGGTCCGGCAGCTTGGCGTCGGTGAAGAACCGGATCAGCTCGCCCTGCAGCTTATCCCGCTCGATCCGCCCGCGGCCGTCATCGGACGTCGCGCACTGGTGCGCCTCGTAGGACAGGCGGTTGAGCAGCGGCCGGATGCGGTCGCTGCCCCAGCGCTCGTCGCCAATGACCTCCGCCAGGCTCTGGCCATCGCGCACCTTGTCCCACTGCCCGAGCAGCAGCTCGAGCACCGCCTCGTAAAGCTGCGGGCGGTCGCGCGGCAGGGTGCCGCGGTTGTAGAGGACCATCGCCATCATCGTCAAAAGCAGCGGCGTGCCGGCCATGCCGCGCAGTCGATCGTTGCCCGGATCGGCGATCGTGTCGATGATCTCGCGCCCGTACCGCCCCGCTTGTGGTTCCTCCATCTGCCCGGTCCGCACGATCTCACCGTACATCGCCGACACGAAGGCGCGCACCTGGCCGACGGTAAACGGCGCCAGCGTCTCCACCGGCCAGCCGAGGGCCTTGCGCAAGTCCTCGTCGAAGGCGCGCGTCCGGCAGGTCAGGACGAATCGCGCCTTGTCATGCGTCGCCGCGAAGTCGCGGACCGCGCGCAGCGTCGTCAAGCGGTCCGCGTACACGCCGGGCCTGCCCTCGCTCGGCACCTCGTCCAGCCCGTCGAACATCACCAGCGCCGCGCCGTTGTTCAGCGACACCGTCAAGAGGTCGTCGACCTGCGTGACATCCTTCCCGGTCATCTCATCGCGCAGCACATCGAGCACCGGCGTCCTGCTGACCTGCGCGCCCCGCGCGATCCGCCCGGCCAGCTCCCTCAGCGGCACGATGACCGGCAACAGGCGCCGCTGGTCATCCCAGCCGAACAGCGCGGTGTGCTCCGACACCCGGTCCAACCCGCGCTGCGCCAGTGCCCATGCGAGGTGGCGCAGGAAGGTCGACTTGCCGCTGCCCGGGTCGCCGAGCAGGACGAGGCCGCGGTTCACGGCGACCGCCTCGGTGGCGAGGGTCTGGCGGAAAAGGACCGTCGCCGCGGGCGCCTCGGGATTCGCGCGGGCCGTCAGCGCCGCCATGGCCTGGTGGAGGAAGCCCGTTGCCTTCGGGTCCGCACGGTCCGCTGCGATGGATGTGATCGCCGTGGTCGGCAAGGCGAAGTCGGCGCTGAACTCCTGGCGGAGGTCCCGCAGCGTGCGCTCGGCACCGCCGCGCTGCTCGTGCTCACCTGCGGCCGCGGACTTCTCGAAGTAGGCCTGATAGCCCGCCTCGCGGCTGCTGATCACCACTGTCTCGCTCCGGACCGCCAGCATCACGTAGACCTGCGGCATCGACAGCGCCTTGCCCTCTTCTAGCTTGGCGGTGAGGCCGCGCAAGGGCAGTTGGTAGAGCTTGCCGGCGAGCGCGCCCAGGTACCAGGCCAAGCGCCGCCGCTCATCCTCCGTCGCGTCCCGGTTGAAGATCACGCTGCCGAGGTTCACCCCGACGACCATGCCTGATACCTGCCCGCCGACGTGTATGTCGGAGCGAACGCGGGCGGAATCCACGGTGTCGCTGCCGGTGAGAGCGGTCGCGGCGATCGCCGCTGCCAGCGCCGCCCGCTTCTCCTCCAGCAACTGGCGGACGATCGAGGGGTGGTCAGGGCGTGCGAGCTCGGCTTCAATGGCGCGGAGCTGCTCGGTCGAGCTGGGACTATCGTCCGCGGGCTGTGGCATGGGGGTCCTCCTCAAGCGCCGAATGTTGCCCGCGATCCGGGGGAAAGGCAAGGGGCGTCGCCTCTTCCGCAGCGCCGCGCGGGCGCGCGCTGGAGGGGGTGCGGCGGGGGTCCCGCGCTCTCTTTCGTTGGGATGGTATAATGTCGCTGGAATCTCGATTGCCCGGGCAGCCATTCGGAGGATCCATGGACTACCAGAACATCATCACCATCGAGCCAGGTAAACGCGGCGGCAAGCCTTGTATCCGGGGCATGCGAATCACGGTCTACGACGTGCTGTCGTATCTTGCCGCGGGAATGACGGTGCAGGAAATCCTGGATGACTTTCCCTACCTCACCGAGGAGGACATTCGAGCCTGCCTGAGCTACGCGGCTGATCGGGAGCAGCGAATCTTAGTGGCCCAGCACGCGTGAAACTGCTCTTCGACCAAAACCTATCGCCGCGCCTCGTGGCGCGCTTGGCGGACTTGTTTCCCGATTCCAGCCACGTTTTCTGGGCCGGGCTCGATAGAGCTTCAGATCAGATTGTGTGGAACTTCGCGCGAGACAACGACTTAACGTTGGTCACGAAGGATGTGGACTTCAGTGAGCTGAGCACGCTGCACGGATTCCCGCCGAAGGTCATCTGGCTGCGCCTAGGCAACTGCACGACGGTTGAGGTCGAGACGTCGCTGAGAGCGCACATCGAATCAATTCAACTGTTGGCTGAGAGTCAGGAAGCGGGAATCATCTCGCTTTATGACTGATCGGCTCATACTCCAGGAGTTGGATTCAGGCGTACCGGGTAGCACGATCATTCGTCGCAGCGGCTACGGCGCCGGCAAGATCCGCGGCGCGATCTCGTAGACCGTCAGCGGCAGGAAGAGCTGGACCGGCAGGCGCTGTATGATCGGCTGGCTGCCGGCCGGGCCGGCGACGGGGTCGTCGGGCAGCGGGCGGAGCTGGATAAGGCCGCTGCCGTCGGTGCCCAGCCAGGCGCCCTCGGCGCCGAACTCGAGCGCGGTCAGGCTGTCCGAGGGCAGCCCACCCTCGGCGGCGGTCTGGCGCAGCCACTGGTCGCCCGCCCACACCCGCACGCCGTCGCGCAGCGAGGCCGCCCAGACGTTGGCGTCCTGGTCCGGCGCCATGGCGATCACCGCTCCGGCGCGCGGGAAGCGGTGGCTGACGATGCCGGTCGGGCGGATCACGTCGATCACGCCGTCGGGCGTGACGTCCGGGTCGAAGTTGCCTTCCGGATAGGACTGGCCGCCCACCCAGGCGTCACCAGCGCGGTCGATGAACAGCGTCCGCAGGTCCACCAGCCCGTCGCCGGGCTTGCCGCTGCGCCCGCGGACGGCATAGGATAGGCCGTCGGCCGCGCCGAGCTTGCGCCACGTGCCCTTGTCCAGGTTGTAGATGCTCAGGCCGCCTCCCGTGCTGAACTGGGCGCCGCGCGGACGGGGGTCGACGTAGAAGAAGTACGCGGTCGCCACCCACAGCTCGTTGCCGTGCACCGCCAGGTCGGTGATGTTGTCGCTGGTCAGGGTGGGGAAGGTGAAGGTGCGCTCCCATTGGCGCGTCTGGGTGTTGATCACCGCCAGCCCCCAGCCGCGGAAGGCGTGCTCCTTGGGGCCGCGATCGGTGGCGCCGGTGCCCACCCACAGCCGCCCGCGCCCGTCCAGGGCCAGTGCCGAGAGGTGGTTGGAGGGCAGCCCGGCGTTCTCGCTGGTCAGCGTCGCCCAGCTCCGCCCGTCGTAGCGGCTGAGACCGCCGTCGACCCAGCGCCCGGCCTTGGGGTCAAAGGTGAGCTGCCGGGTCGCCACCCAGACGATGCCGCCCGGCTCGACCAGGATGTCGGCGATGCTGTCGGAGCCCAGCCCGCCGCCGGTCGAGGCGCGGGTATGGGTCGTCCAGCGCCCGTTGCGATCGCGGACCGACAGGCCCTCGCGCGCGGTGCCGACCCACAGCGCCCCGGTCAGCCCGTTTTCGGCGATCGCCGTGATGTCGTTGTCCGCGAGCGCGCCGTTGCCGAGCATCCGAGTCGAATAGGCCTCGATCGTCGCGCGATCGTCCAGCAAATGGGCCAGGCCTCGGCCGTGGACCCGTGCCTCGGGGTCGCGGCTGGCGGTGCCGAACCAGACCGTCGCGTCGTCCTCGGGCAGGATGGCGTGCACCAGGTCGCCGGGCAGGCCGTCCGCGGCCGTGAGCACGGTCCAGGCGTCGTCGCCGCCGTCGGTCGGCGTGCCGCGCGCGTCCAACACGTTGACGCCGGTGCCCTGGCCGTTGAAGCGTGCCGTCCCCAGCCAGATCGCGCCGTC
>CAZCJG010000090.1:0-13918 GCA_964498575.1 uncultured Anaerolineales bacterium | reverse complement strand
CGTCAGCGTTACCCGCAACCTGATCCGAAACGGCGGGGACGGCGTGCGCTTCGAGGTGCAGTCGACGGGCGAGGCGAGCTTCAACACGCTGGTGGACAACACCGGCTCCGGCCTGGTCGCCGACGGTGACGACGGGACCTGGTTCCATGCGCGGAACAACATCGTCGCTACGACCCCGAACGGGCTCCGAACCGTCGATCAGGGCCAGATCTACAACGCGTTCAACTTGGTGCGGGCAACGACGACGGATTACAAGGACGATGCCGGCACCGGGCTGGCGGCGGGGACGGGCGACATCACGGGCCTGGCGCCGGGCTTCGCCGGAGGCGGGGACTTCACGCTGACGCCGGCCAGCCCGGCCGTCGACGCGGCCGACCCGGCCGAAGCGGTGCCGGCGGGCGGCGGGGCGCGGGCGGACATGGGCTACCTGGAGCTGGTGGCGACGCCCCTGGCGCTCCTCTTCGGCAAGGAGGGCCTCTCGGCGGCGACCGGCAACTCCGGCATCGGCGCGGTCGAGGTCGGCGTCCGCCGCATCACCGATCCGACGCTGCCGATCACCCACACCGACTCGATCCCCACCAGCTTCACGCCCGCCACGCTGGAGATGCCGGGCGACACCGCGTCCTACTGGAACACGAGCTTCACCCCGGCCGGCGGCGACGGCCTCTACCGCGTCTACAGCCGGGCGACCGACCAGGCGGGCAACGACGTCGAGGGCGCCCAGGCCCAGTTCCGGGGCTCCTTCTACGTCGACAGCGCGGACCCCGCGGTCACCTGGCTCGCGCCGTCCGACGGCACGACCACCACCTCGCCGCTCGAGCTGCGCGCCGAGGTGTCGGACTACGTCGCGGGACAGTTCAACGTCGCCGAGATCTTCTTCGACGTGCAGGGCACGATCTACCCGGCGGAATGGGCGCCGGAGCCTTGGGATCCGGGCTCGCTCGCCCCCCGCGCCTTCCGCGCCTGGGTCGATCTCGCCGCGGGCACCTACACCAGCGCGGACATCGAGGCGGTGGCGGTGGACCGGGCGGGGAATGAGGGGCGGACCGGACTGGTGTTCGTGGCGCAGGCGGCCAGAGTGCAGGGCGATCGGGGCATTGCGGGCTCTGGCGGGCTGGAAGCCCGCGGTCCCGGGCGGGATTCCCCCGACGCCGACATCACCATCACCGGCCCCGGCCCGATCGACACGACGAAGCCGACGGTGACGATCACGGCGCCGTCCGATGGCGACGAGGTCGGCGGGACGGTGACCTTTATGGGTACGGCGGCCGATACCGGCGGCAGCGGGCTGGCGGCGGTCGAGGTCAGCTTGGACGGCGGCTTCACGTGGACGCCGGCGACGCGGGTCGGCGGGGCGTGGAGCTTCGATTGGGACACGCCGTCCGGCAAGGAGTTCGTCAGCTTCCCGATCCGGGTGCGGGCCAGGGACAACGCGGGCAACGTGAGCATGCCGCTGGCCGAGCTGGCGCTGACGGTCGACAACCTGCCGCCGGGCGGGCTGGACCCCGTGACCTTCAGCATCCCGCCGGGGACGCACCTGGACGCGTTCACCAGCTTGACGATCGGCTGGCAGCCCGGGGTGGACGGTGGCGGGACGGCGGATGTCCTCCTGACGGTGGACCAGCTCCCCGAGACGACGCCGGCCGGGGCGACGGCGGGCCTGAGCCAGGTCGCCTCGCTGAACGCGCAAGGGCCGTGGTATGTCCACATCGCGGCGGTCGACACGGCCGGCAACACACGCATCCGCCACTTCGGGCCCTGGACTGTCAGCGCTTTCGCGGAGACGGGCGTGGTTTGCGCGGACCGGGGGCAGACGATCGTGCTGGACGGTGTGCTGGACACGGGGCTGAACGAATGGCGCGACGACATCGAACGGCTGGAGGTCGACCAGCGTTCGGGCATCGCGCAGAGCCTGTACACCACGTGGGATGGGGTCAACGCCTGGCTCGGCTGGCAGGGTTCGAGCTGGGTGCTGGACGGCACGCTGTTCGCGTACTTCGACACGGCCGCGGGCGGGACGGCTCGGCCACTGGGCATGACGCCGGGCGGGACGGTGCTGACGCTGCCGGACCTGCCATTTGCGGCGGACTACGCGGTGGCGGTCGATGGCCCGGCCGAAGGTGGCCTGTGGCGCTGGAACGGCGCGAGCTGGGTGCCGGACAGCCCGGGCGCGGCGGAGCTCGCCTTCGCGCACGGCACGCTGGGCGGGACGGAGGTCCGCCTGCCCTGGGGCGCCAGCGACGTCACCGGCACGATCCGCCAACTGGCCTTCGCGGTGGACGACGCGGGCGGCGTGACCAGCGTGTTCCCGGTGGCCAACGCCAGCGCGCCGGCGGGTGGGGCGTGGACCGAGTTCTACGCCTGGACCGCGCGCTGCGGCATCACCACGCCCAACGGCGGTGTGGTGCGCACGCGGTTGGCGCGGCTGGCGCTGGACAGTCCGCAAAGCCCGCTCGCCCCGCTGGGGCCGGACAGCCAGGTCGAGTACATCCTGACGGTGGAGAATCCCGAAGCGGACGCGCTGACCGGGGCGCAGATCGTCGTGACGACGCCCAACACCGGCGTGCTGGGCTACGAGACGCTGGTGTCCGGCGGCTCCTGCGTCACCTGCCCGCCGGGCGGGACGAGCTGGACGATCGACCTGCCCGCGATCCCGGCCGGCGGCAGCCACGAAGTCCGCCTGATCGGCCGCCTGGCGACGCCGCTCGCGGGCGTGCTCTCGGCGACGACCGACGCCGAGCTGCAGTTCGCCGGCCCCAAGAGCGGGGCGGCGGTGCTGATGGCCAGCCTGACCCACGCGGTGGACAGCGCGGCGCCGGCGGTGGTGGTGACGACGCCGGGGGCGGCGGTTGGGACCGGCGGCGGCAAGGTCTTCGGCATCTCGACCGACGCGCCGGGCATCGGCGTGGCCAGCGTGGAGGTGAAGATCGACGGCGGGCCGTGGGTGACAGTGACCGGCACCACGCGCTGGTCGGTGACCATCACCCCGCCGATGGGCGCGACCAGCGTCCAGGTCCAGGTCCGCTCGACCGACTTCTACGGCCAGACCAGCGGCGTGACCACGCAAATCCTGACCGTCGACACGATCGGCCCCGCGATCACCGAGTTCATCCTTTCCCCCGCGGTCGGCGGCGACACAACGCAGATCGGCGGGCTGGCGGCGGACGTCTTCCCGGTCGGCGGCATTGTCGTCGCGGTCGAAGTGCAGATCGACGACGAGATGGGGCCCTGGCTCCCGGCGTTGCTGTACGACCTGGGCGACGGAACCTACCGCTGGAGCTTCACCTGGGACCTGCCGCCGGAGGACGGGACGACGCACCGGGTGCGGGTGCGGGCGATCGACGCGGCGGGCAACGTCGGCGCTCCGACCGATTGGCAGGAAACGCTGGTGTTCCAGAATCCCGTCGCCTTCGGCGTGACGCGCGGCGCGGCCGGCGGGCCCGCCGGCACCGGCAACATCACCAGCCGCCCGCCGGGCATCGACTGCGGCCTGGGCGGGACGGACTGCGACGAGTCCTGGATCGCCGGCACGGTGGTCGAGCTGCACGCCCGCGCCGGCCACGGCTCGCGCTTCGTCGGCTGGAGCGGGGATTGCAGTGGCACGGACCCGGTGATCACGATCGTCGTCGGCGTCACGCAAAGCTGCGTCGCCAACTTCGTGCTGGACGACCCGACGGCGGTGCGCGTGACGGCCTTCGACGCGGTGGTCCAGCCCGACGGGCGGGTCGCGCTGACCTGGGAAACCGCGAGCGAGACCGACATCGTCGGATACAACGTCCAACGGGCGGCGACCGAGAACGGCCCGTTCACGCAGGTCAACCCGGCGCTGATCCCGGCCCGCGGCGGGGCGGCGAGCGGCGCGCGCTACGCGGCGGAGGACCGGGCGGCGGCCGGCGCGGGTTCGCGCTACTACCGGCTCGAAGTGGTGGCGCGCGCTGGGGCGCCCGAGTACGTCGGCCCAGTTGAGGCGCGCGGGGCGGCGACGGGCGGGCTGCTGTGGTTGCCGGTGGTGGGGAAGGGGGTGACAGTCAGGATGGACTGACTCGCGGCGTTCGCGCCTTTGTGCGTTCGCCCGTGGGTTTGTCCGGTGACTACTCCAGTGGTATCATTTTTATACCATTATGGACTTCGAGTTCGATCCGGAGAAGAGCGCGTCAAACAAGGTCAAGCACGAGATTGACTTCGTGGAAGCCCAGGCACTGTGGGACGATCCCAATCGCCTCGAAGTTCCCGCGCGGACCGAAGACGAAGCCCGCTTCGCGCTGATTGCCGTGTGGGACGCCAGTCTATGGACGGCGATCTTCACCATTCGGGCGGAGGCTGTCCGCATCATCTCCGTCCGACGAGCCCGTGAGGATGAACGGAGGCTATACGATGAAGGCAACTGAATTCGACGAGCGGTTCGAAAGCGGCGAGAGTATCGTCGACTCCCTCGATCTCACGCGTGCGCGACGACCTGGCCATGCTGCACGGCGCGTCAACGTCGATTTCCCGGTCTGGATGATCGAAGCCCTCGACCGCGAGGCACGACGGTTGGGTGTCACCCGTCAGTCGATCATCAAGCTGTGGATCGCCGAGCGCTTGGACCAGCACGTAGCCGCTTAGCCGGCCCGGCTCGGCGCCAGGAAGTCTTGGTAGGCTGTGCGGGCGGCGGGCGTCCGCAATCCTATCGGCTCGAAATGAAATGAGGTGAGTCATGGCCACAATCCTTGTGCAAGCCCAAGTGTCAACCGATGCGCTCTACGAGGCGGTGAAGCAAATGCCGAATTCGGAACTGGACGTGTTCCTGCAACATGTCCTGAGCATCCATGCCAAACGCCGAGCCCCGCATCTCTCACACACGGAGTCGGAATTGCTGCTCCGAATCAACGAGCCGATCCGAGCCATGACGCAGGCACGATTCGACGAGCTTGTGGGCAAACGAGATGCGGGGACGCTTACGCAGGACGAGCATAGCGAACTGCTGGCGCTTATTGACGAGATCGAGCTGCGCGATGCCGACCGGGTGGCGGCGCTGGTGGAGCTTGCGCAGGTGCGGGGGGTTTCACTTGATGAGGTGATGGTGGCTCTGGGGATTGATGCTGCTCATGCCTAGCGTCCGTGTGCCCCGTGAATTGCGGCGGCAGGTGGCGGAGCGGGCTGACGATCGTTGCGAGTACTGTCAGAGCCAGGCAGCGTTTACCACACAGAGTTTCTCGGTCGATCACATCATACCGGTTGATCTCGGTGGCTCGACGACTTCCGATAATGTGGCGTTCGCCTGGCAGGGATGTAATAGTCATAAGTTTACTCATGTGGATGGAATCGACACGACACTAGGTCAGCGGACGAGGCTCTTTCATCCACGATTGGATCGATGGGACGATCACTTTGGATGGAGCGAAGACTACACGCTTGTGGTTGGTCTGACCGCCATCGGCCGGGCAACGGTGGGTACGTTGAAGCTCAATCGGCCTGGTCTGATTAATCTGCGCCGCGTGTTGCGGGAAGTGGGAAAACATCCGCCGCGCAAGCAACACCAGGAATCTTGACCATGTCAACAGAGACTTTGCTTTCTGCGATTACGCTTCGGCTGGCCTCTCATCCAGAAAATGTTGCAACCGAGGCACTGCTGCACATTCTGCGGGCGCATCCGTCGGCGGGAAGGACGCTCTTGGGATTTCTCAGCCATGCGGGGCTTCCATCTCTGCACCCACTGACTTATCGCACCCAAGTCGTTGGCGCCGAAGGATCAATCCCGGATCTCGTCGGGTTTGACCTTCAGGGGCAGGAACGATTACTTCTTGAGGCCAAGTTCTGGGCCCATCTGACTGCTAATCAGCCCGAAACCTACCTGTCCAGACTTAACTCAGGTGCTACATCGATTCTCCTTTTCGTTTGCCCCGAGGCGCGCCAGCCGTCCCTGTGGGACTTGGTTCGGGCAAGATGTGACAACGGCGATAGCCTCAGACTTGCTGTTGTTCAATCCCAATTAGTGACGTGGTCACAGCTTGATTCGGAGCACAACATTGCAGTAACAAGTTGGCGGGCCATACTCGGTTCTATCGATGCGGACGCCGCCGCACATGGCGATCGCTTGTATCAGGCAAATGTTGAGCAACTACAAGGATTATGCGACCGCATGGACTCTGAGGCGTTCCTACCGCTGCGGAGAGACGAACTCTCCCAGGAGATTGGTCGACGCGTCTCGCAGTTCGCCGATCTTGTTGACGAAACGATGGATCATCTGAAACGAGATCCAGACATTTCCACCAAGAATCTATCCACAGGAGGATCACATTCGGGCTATGGGCGGTTCTTTCTATACAAGCAAGACTACGGGTTGTTCCTCCACTACTCTCCCGCGCTGTGGTCGCGTAACGGCGCTTCTCCACTTTGGCTTCAGTTTCATCGTGTCACGCAGGGCAAGTGGGCTCCTGCCCCCTTCTATATTCAAGACATCCTGCAACACTATACATCTGATAGCCCGTCTAGATTGACGGAGCTTGGCGGCACCCCAAACTTAGCCCTTCAAATACCTTGCGGAGCCGAAAAGTCCGAGGTGGTTGCTGAACTTAGGGAACAGATTGTGAAAGTGCTCGACTTCATCATCAATCGTGGCACTGACGCCTGACGAAGTGCTCTGGCATGTTGTCAGTTCGCGACCTGGGTCATTCGTGATCCCGAGATGAGTGCCAGCCTTTCCCTCGTCGTCACCATCCTCTGGCTGGCCGCGGGCTTCATCGCGCTTGCCCATTGGGTGCGGACGAAGGACCTGGACTGGGCCGAATGGGCCGTGCTGTCCGGCGGCCTGGGCCTGGTGATCCTGACCGGTCTGACGCTGCTCGGCCTGCTCCCGCGCCCGCTGGCCGTCGCTTCGGCCCTCGCGCTGATGCTCGCGCTCCCGGTCTACCTCTATTTCTACTACCAGAGGCTCTTTGCCAGCGCCGCGCAGCCCGCGGACCGGCGGCTCACCGGGCGGCAGTCTGCCCTGGCCCTGACCCTGCTCCTGGGGATCGCCGCCTTCTTCCGCTTCACCTACCTCGGCTACAGCGAGTTCCAGGGCGACGAGGCGCGCGCGGCGCTGATGGCGCACGAGCTGGGGCGCAGCGGCAGCCCCGAAGTGCTGCTCTTGCACAAGAAGGGCCCGCTGGAGGTCCTCCTCCCCGCCACGCCGATCCGCTGGGGCGACCTCTCCGAGCGCAGCGCGCGCCTGCCCTTCGCCATCGCGGGCCTGCTCGGCGTGCTCGGTGTCCTGGGCCTGGGGACGCGGCTGTGGAACCCGCGCGCCGGCTGGATCGCCGCGTTGCTCCTGGCCATCGACGGCTACCTGATCGCCTTCGCGCGCATCGTACAGTACCAGAGCGTCGTGTTTCTCTTCTCCGTGCTCGCGGTCTGGTGCGCCTGGCGCTTCTACCAGCGGGCGGCGGACGGTGGACGCTACTTGACCCTGGCCGGGCTGCTCGTCGGGCTGGGCACCTGGGCACACTACGAGATGATCTTCGCCCTGCCGCCGGTCGCCTGGCTGGTGCTGGCGCGGGGCCACGCGGAGCGCTGGGATGCCCGGGCCGCGGTCCGGCATCTGTGGCTGCCGCTCGCCCTGATGCTCGGCGTCACCGCGCTCTTCTATGTCCCCTTTGTCCGCCATCCGCATTTCAGCGAGACCTCGGCCTACATCCTCGAACGGCGGGTCGGCGGCGGGCTGCCGTACAACATGCTGGGGGACTACTTCAACCGGGCGTCGTTCTACAACGCCGGCTACTACGTGATCTTCATGGCGCTGGCGCTGGTGGCGGTGATCGTCGCCCGCCTGCGCGTGGCCTGGGGCCGGGTGGGGCTGGTGCTGGCGGCGGCCTGGCTGATCGCGTTCTCCGTCTTGGCGCTGCGCCCGGACCTGTTCGTGATCGGCGGCGCCGGCGGCATGGCGACCGCCGCAGCCGCCGGCATCCCACCGCGCTCGCTGGCAGTGCTCGTCTTCCTACCGGTGTTCGTGGCGCTGATCCTTGCCCCGCGGACCGGTGCGAAGTGGCGCGCGCTGCTCCTGTGGTTCGCTGGCCCCTTCTTCGCGGCGAGCTTCTTCGTCCAGAAGCCGCACACGCACTTCTACACCCTGCTGCCCGCCTGGGGGCTGATGGTCGGCTGGGGGCTGGACCACGGGCTGGGCTGGCTGGAGGGTCGGTTCGAGCCGCGGCTGGTCCGCATCGGTGCGGCGCTGGCCGGGAGCCTGCTCTTCGTGGTCTTCGCGCTGCACCAGTACGTCGTCTTCATCCGCCACGATCCGGAGTACAAGCGCGTCTATCCCGAGGCGCGGCTGCCGGGCTACTGGACGCCCTTCGGCGACGAGCCGCCGCGGGGGGGGTACTTCGGGTTTCCGTATCGGGCGGGTTGGAACACGGTGCGGGCGCTGGTCGAAAGCGGCCTGGTGTCGGGGGACTACGACTCGAACGAGGAGTTGTTGATCACGGGTTGGTACACGAACGGCGCGCCGCGCTGCACGGGCGGCGACGAGCCGCCGACGCTGCCGCGCTACTACATGGTCGCCTGGCGCCCGCAGGATGCGGAGGAGATCCCGCTGGACGTGATCGAGAAGGACTATCATCTGGCCTTCGTCGTCGAGAGTGGCGGGATGGACAAGCTGAAGATCTACGATCGCCAGCCGGTGGAGGGCGTTCCGTTGCGCCTGAAGGATGATCCCGCCGAAGTGTACGGCTGGGTTGGCGCCGTCGCGGACTTGGCCGGACCGGGCATCGAGCCGGTTATCCCCCCGCCCGGCCGCTCGATCCCGGTGGCGCAGGCGCTGGAGCTGCCGCTGCCGGAGGTGCATCGCGAGGCGCGGCTCGGCGACGCGGTCCGCCTGCTCGGCGCGGACTTTCCACTGGCTTCGGAGGCGTTCGGGGCGCTGGAGTGGGCCTCAGCCCCGGGGACACCGGTGGTCGTGCACGGCGTTCCGGCCGGCGGCCTCGGGGTGACGCTCGTCTGGCAGGCGGAGGCACCGCTGGACCGCGACCTGTTGGTGTTTATCCATGTCGTCGATGCCGAGGGACGGACCATCGCGCAAAGCGACGGGGTGCCGGGCTGCGGCCAGAACCTGACGCGCGGTTGGCGGCCGGGGGAGATCATCTTCGATCCGCACGCCGTCGCGCTTCCGCCGGACCTTCCAGCGGGGGTATACACGGTGCGCGCGGGCCTGTACAATCCCGCCGACGGCACGCGGCTGCCGGTGAGCGAGGGCGGCGCAACGTCCGATGCGGTGACGCTGTGGTCGTTCGAGCTGCGGGAACCGTGATGCAGGCCGCGACAGTTGGGACAGCCCGAGGTGCAGGATTCAATGCAACCTGAACAGAACCGCGTCCTAGAGTTCATCCTGGCCCACCGCCGCATCCTGGAAGTCCTCCTCGTCGCCGCCATCTTCGCCACAGCCGGCTGGATGCGCCTTACCGACCTCGACCGCTTCATCGCCTCCGACGAGTTGCGCTGGACTTGCCGGTCGATCAACTTCCACGCGGCGCTGGCCGAGGGCCGCTTCGCCGACACCTTCCAGGTCGGCCACCCCGGCGTGATTACGATGTGGTTGGGCACGCTGGGGCTGCCGCTTGGGGACGCCGGGCCGTGGCGAGAGCTTGCCGCGACGACCGAGGGCTGCACGGATCTCGACGCGCTCGACGACGCGGGGATGGAGGGCATGATGCAGTCCGTCGCGCCGCTCCTGTTCAAGGCACGCCGCGGCATCGCGCTCGGCACGACAGCCATGCTCTTGGTGCTGTATCTCGTGCTCCGGGCAGGCGTGCGGCTCGGTGCGGGGCCGGCGCTCGGGGGGCTCGTGCTTCTGGCGTTCGATCCCTTCCTGCTCGCCCATTCGCGCGTGCTGCACGTCGACGCGATGAGCAGCCTGCTCGGGCTGGTGGCGCTGGCCGGGCTGGTGGCAGGCGGAGATCGGCAGCACGGCTGGCGCCCGCGCTGGCTCGCCCTCTCCGGCGCCTTCGCCGGCTTGGCGATGCTGGGCAAGTCGTCCGCGCTGCTCTTGGGGCTGTTCGCGGCCGCCTGGTTCACCTGGCAGGCCTGGCGCGGGCGGGATTGGCGCGGCCCGGCGAAGGGCCTGCTGGTCTGGGGAAGCGCGGCGGCGGCGGCTTTCGTCGTGGCCTGGCCCGCCATGTGGGTCGATCCCGTGGGAACCGTGGCCGGCGTGCTCTCCAAAGCGCAGGCGGAGGGCGCCGAGCCGCATGCCAGCGGCAACTTCTTCCTCGGAGAAGTGGTGGAGGACCCCGGGCCGCTGTTCTACCCCGTGGCCGCCGCGTTTCGGCTGACGCCGGGCTCGCTCATGGCCTTGGCAGTCGCCGTGCTGCTGGCGCTGTTCGGCGCGCGGATCTATGGAGTCAAGGGTTCGCCCGAACCGATGCCTGTGCCCCAACCCGAGGCCGCCGCGATCCGCCTGGTGCGCACGCTGCTCGTCTGGGCGGTCTTCTTCGGCGCGGTGATGACCCTCGGCCCGAAGAAGTTCGACCGCTACCTGCTCCCGGCGCTGGTGGCGATCGACCTCGCCGGCGGCGTGGCGGTGGTCGCGGTCTTCCAGGGCGGATTTCGTCAGTCGGACTTGCCAAAGTTGCGGCACGGCGCCAGCATCGTTGCGTTCAGCCTGTTCTGGTCCATCGGCGCGATCCAGATGTCGGAGGCACTCGACAGCCTGCCCTACCCGCTGATGTACTATAATCCGCTCCTGGGCGGACCGCGGGCGGCGCGCGAGGTCCTGCTCGTCGGTTGGGGCGAGGGCTACGACCTGGCGGCGGGTTATCTGAACGGCCTGCCGGGGGCGGACCAGCTTGTCGCCTCAGCGCGCGGCGTGGCGAACTTCGCGCCGCTGTTCGCGGGGCGGACGCGCTCGGCGGCCGGTTTCCAGCCGGGGCGGACGGACTACGTCGTGCTCTACCAGAACGAGGTCCAGCGCCGCCACGACGAGGAGCTGCCGGCGGCCTATCGCGACCCGCCGGCGCTGGACCCGGTCTTCGTCGGGCGGATCGGCGGGATCGAGATGGTGTGGGTCTATCCCAACGCGACCCTCGGGCCGCTGGAGCAGGCGCTCGAAGCGTCGACGCGGCCGGGGGACGTGCTGGTGGCCGGGGGGGAGACCGTGCTGGCGCGGCATTACCAGGGTCCGCTGACCCTGCTGCGGTATTGGGGACATTGGGGAGAAAAGGAAGTGGAGGAGGATCTGGTGAAGGATCTGCCGGCGGATTGGGCGCGCATTTGGGTGGTTCGCTATCCCGGCTCCGATCCCGAGGCCACGTTGAACGTCCTGGGCCGGATCGCCGAGCGGGGCGCGACGCGCGTGCTGGCCGACGGGCAGGTCGAGCTGACGCCGTTCACGCGGGCGGCGCCGTGATGACGTCGTTGATGACGTCGTTCGCGCGACAGGCATTGTGACCGTATGGCTCTTGCGGAAGGCCGCGTGACCCTGCGGCTCACGCGGAAGGCGCCGTGAAGCGGCCCGGTCGCTCGGCGCTGCTGCGGCTCGCCATCAGCGCGGGCTTGCTGATCCTGCTCTTCGGCTTCATCGTCGAGCCGCAGGCGGTGCTGGCGCAGCTTCGCGTCGCGTTGCGCCGGCCGGGCTTGCTGCTTGCCGCCGCCTTGTTCTACTGCGTCCTGGGCACGATCGCCCGTGGCTACCGTTGGCGGGCCTTGATCCAGGCGCAAGGCCTGCCGATCGGGGTGGCGCGCGTATCCGAGATCTTCCTGGTCGGCGTCTTCTTCAACCAGTTCCTGCCGACCGCGATCGGCGGCGACGTGGTGCGCGCGCTGATGGTCGCCGAGGAAGGCCTGGGCCGGGCGCGTGCCGCCAACACCGTGATCGTCGACCGCGCGCTCGGCCTGATGCCCCAGTTCGCCATCGGGCTCTTCGCGCTGGCCTTCGCGCGCCACCACGCGACGCCGGCGGTCACGCTGACCCTGCTCGTCGCCGGTATCACCGGCATCGTCGGCTTGACCGTGCTCTTCCGCGCCGACGCGTGGAGCCACCTGGCCGCGCGCCTGCCCCTGGTCGGGCGGATCTGGCGCCAGCCCGGGATCGCGCGCTTCGTCGACGCCTTCACCGATTACGACCGCCGCGCGCTGGCGGTCGCCACGAGCTGGGGCTTCGCCTTCGCCTTCCTGCAGATCGGCGCCAACGCCGCCCTGGGCTGGTCGCTGGGCATCGACCAGATGGACCTTTTCGACTGGTCGATCTTCGTCCCGCTGGTCGCGCTCTCCACGCTCTTGCCCTCGATCGGCGGCTGGGGCGTGCGCGAAGTGCTCTACGTCGGCCTGCTGGCCACCCTGACCCCGCCGGTGTCGGAAGCCGATGCCACCGCGCTCTCGATCATGATCGGCGGGCTCAACCTCGCTGTCGCCACCGTCGGCGGCCTGCTCTACGGCCTGGGCGGCGCGGCGGGCCTGCCCAAGATCGACCGGCGGATGCGCGAGGCGAAGGCGGGAGAATGAGGGGGCAGGCGGTGAAATCGGCTCGCGGATTCACCGCCGCGCGAGGAAGTGCCCAGGGAACCGATTCCCTGGCGAATCTTGAGGAGTCGTTTTCTTGGATTCCGTGACCCTGATGGTGGACGCCATGGCGCTCGGCGCATCGGCGTCCACGGCGCCCGATGCACCCGCGGAGGTGAGGTCCGCCTACGCGCGGATGAGAGACCTGGCAGAGAGCCGTTATCGCGACGTCGGGTTGAGCCTGGCGCGACTGGAAGCCGTGCCCGACTCGCCCAGCCGTCGCGCCGACGTCGCCCAGATCATCACCCAGACCACGGCCGGCCGCGACGAGGAGCTTTGGGCGTGCCTGCGCGAGCTGCTCACCGCCTTGCGTGACCACGACGCCGAGGCCTTCCGCGCCACCGGCGTCGTGATCGACGACCTCGACGCCGCGCGCCTCAAGATATCCGACATCGCAGTTGAGGGCGTCGGCGCGACCGGCGTGGCCGTAAGTGGCGCCCGGATCGCCGGCGATGTCGACATCGCCGGTGTGCGCGCCAGTGGCCAGGCGGCGAAGGCAGTTGGCGTAGGTGGAGAAGGAGCCGGCGGCATGCCCCAGATCAGGATTCTCTTCCTGGCGGCCGACGCGACCGACACCACCCGCCTTCGGCTCGGCGCGGAGAGTCGCGCGATCGACGAGGCCTTGCGCAAGGCTGAACACAGAGATCGCTTCGTGCTGGCGCAGCACTGGGCGGTCCGCGCGGATGACCTTCAGGGCTTGCTGCTCCGGCATCGACCCGACATCGTTCACTTCAGCGGGCACGGGCAGCGCGATGGGGCGATCCTGTTGGAAGACGAGGCGGGGCTGGCCCGGCCGGTGGCGGCGGAGCCCCTGCGCCGCCTCTTCGAAATCCTGGCCGGTCAGGTGCGCTGCGTCGTGCTCAACGCCTGTTTCTCGGCCACCCAGGCGGAGGCCATCGCCCGGCACGTCGATTGCGTGATCGGCATGTCGGAGGCGGTAGGCGATGAGGCGGCCATCCGCTTCGCGGCGACCTTCTACGAGGCGATCGGCTATGGCTGCGATGTCGAGACGGCCTTTAAGCTGGGCTGCAACCGGATCTTGCTGGCAGGGCTGGGCGGCGTGGACACACCCCAGCTCCTCGCGCCGGGCGTGGTCGCCTCGCGGGTGGTGTTCGCAAGCGAGGGATCCCCGGTTGGTCCCGCCGGCGGGCGCGCCGGCGCCGCCTCCCCGATCGGCGCCGTCCTCGAAGATATCCGGGCGGGCGGGAACGTCGCCGTGCACATCGGCGACCAGCACATCCACATCTCCGAGGCCGGGAGCGCGCGCGAATCTTCGGGGCGCCCGGCAGGTGGGGCGACGGCGGTGCCCTTCCTCGTTCCGCACCGCCCGACGCGCTTCGTGGGGCGGGACGCCGAGCTGGCCTGGTTGGAGCTACACCTGCTGCCGCCGGCGCGCCCGCCGGCGGGACCA
>CAZCJG010000089.1:0-14013 GCA_964498575.1 uncultured Anaerolineales bacterium | reverse complement strand
GAAACTTCGTGATGTGGAGCGCGAAAAGGACGCTGGGTCAGCAGCGACTGTTCTTTGAGCAAACCTGCGGCTGAATAAATCGCGGTTGCGGAAAGGGCTTCTTCCTCGGTCATGAGCGGCAAAATGCTGACCAGCCGTCGGGCAAGCACCAGCGCGGCGTCAGCCGGCCGCAGAACAGCACCTGCGACGTCGGTTCGTACGAGTTGGTGCCGCCGACGCCGACACCCACGGCGACAAGCACCCCCTCCAACACACCCACGCCGACACCGACCAACACCTCAACCTTCACACCGACGCCCACGGCGACGCCGACCGACACGCCCACGGCGACCGACACCCCGACGAACACGCCGACCAACACGCCGACCGACACCCCGACCAACACGCCGACCGACACCCCGACGAACACGCCGACCAACACGCCGACCGACACCCCGACCAACACGCCGACAAATACACCCACGGATACCCCGACCGATACGCCGACGGCCACCAGCACCCCAACGCCTACACCCACCGCGACCGACACGCCAACCGACACGCCGACGCCGACCGACACGCCGACGTTCACCGCCACGCCCACCAGCACCGCCACCACTACCTCGACGCCTACCGCTGTTCCAACGAATACCGCTACCAACACGGTTACGAACACCCCAAGCAGCACACCTACCTCCGGTGCCACGCCGACGAAGACCAAGACGCCGACGCGGACGCCCACGCCAACCCGCACGATCACGCCAACCCGAACGCCGACCAACACCCGGACACCGACCAACACCCGGACACCGACCAACACCCGGACGCCTACCCCAACCAAGACACCGACCAATACCCCCAAGCCCAGCGCCACCAAGACGCCCACCCGCACGCCGACCGGTTCGGCGCCCCCTCCGACGAGCACACCGACCGCGATCAAGTCGCCCACACCCACCAACACCGCGACGCCGACTCCCACCAGCGCCGGCACCGCGACCGATACGCCTGTGCCGACCTTTACCCCCACGCCCGGCGGCGCCGCCCCGGTCCATCAGCAAACCGTCACCGGCGGCTCGTCCGGCTCGTCCACCGTCACATCCGGGAGCTTGGCGGCCGGGTCCGGCGGCGACGTCTACCTCGTCACGGTCTCCACCAAGCCGATGGTCGCCGCGACCTCGGTGTCCGGACTCGGCCTGAGCTGGAGCCTGGTCAAGGGCCAGTGCTCCGGGCGCGGCAACACGCTGGTCGAGGTCTGGCAGGCGCAGGGCGCGGGGGCGGCCGGGGCGGTCACCGCGAACCTCGCGGGGACGCCGACCAACGCGGTGATCGCGGTGTCGCGCTACTCGGGATCGAGCGGGACCGGCAACACGGTCTCAGCGAACACGCTCGGTGTCAACGGTGCCTGCACGGGCGGGACTGATACGAGCGGCTACAGCGTCAACCTGACGACCGCGGTGAACAACGCGCTGGCCTTCGGCGGCGCGGCACTGCGCAACCGGACGCACACGCCGGGTGCGGGCTACGCCGAGCGAGCCGAGGTCGCGCAGGGCTCGGGTGGGGACACGGCGGGGGCGGCGGCAGAGGACAAGGCCGTGGCGACCAGCGGGATGGTGGCGGTCGATGGGACCTTCAGCGGGACGGTGGACTGGGCGGTGGTGGGGGTGGAGGTGAAGCCGTGACCACACAACGGTGGGCTCCACACAACGGATTGCCAAGCGGATACACGGATTGAGCGGATTGGACAGATTGGCCGGGGGCAGGTGCTATTGAAGCTGGCCAAGGCGGGCACCTGTCTATCCGGAACGCGCCCTGGAGGAGACTGCTCCAGGGCGCGTTCGCTCGTTCGTCAAGGGTGCCCGGCGGGGTCTCTGCAGACAGATGGTCCTGCGCGTTGATCCGCGTCGCGAGCATGCCGACGCCTCAGCGGCCCACCTGCCCGTCACTCCGTGTCCTCCGTGCCATCCGTGATTCAAACACCGGAAGAAGCAAACTCCTCTCCCTATGGGCACCCCGCCTTCCAGATCAACCCATTGAAGAGCGGGTGATACGGCTTGCCCGGATCGACCAGGGTCAAGCACTGGCGCAGCGGGTTGGCCGGGCTGACCGGCTTGCCGGGATCGCGCGGCTGGCCCCAGCCCGCGATGCGCTCGGGATGCGCCAGCGCCTCGGCGACCGCCGCCGGCGGCACCTGGTTGCGCACCGCGTCGCTTACGGCCATGCCCACGGGGGTAGCCGAGGGAATGGGGGTTGCCGTGGGAACCGGCGTGCTCGTCGGCAGAGCGACAGTGGAAGTCGGCATGGGTGTCGGGGTCGACATCGGCGTTGGAGTCAGCGTGTCCGTTGGCGTGTGGGTTGGTCTCGGGGTGGCGAGTCGCGTTGCTGTGGATGGTGGTGGGGCACGGAAACCTCCAGCTAGAATCGGGCTGTAGGCGAGCTGGATCGCCACCGGAACCGGCGGCATGCCACCATTATCCGCGCGCTGCGCGATGCCCACATAGCTCGCCAGGTCGACCCCCGCCAGCGAGATGTCGGTCACCACCGCCGCCACCGGCGCGTTGCTGAGCAGCGCCGCGGAGCCTGTGAAGCCGTCGGAGATCGCCGCCATGCTCGGCGGCCACCACAGGTGCACCCGGCCAGGCGGTATCGAGGCGCGGCAGTCGGCCCCGCAATTCATGAGCCTAAGGCCGTTGGCGTCGCGAATCTCCATCGTCACCGTGACCGGCGCCGTGCCGACGTTCATCACTTGGACCGCCGTGGTCGAACGCTCCGCACCATAGTCGCGGCGGAAGATCGGCAGCCCGACCGTGTCGCTGGCTCCTGCCCGGCTCATGGCGTTGTAGGCGGCGGCCTTGCCCCCGGCTCCATCACGGTCGACGACGGTGGCTGTGACCTTGCCGCCCGTCGCCTCGATCACCGCCGACGCGTTGCAGCCGGCCGGCAGCGGGCTGGCGCCGGTCAGCGGGAAGGACGCACCGGCGGCGTTGGCGACCAGCGCGCTGGTGCCCGCCGCCAGGGTGAACGCGGGATGGGTGTAGGTCTGCCCCTGGCACGCGCCGCTCGCGCCGGTGTAGCGAATCGTCACGTCCGCCGCAGCCGTGCCGGAATTGACGACCATCATCATGCTGTCCAGTTTCGGGGAGCCCGGATCGGTCGGATCGAGGGGCGAGGCGGCGTGAACCTGCGGTGCGTACAGGGTGTCGGTCACCACGCTCGTCGGTATCCCCTCAAAGCTGTACACGCCATACTGGCTCGTCTCGACGTCGACGATGTTATTGACCGCGACTGGCATGCTGGACGAGACCACGATGTGCCCGATCGTCCCGGTCGGCACAGCCGCGAAGGCGGCATGCTTGGCCAGATCCAACGTGGTCGACGTCCCCGGGGCGATGACGACATTCGTCGACCCCAGCGGCTGAGCCTGGCCTAGCGCATATAGCTTCACCGTGGCGTTCGCCTGCGCGCCCGTATCGCTGTTTTGTATGGTGATCAACGAGGTTTGGCCCTCGTAGTTCTTCGCCGCCAGCGGCACGATCATCTCGGTGCCCGGCAGGCTGCCGTTCGACATCGCCGCCGCGCCGGAGTTCTGCCACGAGCAACGGTTTACCACGCCGATCTCGCGATCGCTGCTCGTGATCGCGGCGTACGCGCCATTTTGCAGTGTCGGCTCGGCCGAGAGATCGATCTCGACCGCACCCAAGGCCCCGAAGTTCGGCCGCACGATGGAGATCGGCGCACCGCCGCCCTGCTTGTAGAAATCGACCACCGTAGTCGCCGACTGCGTCTCATCCATGTTCTGCACCCACAGACTACAGGTCCCGGCCCCGGCGATGCCCGCCAACCGGCCGGCCCGCACGACCGGAGCCGAAGCGGAATCGAAAACCATCACGACTCCAACGAGGCCAGCGACCACCGTCGCCGCCCCAACGAACCTTCGAGCATTCATCATGATTCTCCTCTCTCTAACGCGAACGTCCCAGTGTCCTCCATGCCATGCGTGTCGATCCGTGATCACGGGCACCCCGCCTTGAAGATGAGCCCATTGAACAACGGGTGATACGGCTTGCCCGGATCGACCAGCGACAAGCATTCGCGCAGTGGGTTGGCCGGGCTGACCGGCTTGCCGGGATCGCGCGGCTGGCCCCAGCCCGCGATGCGCTCGGGATGCGCCAGCGCCTCGGCGACCACCGCCGGCGGCACCTGGTTGCGCACAGCGTCGCTCATGGGGATTCCCGGGGCCGGCACGGTCGGCGGCGGCGTCGAGGTCGGCATCGGTGTGTCGGTCGGTGGAATGACCACGGTCGGGGTCGGCATCGGCGTTGGGGTAAGCATCGGCGTGGCGGTGGAGGCCGGCGTCGGCGTGGCCGGCGGCGGGGTGGACGTGGGGCGGGGGGGGCCGCCCCCGGCGTCGGCGTTTTTCAGTACAAGTGGCGAAAAGTCCGTCATCGGCGCCGGGGTCGGCCCCGGCATCGGACCGCCTCCGCCCGCCTCCGCCAGCCCCACGTAGCTCGCGATGTCGGAGGCCCCCGCCACCGAGATGTCGGAGACGACCACGCCGGCCGGCTGATCGCTGGTCACTTCGGCTGAGCCGTAGGTGCCGTCGGGGATCGCCGCGATGCTCGGCGGCCAAAACAGATGGGCGCCGTCCACCGGGATGGCCGCCGAGCAGTCCGCCCCGCAGCCGGTGACCGGCACGCCCATGCTATCGCGCCATGTCAGCGTCACGCTCGCCGGGCTGGCGCCCAGGTTCATCACCTGCATGGCCGTGGTCACCCGGCCCGCGGTGTGGTTCTTTCGCGCCAACGGCAAGCGGACGATCGTGCCGCCCTCGGCTGCGGCAAGCGCGTTGTAGGCCGCCGCCACGATGCCGGCGGCGCCCCTCCGATCGACCACGCTGGCCAGGACGTTGCCGCCGGTCGTCTCGATCACCGCGGCCGCGTTGCAGCCTGCCGGCAGGGGACTCGCCGCCACCGGCGGATAAGCCGCGCCCGGCGCCTGCGCCACCAGTGCGCTCGCCCCGCCTGCCAGCGCAAAGGACGCATGGTCGAAGGTCTGTCCCTGGCAGGTTCCGCCAACGCCGGTGTAGTGGATGCTGACGCTGATCGCGCTCGTGCCGGGGTTGACCACCATCATCAACGTGTCCAGCGCCGGCGACGCGGCGTCCAGCGGATTCAGCGGCGCCGCGGCGTGCACCACGGGCGCGAACAGTCGGGATTGGGCCAGCTCGACGGGCAGCCCTTCGTGGGCGAAAACGGCCATCGCGCTGGTCTCGACGTCGACCAGGTTGACCACGGCGAGCTGGGTGGTCGACCTGATGCGCAGATGCCCGGCGGTTCCGTTCGGCACGGTCGCGAAGGCGGCGTTCCGGCTCAGGTTGAGGGTTGTCGACGTGCCCGGCCCGATGGCGACGGTGGTGACCACCAGCGGGTTCGCGGCGCCCAGGGGATACAGCTCGATGTTCGAGGTGGCCATGGCGGTGGCGTCGGTGTTTTGGATCGAAACCAGCGAAGTCTGGCCCTCGAAATCCTTCATCGCGAAGGGCACGACGAGCTCGGTGCTCGGCGCGCTATCGTTCGACATCGCCGCGCCGCCGCTGGTGTTCCAATCGGTGCGGGTGATCGTGCGGATGGCGCGATCGGAGCTGGTGATCGCGGCGTAGGCGCCGTTCTGCAACGTGGGCTCCGACGGCAGGTAGACGTTGGCCGCGGCACCCGCCCCGACGTTGGGGCGGGTGATCGAGACCGGCGCGCCGCCCGACTGTTTATAGAGGTCCACCACGACAGTCGCGGACTGGGACGCATCCATGTTTTGGATCATCATGCCGCTGATGCCGGCCCCGGCCACGCCGGCCAGGCGGCTGGCGTGGATGACGGGCGGTGGCGAGCCGGAGGCGGACAAGCCGGAGAGGATGGGGAGACCGGCGAGGGTTGCCGCGGCGAGCGCGGCGGTGACGCGGAGGAATCGCTGGTTCATGGGGTTGCTCCTTGCGATGGTCCTTGCCGAAACGTCGAGGTGGGCAGGGAAGGATGGGTTGTGGATGGGCCACCGTCGGCGTGGGCATTGCTGCCGGCGGTGTGGGCTTATGGCAGTAGACGCGCGATCCAGCGCCGGGCTTTCAGCACGGTCGTGACCCGGCCCATTTCGCCGTCCCAGGTGTTAAACCATCAAGCCGCTGAAAATGGACGCGCCCGCGCGTTTCAATCGCTACACGTCACCGCGGCAAAGCGGTATAATCCCATGCCACCCCATCACGACAGGAGGCTCCGGATGCATCCAGGAGGCTCCCGACGCACCCAGGAGATCACCCGATGCGCCGCTTCAAGGCAGTCCCGAAGTCCCTGATCGCCCTCGCCGCCCTCGCACTGGCCGCCCTCCTCGTCGCCGCATCCCCGCCCACCCCGTCCGCCGCCGCGCCGGCCGCCCAGCCCACCGTCCCCGATCCGCTGTCGACCTATCGCCTGGTCGACACCTGGAGCGAGGTCCCCTGGGCGCTGACGCCCGGCCGCTACGGCGACGTCGCGGACGTCGGCTCGGCGCCGGACGGGACGCGCTACGTACTGGATGGCTACCACGCGGCGATCCACGTGCTGGCGGCCGATGGGACGCCGCAGCGGGTCTTCGAGCTGCCGCTGCCGGTCCAGGCCAGCTTCGAGCCGTCGCGGCTGGACGTCGGCGCGGATGGGATCCTGCACGTGCTGTGGGTGATGAACTGCCAGCGCTGCCCGCCGCAGTCCCAGCTCGATCGGCTGACACCCACCGGCGACTTGCTCACCTCCTGGCTGCTGATGGATCGCTACGCCGACGTCGGCGTGCGCGGCGACGGGCGGATCTACCTTGCGCGATCGGTCGAGTCCGAAACGCTCGGCCCGCCCGCGGTTGACGTCTACGACGCCACCGGCCTGCATCTGGCGTCGCTGCAACCGCCCGAGCTCGCCTCCCCGACCCGCGTCGACGTCGCCACCGACGGCACGATCTACGTCCTCCAAGACGTCGTCGTCCCCGCCCCGCCCAATCCCGGCGGCGGCGGCGGACCGCGGCCGACCCCGGGGCCATCCGTACACTCTCTCCCCCCTCTCCCAGCCGTTTTGGGAGAGGGGGGCCAGGGGGGTGAGGGCCGGTTCGCGGACGAACCTGCCGCGCCCGCCGCCGATCCCATCCCCGGCGTCGTGATCTTCGAGCCGGACCATGCCTACCGCGAGACCGTGCCCTTCGAGTTCGGGATCGACGTGGCGGTCGGGCCGGCCGGGGTCTTCGTCGCGCGCTACGGGCAGGTCTACGCCTTGGGCGAGGAGAACCCGATCACCCCGCCGCTCGGCCAGCGCTGGACCGGCCGGGTCAGCCTGGAGGTGCCGGCCGGCGGCAACACCGTCGTCGGCGGGCTCTCGCACTGCGCCTACCAGGGCCTGATCGTGTTCGACCAGCCGATGGCCCGCCCCGCGCCCTACCGGCTCGAAGGCGCGCTCGACAAGCCGCCGCTGGAGGGGCCGGTCTACCCGCTGCGCATCTCCGCGGGCGACGAGGTCGTCGCGCTACAGGGCCGCTACGTGCTCAGCGGCTCGCGGCCGTGGACCAGCTTCCGCCTGCCCGATCCCCCGCGCTCCACCGGCCTCCCGCAGTCGGTCCAGCGCTGGGTGCCCGCCGGTGATCTCGATCGCCAGCTCGGCGTCTGCGGCCAGGCGCTGGAGGCAAGCTGGACGCGCGACCTGGCGCTGGACGGCGCGGACATCTTCACCGCGGACGCGACCTGTGTCACGCACCGGCCGGACGACCACTTCCCGGCCTGGACCACCTGCGTCAACGGCTTGTGGGCCGGCGGGCTGGGGACGCAGATCGGCGCGATCGCCGCCGACGCCGGGCGGATCGCGGTGCTGGACATCGGCGCGGGCGGCGTGGCGCTCTTGGACCAGGCGGGGCGGATCACCGGCCACTGGCCGCTCGATCCCCACGGCCCGACCGCGCCGCCGATCGACATCGCGCTGGCGGGCGATCGCATCTACCTGGCCTACCAGGGCCAAGCCGAGGTCGAGGTCCGCACCCTGGACGGCGCGCGCCTGGAGACCTGGCCGCTGTCCGACGCGCCGCTGGCCCTCGGGCTCGGGCCCGGCGGCGAGGTCTTCATCCTCGGCCGCGGCGGCTGGGCGTATCGGCACGGGGCGGACGGCCTGCTCGATGCGGCCTGGCCCCTGCCGGACCACGAGCTCGGCGCGCGCGACATCGCGGTCGGCCGGGACGGGCGCGTCTACGTCAACTACGCGCGGATCGACGCCAACGTCAGCGCGGCCGGCGACATCGCCGAGGCCGGCATCTGGGTCTTCGCGCCCAGCGCCGCGCCGCCATCGGACCTGCCGCCCGGCCCCGGCCGCTGCGAGGCGACGCCGGACAAGCGCGCCGCGCCGGGGCGCATTCCCCTGGGGGACGGCGTCACCGTGACGCTGGACGTGCGCGGCGGCTGCCCGCCCCAAACCCAGCCCGTGCAGCTCGCGATCGTCTTCGACACCTCGCGCTCGATGAGCTGGGGCTACGTGATCGACACCGCCAAGCTGGCCGTGCTGGACATCCTCACCCGGCTGGACCCGCGCCTGACCGAGGTCACCCTGGTCCGCTTCGACGACGCCGGCGCGCTGGAGGCGCCGCTCTCGCACGACCTGGTCGCCGTCGGCCGGCGCGTCGCGGCGCTGGGCACGGGCGGCGATACCCGGATGGCCGAGGGCATCGAGCTGGCCCGGCGCGAGCTGACCGGGCCGGCGCGCGACCCGGCCGCGCGGCAGCTCATCCTGCTGGTGACCGACGCCAACCCCAAGGATCAGACCTACGACGCGCTCGACGCCGCGCGCCTCGCCGGCATCGACCTCGCCGCGCTGGTGTTCGAGGACGGCCAGAACGCCGACAACGACTTCTTGCAGCTCTTCGAGAACCAAGGCGGGAGCCTGCTGTTCGAGCCGCGCTCCTGGCAGATCGCGGACTTCACCGCCGCCCTGGTCCCGCTCCGCGACGAGCCGGGCCTCTTCGACACAATCACCGTCACCGACCGCATCCCGCGCAACATGAAGTACATCGTCGGCTCGGCCCAGCCCGCCGCGACCTTCGATCCCGCCGCCAACAGCCTGACCTGGCGGCTGACCGGCGTCCAGGCCGCCGCCGGGCTGCGCCTGACCTACCGGCTTGAGCCGCTCGAAGTCGGCACCTGGCCGACCAACGTCGACGCCGTCGCCGACTACCGCGACGTGCTGGGGCGGGATGGACACCTGATCTTCCCGGTGCCGGAGGTCACGGTCTACCAGCCGGAGCAGCACCGGGTCTATCTGCCCTTCCTGGCGCGCCAGCAATGCCTGCGCAAGGAGCGCCCGGTCGACGTGATCCTCGTGCTGGACGCCTCGGTCAGCATGGCCGAGCCGGCGGTGCCCGGCGGCAGCGCGACCAAGCTGGACGCGGCGCGCGCGGCGGCGCTGGCCTTCGTGCGCCTGCTCAACCTGCCGGCGGACCGCGCCGGGATCGTCGCCTTCAGCGATGCCGGCCGGCGCCTGGTCGGCCTGAGCGCGGACGCCGGGGCGATCGAGCAGGCGCTGGCGGGGTTGACGTCGACCCCGGGCACGCGCATCGATCGCGGCCTGGCCGAGGCGCGCGCCGTGCTGGCGGACGCGCCCCGCCCCGGCGCGCAACAGGTCGTCGTGCTCCTGACCGACGGCATCCAGAGCGGCGAGGTCGCGCCGGTCCACGCCGAAGCCGCGGCGCTGAAGACGGGCGGCGCGCTGATCTACACCATCGGCCTGGGCGCCGACATCGACCGCGACCTGCTGCGCGGGGTGGCGACCTCTCCCGACCGCTACCAGGAGTCGCCGACCGCGGCGGAGCTGGCGGCGGTGTACGCGGGGATCTCGGTGCGGTTGGAGTGCGGGGGGTAGCGCCGGCCGATCGATCGAGCACACCTGGGTCGTCGCGGCGGCATCGGGGACAGCCTGGCGATACCGTCATCAGGCGGTCCTGGGCGCTGCCGCGACGACCGCGAACCCAATGAGCAACTGCTAGAGCGGCGGCACCCGCGGGTTCGGCCGGGTGGTGGGCGGCGGCGTGAGCCGCCGACCTGGCAAGCGACCGCCCGGGGAGGGTAGGGTCCGCACCGGGCGATCGGGGCGGATCAGGGTGGGGAGCGTGATCGGCGCCCGTGGCGCGATCGTCGCGGCCGGTCGGGTCGATACCGGCGTCAGCTCCCTGGGGATCACCTCGATGCCCGTCGGCAGCGTTGGCACCGCCTCCCCCATCGTCGTTGGCGTCGCCGCGGCGGTCGGCGGCGGCGCCGGTGGCGTGTAGGTGGGCGGGCCGGCTGCCACCGGCAGCGTGCAGGGATCGAAGTCCAAGGGGCAGCTCAGCAGAGCCGAGGCGGACCAGCCCTGCCCCAGACGCGTATCGCCGTACAGCCAGGCGCAATCCATGCTGCGTTCGAGTGGGGTGAAGCGGTCGCCGAAGCTCAACGTTCCCATCGACTGGAACGCGGTCCCGGGACCTTCCTTGATGCTCAGCGCGCCGCTGTCGACCGCGCAGACCGGTGGCCCTGCGGTCGTCTGCGGGCTGGACGATGCCGGAGCTGCCGGCTGAGGCCCCGACGATCGCGTCGCGATGGCCGGAGCCGCAGCCGGCGTGTCGATCACCGTGCTCTCGCCGGCCGCCGAGTCTGTTGCTTCCAGGGCGGACGGGCCGCTCTGCTCGGTTCCTTCAGGCACCCCCCCCGGCGTGCATGCCGCCAGCAGCCCGGCGACGAGGCTCAGGGCCATCAAGGCGCCGCGCCTGTGGTTCCAACGTGTGGTCATGGTGTCCCCCGTTGATTCTCGTCACACAAAAGGATGACATCCGCCAGGGCCGCCGCGCAGCTTGGGCGGACATAGGTGCTGAGATAGAGGTCGGTTCGATCCATGTCCGTCTCCGAGACACAGGCCGAATAGGCATGGGCGGCGGCGCAGTGCAAGGCGGACCGGCCCGCCTCGTCGCCGGCCGCTTGTTTCAGGTAGGCTTGCTGGGCGTAGGCGCCGCCCAGGCCCAGGTTGGCGTGGCCGCGGTGCCGGTGGTTGTCCGCGTCCGCCAGCGCCAGCACTTGGTTGAGCCGCTCGACCGCGAAGTCCAGGCTCTCGCCGGCCGCTTGGCGGTCGCCGCGGCCGAGCTGGGCTTGCTCAAGCGTCAGATAAGCGTTGCCCAGCGCGAGCTGCGCCTTGGTCTGGGTGCGGCGATCTCCGGCGCGCTCGGCCTGGATCGCGGCGATCAGGAACTGGTCGATCGCCTGGTGGATGTCGCCGCGCTCCAAGCGCGCTTCCCGCGGCTGGCGCTCGGCCCGGTCGTAGTGGTAGTTGCCGATCCCGAGGTAGGCGCGCGCATAGCTGGGGTTGATCCGCACCGCTTGCCGGTAGTAGCCCAGCGCCGCATCCAGCGCCTGCCCGGCCTGCGCGTCGAGAGCGTCGGCCTGATCCGATCTGCCGGCGCGGCGCGCCCGGTCGGCCCGCGCTCGCCGGTCCATGGTCACCATGTGCGCCTCGCGGCCGAGCAAGAGGTATAGCAGCTCCTTGCCGTCGTCTTCCTCCCAGTCGTCTAGCGCGTCCTCCGCCGCCCGCAGCGTGCCCAGCGCGCGGTCCGGCTGGCCCGCGAACTCGTAGGTCAGCCCGAAGATCACGTGGACCAGGGCCCGCGCGCGGACATCGAGCGCTTGATTCAGCCGCAGCTTGGACGCCGGATCGTCGAGATCCAGATCCGGCACAGGCCGGCCCAGGCCATGGCGACCGACGAGGTCGTCGGCGTCATGCCGCTGCCGGGTGGGCAGGATGTAGAACTCCGGCAGGAAGGTGGCCAGGCCGCGCTCGTCGACCAGCACGCCGCCGATGATCATATCGGCCCGCAGCTTCCGCGCCAGGTCCGCGGCGCTGGCCGCGCGCTCGTCGGGCGTCGCGCCGGGCACGATGCCGATGAGGAGGTGCCGCTCCGCGCCCGGCATCCCGTCGTACCACAGCTCCACCTTGAAGTCGCGGAAGTCGCTCGGCGTCCGGTCCAGCTCGTCCCGCAGCATCTCGTAGATCCGCTGGCCCACCTGGTCGCCCGCGGCTGTCGCCTGGACCTTGCCGTTGGCGCCGAGCTTGCCCACCTGTGCTACCGCGACGTTGAAGTCGCCGCCCATCGCCGCCGGCGCGGCCGTGGGGGCCGGCGTGGGCGCGGGGTGGACGAAGCCACGGACCAGGTCGCTCTCCCACAAGCCTACCAGGGTCGCCGCCAGCGCCAGACCGCCGGCCATGCCTCCCGCCAACCGGCGCGGCGTCATTTGATTGCCCACCACGCTCATCTTGGCCAGGATGACCGGCAGGGCGGCGGCGGGATCGAGCGCGGCCTGGACCGCCGCCGCCGCTTCCCGCAGGGGTCCGGGCTCGGAGCGCATCGCTAGAAGCTGCGCGACATGGCGCAGGTCGAGATACTGGTCGTCGCGGAACTTGCGCGCTTCACGCAGCGCCGGCATCAGGGTTCGCGTGTGAAAGGCCGGGTCGGCGAGCTCGGCCGTCGTCAGCTCGGCCAGCTCGGACAGCCGGTCGACCAGGGCCGGGACGGCGGCGAGCCGCACGGCGGATTGGGTCAGCGCCACGCCCGCGGGGACGGCGGTGGTGGAAAGCCGTCGGCGTAGGCGCGGACGATCGCGCGGCCGAGCTGTTCCGGCGCCATCTCGGGGTCCGCGGCCAGGGCCGACAGGATGCGCCCGTAGGGCCAGCCGTCGGCCGGCTCGATCTCCTGCGAGCCGACCAGCACGTCGCAGCAGTCGTGCACCTGATATGCCACTTCCACCATGCTCATCAGGCAGGCATCGAAGCCGATCAAGTCCAGCTTGCGCCCCCCCCGTGCCGCGACCACCTGGGCCAGCACCGCCGCCAGCTCCTGATTATCCAGGAAATCCTTGGCCGTGTCGTCGAAGAGCACGCCGCGAAGCATGGCCGGGACGTTGAGCAGGGTGGGTAGCGAGGGGAGGAACAGCGCGCGCGACGCCGGTGGTGCTCGGTCTCCCCGCTGGCTGCTCGGCCAAAACTCGCCCGGGATCTCGGCGCGGCGCGCGTGGGCGTAGACGTCGTCATCCTTCCAGCCGGCGCCATGGTTCCACAGCACCAAGGCCGTGCGGTCGGCGGGGGAGACCTGAAGCCCCCAGAGCACGAAGTCCAACAACACCGCCGGGTCGCCGGTGTTGGTTTCCGGCAGCTCGGCGACGACGTCGTCGTCCAGCGGTCGATCCGGCGTCAAGAAATAGCGGCGCGTCACGCCCCGGCCCAAACGGTCGAGCTGCGCCACGACGTGGACGGCGCTCGACGCGGCCGACTTCAGCTCGAGCAGATCGCGCAGTCCCGCGCGGTCGAGGTTGTTGTCGCCCGCCAAGTAGATCAGCAGCGTCCAGGGCACCGACACCTTGGCCTCCCTTCGGGGTGTGAGGACGGCTTCAGTCACAACTTCGGCCATGTGCAATCGACGATGTCACCACAGCGACACAGAGAGAGCCTTTCTCTGTGTCGCTGTGGTTCTTCATAGCCTGGGTGGCCGAAGTCATGATGGTCGCCGTGAGGACGCCGGGACGTCCGCGATCCGGGACAATCCGGCTCAGTCCATCTCTCCCGCCCGAGCCGGCAGCGTGCGCCACTACGGGTAGCGCTCGAACTTCGAGAAGTCCGGCGGCCGCTTCTCCAGGAAGGCGTTCTTGCCTTCGGCGCCTTCCTCGGTCATGTAGTACAGCAAGGTGGCGTCGCCGGCGAGCTGTTGCAAGCCGGCCTGGCCGTCCAGCCCGGCGTTGAAGGAGGCTTTGAGCAGGCGCAGCGCCAGCGGGGACAGGGCCAGCATCTCGCGGCACCAGGCGACGGTGGTCGCCTCCAGCTCGTCCAGCGGCACCACCGCGTTGACCAGGCCCATGTCCAGCGCCTGCCGGGCGTCGTACTGTCGGCACAGGAACCAGATCTCGCGCGCCTTCTTCTGTCCGACGATGCTGGCGAGGAAGCTGGCGCCGAAGCCGCCGTCGAAGCTGCCGACCCGCGGGCC
>CAZCJG010000088.1:0-14323 GCA_964498575.1 uncultured Anaerolineales bacterium | reverse complement strand
GGCGTCGGCTTGGCGGCGGTGCAGCTCGCCCACCTGGCCGGCGCGGAGGTGCTGGCGACCGCCGGGAGCACGGCCAAGCGCGAGCACCTGCGGCGGATCGGCGTCCGGTCGGTGTTCGACTCGCGCAGCCTCGACTTCGCGGCAGGCGTCCGAGCGGCCACCGGAGGCCGCGGCGTCGACGTGGTCTTGAACGCGCTGACCGGCGACGCCATGCGCGCCAGCCTTGCCCTCTTGGCTCCCGGAGGCCGCTTCGTCGAGATCGGCAAGCGCGATATCCACTCGGACAGCCCGATCGGGCTGTCCGCGTTGCGCGCGAACCGGGCCTACTTTGCGGTCGACCTCGCGGCCCTGATCACGGCGCGACCGGTGCTGGTTCGGCGCTGGCTCGATGCGCTCCTCTGCCGGCTCGGCGCGGGAGAGCTGCAGCCGCTGCCGGTGACGACCTTCGCCATCGGCGAAGCGGAGACCGCCTTCCGGCACATGGCCCAGGCCGGCCACATCGGCCGAATCGTCCTCACGGTGCGGGGCGAGCCTGCGCGCCTGACCTTCGCGCCCGGGCAAGTCCGTTCGGACGCGAGCTACTTGATCACCGGCGGCCTCGGCGGGCTCGGCTTGGCGGTCGCGCGCTGGCTCGTGGAGCGCGGGGCGCGCCACCTCATGCTCGTCGCGCGCGGCGCGCCGTCCGAATCGGCCCGCGAAGCCCTCGCCGCCCTCGCCGCTCTCGGGGTCGAGGTCCGGGTGCAGGCGGCGGATGTCGGCGACGCGGTGGCCTTGGCGGCGGTGATCCAAACTATCGACCGCGACATGCCGCCCCTCGCGGGCGTGGTGCACGCGGCGGGCGTGCTGGCGGATGGGACGATCGAGGCGCTGGACGCGGCCCGGTTCGAGCGCGTGCTGCATCCCAAGCTGGCCGGCGCCTGGAACCTGCACCGGCTGACGGCCGGCCGCGACCTGGACTTCTTCGTCCTCTTCGGCTCCGCCGCGGCGCTGCTGGGATCGCCCGGCCAAGCCAACTATGCCGCGGCCAACGCGTTCCTCGACGCCCTGGCGCATCACCGCCGCGCGCGGGGCCTGCCCGCGCTCAGTGTGGATTGGGGGCCGTGGCGCGACGTCGGCCTGGCCGCCGCGCGATCGGAGCGCGGCGCACGCCTGGCCGGCCGCGGCCTGGATGGCCTCGCGCCTGACATCGCCTTGCAGACGCTGGCGCGGGCGATGGAGGCCGACGCGACCCAGGCGACGGTGATGGTCTTCGACTGCGCACGCTGGTGCGAAGCCCTGCCCGCCGTCGCGACCTGGCCTCTGCTGGCCGAGCTGCGATCCGGGGAATCCGCGGCCCGGGCGGAGCGAAGCCCGGCGATCGAGCTGCGAGCGGCGCTGTCGGCGGCGGATCCCGGCCGGCCGCGGCGGGCCCTGGTCGAAGCCCACCTGGTGGCGCAAGTGAGCCGCGTTCTCGGCTTGCCGTCCGAACGCGTGCCGATCGACGCGCCGCTCAAGACCTTGGGCCTGGACTCGCTGATGGCCCTCGAGCTGCGCCATCACCTGGAAGACAGCCTCGGCCTCAGGCTGCCGGCCAGCTACGTCTGGAATCACCCGAGCATCCTGGCGCTCACGCCGTTCCTGCTCGATCAGATGGACTTGCGGCCCGAGCCCGTGGGCTTCCCGGCCGATCCCACGCCCGCGAATGGCGCGACGAGCGCCGGAAGCTCGATGGCGGGCGGCGGGCGCGTCCGGGGCGACGATGGGCAGAGGGACGACAGCCCGGCCGCCGTTCGGGCGCGGCTGGCCGACGAGCTGGCGGCCGTCGAAGCTTGGCTGGAAAAGGACTGAGGCGAGGGGCCGATGGCAGACCTTGATCGCTACGGCGACGCCACCCAGCTCGAGCGCGCGCTGACGGCGATCCAGGCGCTGCGGGCGCGCCTGGACGCGATCGAGCGGGCGCGGCGCGAGCCGGTGGCCGTGATCGGCGTGGGCTGCCGCTTGCCGGGCGGCGTCGAGAGTCCGGAGACGTTGTGGGCTCTGCTGACGGAGGGCGTGGATGCGATCACGCCGGTCCCTCCGGAACGATGGGACCCCGCGGCGCTGGCCGCGGCGGATTCCCGGCTGTCGGATCCGGCGGCCCTGGGTTGGGGCGGCTTCCTCGCGGACGTGGACAGCTTCGACGCGGGTTACTTCGGCATCTCGCCGCGCGAGGCCGCGCATATGGACCCGCAGCAGCGCCTGCTGCTGGAAGTGGCCGTCGAGGCGCTCGAAGCCGCCGGCCAGGCGCTGGATCGGCTGGCCGGCAGCCAGACGGGCGTGTTCGTCGGCATCCACAGCTACAGCAGCGACTACACCTGGCGCCAGGTCCGCCGGCTGGAGGACATCGACGCCCATACCGCGACCGGTACGGCGCACAGCGTCGCCGCGAACCGGCTGTCCTATGCCTTCGACTGGCATGGTCCGAGCCTGGCGATCGACACCGCCTGCTCGTCCTCGCTGGTGGCCGTCCACCTGGCGGTGCAAAGCCTGCGCCGGGGGGAGTGCGAGCTGGCGCTGGCGGGCGGCGTCAACCTCATGCTTTCGCCCGAGGCGAGCCTCGCCTTCGATCGACTGCGGATGCTCTCCCCCGACGGCCGCTGCAAGACCTTCGACGCGCGGGCCGACGGCATGGTGCGGGCGGAGGGCTGCGGCCTCGTGGTGCTGAAGCGCTTGAGCGACGCCGTCGCCGCCGGAGACGAGATCCTGGCGGTCATCGCCGGCTCCGCCGTCAACCAGGACGGGCGCACCAACAGCCTCACCGCCCCCAACGGCAAAGCGCAAGTCGCGGTGATCCGCCGGGCGCTGGCGGACGCGGAGCTCGATCCCGCCGCGATCGGCCTGGTCGAGGCGCACGGCACCGGCACCGCCCTGGGCGATCCCATCGAGGTCGAGGCGCTGGCCGAGGTCCTCGGCCGGCCCGGCGCGGGCGCGGCGCCGTGCTTCCTGGGGGCGATCAAGACCAATCTCGGCCATCTCGAAGGCGCCGCGGGCATCGCCGGCCTGATCAAGGCGGTCTTGGCCCTGCGCAACGGTGTGGTTCCGCCCAACCTGCACTTTAGCGCGTGCAACCCGCACATCGATCTGACCGCCACGCGGCTGCGGTTCCCGACGCGCCGCGAAGCATGGCCACGCGGCGATCGGCCGCGGTATGCCGCGGTCAGCTCGTTCGGGTTCGGCGGGACCAATGCCCATGTCGTTTTGCGCGAGGCGCCGGCCCCGGCGGTGCGCGGTGGAGCCCCAGACCAGGCCGCCGCACGCGAATCGCGCTCGGGGGCCGCGGGAGAGGGCGACGTCTACATCGTGCCCTTGTCGGCCCGCAGCCCCGGCGCGCTCACGGCGTTGGCGCGGCGCTGGCGGGACTTCTTGGCGCTCGGCGAAGCGCCCCTTCTCGCCGTCGCGGCCACGGCGGCGCGGAGGCGCAGCCACCACGCCCATCGCTTGGCGGTGGTGGGCGGCGGCCGGGCGGCGCTCGGCGAGGCGCTCGGCGCCTTCGCCGACGGGCGCGCGTCGGCGGCGATCTCAGGCGAGGCATGGCCCGAGAGCCGGCGCGGGCTGGCCTTCGTGTTCACCGGCCGGGGGCCGCCCTGGACCGGCCTGGGCCGGGAGCTCCTGGCACGGGAACCGGCCTTTCGCGAGGTTATCGAGGCCTGCGACGGGCTGCTGCGGGCCCGCGCCGGCTGGTCGTTGATCGAGGCGCTTCACGCCGACCCCGCCGGCGGCTGGTGGGGCGGGTCCGGGATGACGCAGCCGGCGCACTTCGCCTTGCAAGTGGCGCTCGCGGCACTGTGGCGGTCTTGGGGCATCCATCCGGAAGCGGTCGTGGGGCACAGCCTGGGCGAGGTAGCGGCGGCCCACGTGGCCGGCGCCCTGAGCCTGGAGGACGCCGTGCGCGTGGTCGAGACGCGCGGGCGGTTGATGCGAGAGCTGGCGGGCACAGGCCGGATGGTGGCCGTCGGCTTGACGGCGGCCGAGGCCGAGGCGCTCGCCGCGCGACATGCCGGGCGCTTCGCGGTGGCCGCGATCAACGGCCCGGCCTCGACCGTGCTCAGCGGGGACGCGGCCGCGCTGGAGGCGGCGGTGGCGGCGCTGCGCGACCGCGCCGTCTTCGTGCGCTGGCTCCCGCTCGATGCGGCCTTCCACAGCCCCGCCCTGGATTCCGTTCGCGCGCGGCTGGTGGCGGAGCTCGACGACCTCGTCCCTGCGGCGCCGTCGATCCCGATCTACTCGACCGTCAGCGGGGGGCGCTCCGGCGCCGGGGACTTCGACGCCGCCTATTGGGGCCGGAACGCGCGCCAGACCGTCCACTTCGCCTCGGCGGTGGCCGCGATGGCGGCGGCGGGGATCAACACCTGGTTGGAGATCGGCCCGCATCCAGCGCTCGGGCCGGCGATCGAGCAGACGGTGGCGGAGCCCGGGCAGCTCGTGCTCGGCTCGCTGCGGCGGGGCGAGCACGAGCGGGCGGCGCTGCTGCGCACGCTCGGCGCGTTGTACGCACACGGCTACCCGGTCGATTGGGCCGCCCTATACCCGGAGGCGAGCGCCCCCGTCCCCTTGCCCGCCTATCCCTGGCAGCGGCAACGCTATTGGCTTGCGCCTGCGCCACACGAGGAACCGCGTGCTCTGCCCGGCGCCCCCGACCTGACAGGCACGACCGAGCACCGTCCGAACGGCCAGCCTGAAGTTCCGGCAGGGCGCGCCGAGGCTTCTCCCTCGGGGATCGCCGACTGGTTCTACGAGCTCGCCTGGCATCCCAAGCCGCTTGCGGGGATGGGGCGGGGAGCGATGGCGGAGACGAGTCGGGGGTCGGAGCCGCTGGCGACGGGCTATCCGGCCCGGTTGGCCGCCGGACTCGCGCCGCGATTGGCCGCGCTCGCGGCAGAGGAGCGGCTGGAGGACTACCGCGGCCTGTTGGGGCGGCTCGATGCCGTCGCGGCACTGTATGTCCGTCGCGCGTTCACCCGGCTCGGCTGGGACCCGCGACCGGGCGAGCGCGTGGCCGCCGCGCCCCTGGCCGCGCGGCTCGGCGTCCAGCCTCACTACCACCGCCTCGTCGAAAGGCTCCTCGCGGTATTGGCGGAGGACGGCGGCCTGGCGGCGCGGGGCGAGGGATACGAGGTGCAGGCCTGGCCGGCGGCCGTCCCGACGGGCGCCGTCTCGGGCCTGAGTGCGCGGACCGACACGCGGCTCGACGCGGACTCGGCGCTGACCGCGCTGCGGATGGCCCATCCCGCGGCCATGCCGGAGGTCGAGCTGACCGAACGCTGCGGATCGCGGCTCGCCGGAGTGCTCACGGGCGGGGTCAATCCGCTCGACCTGCTGTTTCCCGGAGGCTCGACAGCCACGGCCGAACGCCTCTATCGGGACTCGGCCGAGGCGCGCGTCTTCCAGGCGATGACGGCCGAGGTGCTGGCCGAGGCGCTTGGGCCCACCGGCCCGGGGCGGCCGGCGGGGCAGCGGCCGCGCGTGCTCGAAATCGGCGCGGGGACCGGGGGCACGACTTCTTATGCGCTGCCCCGCTTGCGAGGCATGCACCCGCGCTACACCTTCACCGACATCTCGCCCCACTTCCTCGGCCGGGCCCGCACGACCTTCCGCGACGATCCGGCCCTCGAGTACCGCGTGCTCGACATCGAACGCGATCCCGCGGCGCAGGGCTTCGCGCCGGGCAGCTATGATATCGTGCTGGCGGCCAACGTCCTGCACGCCACGGCCGACGTGCGGCGTTCCTTGGATCACATCCGGATGCTCCTCGCACCCGGCGGACTGCTCGTGCTGCTCGAAGGAACCGCATCCGAACCGTGGATCGACATCACCTTCGGCCTCAGCGACGGTTGGTGGCGCTTCACCGACACCGACCGGCGCCGCGCCGGACCCTTGCTCGACGTCGATGCCTGGCGCGCATGCCTGGCCGAGGCCGGCTTCGGCGACGCCGCCGTGTTGACCGCGCCGCCCGGGGCCTCCCACCAGGCGATCCTGATCGCGCGCGCGGCCCGGGATGAGATCGCGGGCACCTGGCTGGTGCTGGCCGACAAGGGTGGCGTCGGGGCGGGCCTCGCCGAGCGGCTGGCCGCGCGCGGCGCTTCGGCGCGCGTCGTGGAGGCGGGCGACACGCTGTCGCTCGAGGGCGGCGGCCCCTGGCAGGTGAATCCCGCGCGACCGGCGGATCTGTCCCAGCTCGTCGCGGCGACGGTGGGGGTCGGCCCGCCGCTGCGGGGGGCGGTGTGCCTGTGGGGCCTCGACATTCCGGTACCATCCGACGATGTCCCGAGCAGCCTGGAACCAGTCCTAAAACCGAGCCTGGGCGGTGCGTTGCACCTGGCGCAAGCGCTGCTGGGAGCCGGCCTCGGTTCGGCGCCGCGATTGTGGCTGGTAACGCGAGGAGCCTGGGCCCCGGAGACCGCGGTGGTCTCCCGAGCGGCGGGCCATGCCCGCGAGCCGCGGCATGGCGTGCCGTCGAATGGATTTGCCCAGGCTCCTCTGTGGGGGCTCGGGCGGGTGCTTGCCCTTGAGCATCCCGAGCTCGGCTGCATGCGGGTCGACCTCGACGGCGCGGCCGACCGCGACACGCAAGCGGACCGACTGCTGGAGGAGCTGGCGCGGCCGGACGGCGAGGACGAGGTCGCCTACCGCGGCGGCCTGCGCCACGTCGCCCGGCTCGTCCGCTCGTCCCCCACGCCCCCTGGGATCCAGCGTTCCCCCCCGGTCCGCCTGGCCGCGGGTCGCGGCGGTGTGCTCGACGACATCCATTGGGTGGAGGCCGAGCGGCGGGCGCCGGGTCGGGGCGAGGTCGAGATCCGCGTCCAGGCCGCGGGGCTGAGCTTCCGCGATCTGCTCAACGCCCTCGCCGTGCGCGACGATCCCGACCCGCTCGGGTGCGAGTGCGCGGGCTGGATCAGCGCACTCGGGGCCGGCGTTACCGGGTTGGACATCGGTGACGCCGTCGTCGCGCTCGCGCCGGGGAGCCTGGGCAGCTACACGACGACCGACGCCCGGCGCGTGGTCCGCCTGCCGGCAGGGGTCGATCCCATCGGCGGCGCGACCCTGCCGACGGCCTTTCTCACCGCCGAGCACGCCCTTCGGCGGGTCGCGGGCCTGGCCCGCGGCGAGCGCGTTCTCATCCACGCCGCGGCCGGGGGGGTCGGCCAGGCCGCCGTGCAAATCGCCATGCGGCTCGGCGCCGAGATCGTCGCCACCGCCGGCAGCCCCGAGAAGCGCGCCTACCTGGCCGAAATGGGCATCCCGCACGTGCTGGATTCCCGCAGCCTGGACTTCGCCGAGGCGGTGCTGCACCTGACCGGGGGGCGCGGCGTCGACGTGGTGCTCAACCAGCTCAGCGGCGACTTCATCCCCGCCAGCCTGCGCGCCCTGGCCGACGACGGTCGCTTCGTCGAGCTCGGCAAGCGCGACATCTGGTCCGCGGCGCAAGTCGCCGCCATCAAGCCTCGGGCCGCCTATCACGTCGTCGACTTGGCGGCGGTGGCGGCCGCAGACCCTGAGCACATCCGAGAACTGTTCGCCGCCCTGGTCGCGGAGCTCGGCGCAGGCGCGCTGCGGCCGCTTCCGGCGCAGGTCTTCCCCTTCGATGCCGCGCCCGACGCCTTCCGGCACATGGCGCAGGCCCGCCACATCGGCAAGATCGTGCTGGTCCCCCCGGACGCAGGGGCCGGCGCGAACGACGTCCGCTTTCGGAGCGACGCCAGCTACGTGATCACCGGCGGCCTCGACGGTCTGGGCCTGGCGGTCGCGGAGTGGATGGCCGACCGCGGGGCCCGGCACTTCGCGCTGATCGGCCGCCGGCCGCCGGGCGAAGCGGCCCGGGCGCGGCTGGCCGCGATCGAGGCGGCCGGCGCGCGGGTCATGGTCGCCCAAGGCGATGTGGCGGACGCTCGAAGGCTGGCCGCGATCCTGTCGGACGTCGCGGCGACCATGCCGCCGCTCCGTGGCGTGATCCACTCCGCGGGCGTGCTCGACGACGGCGCGCTGGTCCGGCAGGACTGGGCGCGTTTCGCCACGGTGCTGGCGCCCAAGGTCGACGGCGCGTGGAACCTGCATGTGCTCACCCGGGACTGCGAGCTCGACTGGTTCCTGCTCTTCTCCTCGGCCGCGGCGGTGCTCGGCTCGGCCGGGCAGGCCAACCATGCCGCGGCCAACGCCTTCCTCGACGCGCTCGCGCAGCTCCGGCGGGCGGAAGGGCGGCCGGCCGTGAGCATCGATTGGGGCGCCTGGTCCGGGATCGGCGCCGCCGTCCGCCACGGAATCGTCGAGCACGCCCGGGCGCGGGGCATCGAACCGATCGAGCCGGCGCGCGGGCTGGCGGCGCTGGCCGAAGTCCTGCGCCGTGACCAGCCCCAGCTTGTCGTGGCGTCGATCGACTGGGCGCGCTACGTGGAAAGCCGCGGCGCGGACGGCTGCCCGCCCTTGTTCGAGGCCTTGGCGCGCGGGGCCGGGCCGGAAAGCGTGGCCGCGACCGCCGACGGCGCCGTGGCATTCTCCGAGGCCACCGCGTCCGCGACTGCGGCGGCCCCTCCCGCGGGGGCGGAGCTGCGGGCGCGGTTGTTGGAGGCGCCCCCCGCGCTGCGGCTGGAGATTCTCCTGGGCTTCGTCAGCGAACAGGCGTCTCGGGTCCTGAGTCTGCCGCCGGATCAAGCCATCGAGCCCCGGCAAGCTCTGCACGACCTGGGCATGGATTCGCTGATGTCCGTCGAGCTGCGCAATCGGCTGGCCGCCGGATCGGCGCCCGGCGAGCTGCTGCCGGCGACGATCGTATTCGACCATCCCAGCCCCGAGGCGCTGGCAAGCTACCTCGCGCGCGGCTGGTCCGACGAGCTGCCCGGCCCGGCGGCCCCGGGGAGGCCGGATAACCGGGGCGCAGCCGAGGTCTCCGCCGGGCCGGCGCACGAGCTGTTGGCGGCGCTCGAAGCCTTGTCGGACGAAGAGGTCGATCGGCGGCTCGCCGGCCGACGGTCGAGCATGAAGGATCGGGCATGACGCTGTCAATCGAGCGGCTGGAGCAGCTCTCGCCCAAGCAGCTCGCTCTCTTCGCGGCCGAGCTGCAGGATCGGCTCAGCGCCGCCGAAGCGTGGCGCAGCGTGCCGATCGCGGTGATCGGAATCGGCTGCCGCTTCCCGGGCGGGGTCCGCGACGCCGAGGGCTATTGGGAGCTGTTGGAGGCCGGGACCGACGCCATCACCGGCGTGCCGCCCGATCGTTGGGACGGCGACGCCTACTTCGACCCGGACCCCGCCGCGCCCGGTCGGATGTCGACCCGTTGGGGCGGCTTCGTGGATGACATCGAGCGCTTCGACCCGGAGTTCTTCGGCATCGCGCCGCGCGAGGCGGTGGGCATGGACCCGCAGCAACGGATGCTTCTGGAGGTGGCCTGGGAAGCGCTGGAGCGGGCCGGGCAGGCGCCGCATCGGCTGGTGGACGGCCGCACGGGGGTCTTCGTCGGCATCTCCGGCTGGGACTACCACGAGCTGCGCAAGGCGGCCGGCGGTGAAGCCGGCCTGGACGCCTATTCCGCGTCAGGCTCCGCCCACAGCGTGGCCGCCGGGCGCCTGTCCTATGTGCTCGGCCTCCAAGGGCCCAGCTTGGCGGTCGACACCGCCTGCTCCTCGTCGCTGGTCGCGATCCATCTGGCGGTCCAAAGCCTCCGCCGCGGCGAATGCGACCTGGCGCTGGCCGGGGGAGTCAACGCCATCCTGGCGCCCGACACCGGCATCGCGCTCTCCAAGCTCGGCATGATGGCCCCCGACGGCCGCTGCAAGGTTTTCGACGCCGGCGCCGACGGCTTCGTGCGCGGGGAAGGCTGCGGCGTCGTCGTGCTGCGCCGCCTGCCGGAGGCGCTGGCGCGCCGCGATCCGATCGCCGCCCTCATCCGCGGCTCGGCGATCAACCACGACGGCCGCAGCAATGGCCTGACCGCGCCCAGCGGCCCGGCGCAGGCGGCGGTCCTGCGCGCCGGCTGCGCCGACGCCGGCGTCGACCCGGCCAGCGTCGACTTCGTCGAGGCCCACGGCACGGGCACCGCCTTGGGCGATCCGATCGAGATCCAAGCCTTGGGCGAGGTCTACGGGAAGGGGCGCGACCGGCCGCTCGTGGTCGGCTCGGTCAAGACCAATATCGGCCATCTCGAATCGGCGGCGGGGATCGCGGGCTTGATCAAGGCGATCCTGTCGCTCTCGCACGCGTCGATACCCCCGCACCTGCACCTGCGGAGCCCCAGCCCTTACATCCCCTGGGATCGGCTTCCGATCACCGTCCCGACGGCCAACACCGCCTGGCCGGTCCGCGACGGCCCCCGGCGCGCCGCGGTCAGCTCCTTCGGCTTCAGCGGCACCAACGCGCATGTCATCGTCGAGGCCGCCCCCGCCGCCGAAGCCTCGGCCCCGAGCGCCCACGACCGCCCTCGGCACGTCTTCACGCTCTCAGCCAGGACGGAGACGGCCTTGCGAACCCAGGCCGGGCGCTGGGCAGCGCATCCGGCGGTCGCCGGGGCTCCGCTCGCCGACGTCTGTTTCACCGCCGGCGCGGGCCGGTCCCACCTCGGCCGGCGGCTGGCCTTCGCGGTCGAGACCTCCGGCGCGCTGCGCGACAGGCTCGCGGCGATCGCCTCCGGCGCCGAGCCGGCGGGCCTGCATCGCGGGCATGCCCGGGCCGCGCGTCCGCCCAAGGTGGCCTTCCTGTTCAGCGGGCAGGGAGCGCAATCGATCGGGATGGGGCGCCAGCTCTACGCGACGCAGCCGGCCTTCAGCCAGGCCATCGACCGCTGCGACGCGCTCCTGCGCGACCAGCTCGACCGGCCGCTCCTGGAAGTGATGTACCCGCCGGCCGGCGATACCGCGGCCGCGGCGCTGCTGGACGATACGACCTACACCCAGGCGGCGATCTTCGCGGTCGGCTACGCCCTCGCGGAGCTGTGGCGGGCCTGGGGTGTGACGCCGGCCTGGGTGATGGGCCACAGCGTCGGCGAATGGGTCGCGGCCTGCGTGGCGGGCTTCTTCGGGCTGGAAGACGGCCTGCGCCTGGTCGCCACGCGCGGGAGCCTGATGGGCGCCCTGCCGAGCGGCGGCGCCATGGCCGCGGTCTTCGCCGCCGCGGATCGCGTGAGCGAGGCGATCTCGCCCTATGCGGGCCGCGTCGACATCGCCGCCTTCAACGGTCCCGACAACACCGTGATCGCCGGCCCGGCCGCGGATGTGGACGCCATCGTCGCCGACCTGGCCGGGCAGGGCGTCCAGGCCCGGCGGCTCAAGGTCTCGCATGCCTTCCACTCGCCGCTGATGGACCCGATGCTCGACGCATGGACCGCGGCGCTGGGCGGGCTGGCGTGGACCGCGCCGACGGCCGGGCTGGTGTCGAACCTCACCGGCCGGCCCGTGACCGCCGCCGAGCTCGGCGATGCTTCCTACTGGCGGCGTCATGCCCGCGAGCCGGTTCGCTTCGCGGACGGCATCCGTGCGCTGCGCGCCCAGGGCTGTGACGTCTTCGTCGAGATCGGCCCCAACCCGGTGCTGCTCGGCATGGCCGGGCGCTGCGTCGCGGACGACGGCATCGCCTGGCTGCCCTCCCTGCGCCAGGGCCGGGACGACTGGGCGACCCTCCTCGAGAGCGTCGCCGAGCTCTACGTCCGCGGCGCGCCGATCGACTGGGAAGGCTTCGACCGCGATGCGCCGCGCCGGCGGCTCAGCTTGCCGACCTATCCCTTCGAGCAGGAGCGCTTCTGGGTCGCGGCGGGTCCCTTCCGGCCATCGGAGCCGGGCGCGGTGCCTCGCGATACCCTCGGTTCGGCCGAGCTCGCCGATCGCCTGACCGCGCTGATCGAACCGCTCCGGGCCGAGAACGCGCTGGATCGTCACGACCTGCTGCTCCGGGGGATCGACGCGCTGGCGATCGCGTACGCGGTCCAGGCGTTGCGGCGCCTGGGCTGGGACTTCACGGTTGGCGACAGAGTTGCCTTGGCGACGCTATGCGCCCGTTTGGGGATCGTGCCCCGCTGCCACCGGCTCCTGGGCCGCTTGCTCCACATGCTGGCGGAGGAGGGCTATCTGCGCGCGGAGCCGCCGGGCTGGCGGGTGCAGGCGCGGCCGCCCGAGCTCGACCCCGGCCCGCGATGGGCCGCGCTCGCCGCCGCCTTCCCGGATGGCCGTGCCGAGCTCGACCTGCTCGGCCGCTGCGGCGAGCGGCTGGACGAAGTGCTGCGCGGCGCCACCGATCCCCTGCAGCTCCTCTTCCCCGGCGGCTCCTTGGCCGAGGCCGAGCGGATCTACCAGGACGCGCCCACCGCGCGCAGCTTCAACGCCCTGGTCGGCGAGGCGCTGGCGACGATCGCCGCCGCCTGGCCGGCGGGGCGGCCGCTGCGCGTGCTCGAAGTCGGCGGCGGCACAGGCGGGACGACCGCGTGGGTGCTGCCGCGGCTGCCGGCGGATCGGACCGATTACACCTTCACCGATGTGTCGCCGCTCTTCACGTCCCATGCGGCCCGCAAGTTCAGCCATTGTCCGTTCCTCGCGTACCGCACGCTGGACATCGCCGCGGATCCGGGAGACCAGGGCTTCACGCCGCGAGCCTACGACGTCGTCATCGCCGCCAACGTCCTGCACGCGACGCCCGATCTGCGGCGGAGCCTGGCCCATGCGCGATCCCTCCTCGCGCCCGGCGGGTGGCTGCTGCTCCTGGAGGTGACGCGGCCGACCCGTTTCGGCGACCTCACCGTCGGCTTGACCGATGGCTGGTGGGCCTTCGCCGACCCGGACCTGCGGCCGGACTACGCGCTCCTGCCGCGCGAGCGCTGGCTGGCGCTGTTGGAGGAGTCGGGCTTCGAGGAAGCGATCGCGGTGCCCGCGGCGGCGGATGGCGTCCTGGCCCAGCAGGCGGTGATCCTCGCCCGACGGCCGGTTGGCGCGGGGGGCGAAAGCGACCGTGCCCGCGGCACCGCGGTTGTCCCCGACGTTCGGGCCGCCATGGCCTGGGATGACGGACCCGATCTGCGCCAGGCGCTGCTCGCCACCCCGCCCAATCGCCGCTTCGCGGTCCTGCTCACGCGCATCCGCCGAGAGGCGGGCGCGGTGCTCGGGCTGGATCCGGAGCGCGTGCTGGATGCCGAGATGCCGCTGTCGGAGCTGGGCCTGGACTCGCTGATGGCCGTCCAGTTGCGCAATCGGCTCGGGCGGGCCATCGGGCAGGTGCTGCCGGCCACCCTGCTGTTCGAGCACCCGACGATCCAGGCCCTGGCGGACCGTTTGTATCGCGAGGTGCTGGTGCTGGCGGAAGCGGGTCCGGCCTCCGGCGCGCCGGAGGCGAGCGCCGGCGCGGAGGCGCCGCCGGCCGAGGCGGGTGCGCGCGCGGACTGGGCCGGCGCACCGGAGCAGACCTTGGACGCGCTGTGGACGGCCATCGGCGATCTGGAGCGGCAGCTCGAGGGGGCGAGGCGGTGATGGCAGCTTTTGGGAATCCGGGCGACGCCGGGTCGCAGCCGTCAGCCGTCATGGACCGGCTCGAGGCCCTGCGCGGCGAGATCGAGGCGCTCCAGCGCGCCCGCCGCGAGCCGATCGCGATCGTCGGCCTGGGCTGTCGCTTTCCTGCCGGGGCGGACGGGCCGGCGGCTTTCTGGCAGCGCCTCCACGACGGCGTCGACCTGGTGACCGAAGTGCCGCCGGAGCGTTGGGACGTCGACGCCTACTACGACCCGAACCCCGAGGCGCTCGGCAAGGCCTACACGCGCTGGGGCGCGTTCATCGACGGCGTCGACTTGTTCGATGCCCAGTTCTTCGGCATCTCGCCGCGCGAGGCCGCGAGCATGGATCCTCAGCAGCGCCTCCTGCTCGAAGTGGCATGGGAGGCGCTTGAGCATGCGGCGATCGCGCCGGGCGACCTCGCCGGCAGCGCGTCGGGCGTGTTCGTCGGCATCTCGTTCAGCGACTATCGCAGCTTGCCGGACAAGTTCGGCGACCTGACCACGCTCGACGTCTACTTCGGCACCGGCACGGCCCTGAGCATCGCGGCGGGCCGCATCGCCTACACGCTCGGCCTCTGCGGTCCGGCGCTGGCGGTCGACACCGCCTGCTCGTCGTCCCTGATGGCGGTGCACCTGGCGTGCCAGAGCTTGCGCGCGGGGGAGTGCAACCTCGCCCTGGCCGGCGGTGTGAGCCTCGATCTGCTGCCCGACGGCTCGGTCGCCACCTCGCGGCTGCGGATGATGTCCTTTGATGGCCGCTGCAAGACCTTCGACGCCTCGGCGGACGGCTATGTGCGCGGCGAGGGCTGCGGCCTGGTCGTCCTGAAGCGCTGCTCGGACGCCCGCGCC
>CAZCJG010000087.1:0-14342 GCA_964498575.1 uncultured Anaerolineales bacterium | reverse complement strand
CAAGTCCGCAAGCGGATCGGCGAGATCGAGCGCAGCGCAGGCCGCGCGATCGTTGGGACCAGAGGACTGGCTGCTACTCATGATCCGAGGGTTCAACGCCGTGCGATGCCTCCGGGTGTTGCGCCGCGGCTGGGGGCTGGTCAGGCCCCGGTTCGAGCGGCGGCAGCGGCCGGCCACAGTAGGGGCAGTGCTGGAAGTCGACCTCGAGCACGGTGTTGTGGCAGCCCTCGCAGATCCGCAAGGGCGGGCCGGTGTCCTCCGGCAGCTCGGCGAAGCCGTAGCGATAGCGGATCAGCTTGACGAAGTAGCGCAGCAGCAAGTAAATCGGCGCGACGATCAGGCCCGCGATGGCGATGGTGCTGAGGCAGCCGTAGGTGCTTGGGGCGGATTCCGGCGGAACGGGCATAAATCAATGGTAAACGCTGGCCTCTGACATGTAAAGTGGCAACGTGCCGGGATGAGAGACATCGACACCCTCGGCAATACACCCGCGTGACCGCGCGCTCACGATCGTAACGGGCGCCGAAAGCGTGCCATACCGTCGACGATGGTCACTTCGCCGACGATCTCACTGGTGCGAATGGTCACCCGGAGCTCGAGAGCAAGGTCCCCCACCCGCTCAGCTTCGCCGGAAGCGCGGCGAATCGGGAGGCGGAAGGTGCCGTCCGCCCCTTCAACCGGTCCGAACACCGCATCGACACACTGGCGGCGGATCGACTCGTCCAGCAGGTCCGCCGCCGTGCCGGGTTGCGTCACGTCCGGGTCGTCCTCATGCTTCCCCAACACAAGCCGTGTCACACCATCGGGGCGCGCCAGGATCAGCGCCAGCGGCTCCAGCGCGACGCTCCACGTGTCGTCCCTCGACCACGATCCTTCCCAGCCGAGCACGGGCACGATGCTAAGGGTCGGCTCCAGCGCGATCGGCGGGCCCTCGATGACCGACCGCTGGACTACCCTATCATCCAAGACGAGCATGGCGACATCCCCATCATCTAGTGCCGTACGGCCGAACTGTGCTAGGCCGAGCACGACAACGGCCCGCGCCATCGCGAGTCACGTCGCCGATTCCTCGGCCCACGCCGCCGCCAGCCGCCTGGCGAGATCGAGCTCCTCGTCTCGGGACGCCACCTGCCCGTCCAGCCGCGCGTCCAGCACCGCGCGGAGAACCCGGCCGTACAGCGGTCCGCTCGGCACACCCAGGGCCATCAGGTCTGCACCCGTGACGGAGGCGGAAGCACCCGCGAACGTGCGGGCGAAGCGCAACACGTGACCTCGCTCGACCGGATCGCGCAGCCCGATCCAGGCCAGCAGGATGAGCTCCGGGGGATAGCGCTTCAGGGCGTGGTACACGACGCTCGGCGCAGCGGTGGGATCGCGCAGCTCGGGCTTGGACTTCCACAAGCCCGCGATGTCCCCAATCCGGTCGATCTCGGCGCGTGGCAGCCTCAGCCGGCCACCCGCGGCAACGCCAATGTCGCCGTGCTCGGCGAGCCAGAGTGCCAGTCGGTGCTCGGCGCTCGGGGCGGGCGGCAAGCCCGGTGCCGGAGCCATCGCCATCCACAACGACCAGGCGGCCGGCAAAATGTCCAGCAGCCGATCGAGCCTCGCGCCGGCCGCAAGCCCTGGCCAGATCGCGCCCAGCACGCCGAGACTCGCCAGTCGTCGCAGGGCTGCCGCCGGATCGGGCTCGGCGAAGAGTTGGCGCAGCTCGTTCACGATGCGTTGACCGGAGGTGCGGTCGAGCAGGGCAAGCGCGGGTGGGATCAGGGATGCGGTGCCGGCGTCCAGCACAAACCCGAAGCGGTTCTCGAACCGTATCGCCCGCAGGATGCGCGTCGGGTCCTCGACGAAGCTCAGCGGGTGGAGCACGCGGATGCGGCCATCGCGCAGGTCCGCCAGGCCGTTGAACCAGTCGATCACCTCGCCGAAGCGGTCCGGGTCGACGTCGATGGCCAGCGTGTTGATCGTGAAGTCCCGCCGTCCGAGGTCGCTGCGCAGCGATCCGCGCTCGACCGTAGGCAGCGCCGACGGCGCGTGGTAGAACTCCGCCCGCGCACCGACCAAGTCGATGGCCACGCCCGCCCGGGTCCACTTGGCCGTCCCGAAACGCCGATGCGCCCGCACCCGCCCGCCATGGCGCTCCGCGACCGCATGAGCCAGCTCGACCGCATCGCCCTCGATCACCAGGTCGATATCCGGCCCCGGCGGCACGCCCAGCAGCACATCGCGCGGCAGCCCTCCTACCAGGCAGGCTCGCTCGCCCCGCGCATGCGCGACGGCGGCAATCTGGCGGATCGCCTCCATGTCTTCGGGTCGGAGCACCGCCGCCAGGTCCACCCTTGTCCGCGCGGACGGCTCGCGCCGCGCCCGCGCCGCCCAGAGGTGCAGGACATCGGTCCGGGTGACGATGCCGACCAGGCGTCCCTGCTCGACGACCGGCACCTGGCCCAGGCCGTGGGCGGCCATGCGGTGCTGAAGCGTTTCGACGCCGTCCTCCGGCGACACGGTCACCGCGTGGCCGGAGATCAGCCCGCGAACCGGCGCATGCGCCAGGTTGTGGTGCAGCGCACGGTCGAGGTCGCGGCGGGTCAGCACACCCACGACCTCGGTGCCATCGAGCACGGGAAAGCCCTCGTGCCCGTAGCGGCGCGCGAAGGCCAGCGCCGCCTCGACCGTCGAATCCGCCGCGATCGTCCGCACCTGGCCGCGCGCCATGAGATCCGCCACCCGGGGGCTGGCGATCACGGCAGAGGGCAGGGCGACGATCAGGCGCCGCCGCGCATCGTCCAAGCTGCCGCCACGGATCGTCGCTCCGGCGGCATGCACATGGCCGCCGCCGCCGAGGGCCGCGACCACCGCGCCGGCATCGACCGCGTCGCACAGGCTGCGTCCGACGACCTGGATCGAAGCGCCGAGATCGACCAGGATGAACAGCGCGTCCGGTTCCAACAGCTCACCGAGCTTGGTCGCCAGCGTCGAAACCTCCTCGGCATGACCCGGAGCCACCGCGCTGGCGATGACGATGCGATGACCGGCCACCACCCGCGTCTCGACGGCGTCCATCAGCGCAGCATAAAGCGCTCGGCCGGCTTCGCTGAGGCTGCGGCGCAAGCAGCGCGCTAGCAGATCCAGGTCGGCGCCGGCCTCGACGAGCCAGGCCGCCGCGCGCAGGTCGCGCGCCGTCGTGCCGGCGTAGGTCAGCGAGCCGGTGTCCTCGTGGATGCCAAGGAGCAGCAGGGTCGCCTCGATCGGCGGCGGTGTCATGCCCGCCGCGATCATCCGCTCGGCGATGAGCGTCGACGCGGCGCCGACGGCCTGGATGTCGTCATCGGGATCACCGCCGGCCCTGCGCTCGCCCCGCGAGTGGTGGTCGATCACGGTCCGCCGTGTCGCCGATGTCATCCCGCGCACCGGAGCGGCGTTCTGGGTGTCGACGAGCCAGGCCCGCGCGACCCGTCGGCGGCGCAAGTCCTCGCGCGCGAGGAGCGGCAGATCCCGACCGTAGATCGTCAGGAACTCCGCCACGTTGGCGTTGATCGTCTGCGGCAGCACGGCCATCGCCTCCGGTCTCAGCCGCGCAAGGCCGACCAAGGCGGCGACAGCGTCGAAGTCGGCGTGCTCGTGGGTGAGGATGACTTCCATCGATGATAATGGATGCGTGGGGACGACAATCCTGAGATCTCCTCCGCATCAAGCCGGCACGGCGCCTCTGATCACAGCCTGTGACTCTGGCCACGATCGTAGCTCGAGACGAGACAAATCGACCCGCTTGCTGGCAGTCTCGATCTCGATCCCGACCACACGATCATGTGCGTCGTAGTCCAGCACAAGACCCTGAGCCACTTCTTCAGACTCGGTGCTCGTTGTCTCGTGGAGACCAATGTACAGCACGTCCGCGCTCGAATCGTATTCGACAATCACGATCTGCTCCTTATCAACGCTTGAAACCTCGGTCGAAAAACGCATTGTGCACGGTTGCGCCATCCGATTCGGTTACAACGCGAAGGTACTTTCGCCTCTCGGCAATGTAGGCCCAATGACGGATCTGTCCATCGGGCTGTACTTCAATACGAATGGGATGGTTCAGAGCGTACGCAACCCATCTCAGGCGTAGGTACGGCCTGCGGACCAGGGCGCTTCGATTAAAGTATAGGGTGCGCTTCATCCTCACGCCCCCTTGTTCAGGATACTGTCAGTCCCGGGCCGGGTCAAACCGTCGGACTCGACCCGCTCGCGCCCCCGCCTCGTCAGCGCCAGCCGCGCCGGCTCGGCGCCGTGGTGGGCGACGACCAGCCGGGCTTCGAGGAGGCGGCCGACGGCGGCGGCGATGTCCGCGATGCGCGGCCGTACGCCCGGCACATCGCAGCCGTCTCCGCCCGCCGAGAGCAGCTTGGCCAGGGTCCGCACCGTGGCATGGCCCTCGCGGGTACGGATGGCGCCGAGGACGCGCGAGTCCAGGTCGGGCACGCCGGGCGGCGCTCGCCCCGCATCCTCGGTCGTTGGCCGGGATCGCCAGCATGGCTCATCCGGCGCCCAATCGCGGCCGTCCCCGGACCCCGCCCGGCAGATGTCGCAGCACAGGGCGCGCGGTTCGGGCCGCGCTTCGCCGACGTGGGCCAGGAGCGCCCAGCGCCGGCAGTGGCCGCCGGTGGAGTAGGCGATCACCTGCTCCAGCGCGCGGCGCCGCTCCACCCGGCGCGCCGCGGCCGCCGCCGCCAGCCCCGCGATCTCGCCCGCCTGGGGCGGCCGGACCACGGTCCAGGCATCCACCGAGGCGCCGGCCGGTCGGACGACGCCGGCGCGTTGCAGCCAGATCAAAGCCCCCCTGACCTGGGCGCGCGACAGGCCGGCGGAGGCGGTGATCGCCGGCTCGTCGGCGGTGCTGGCGTAGGCCATCCGCGTCTCCACCGCGATATAGGTCGCGCCGAGCTCCGCCGAGCCTGGGGCGTCCCCGGCGATCTGCCATTCGCGTAGGCGTCGATCCTCCGGGCTGTAAAGCAGCAGTGCTATCGCAGGCCCGCCGTCACGGCCCGCCCGCCCGGTCGCTTGCAGGTACTCGGTCAGGTCTCCCGGCAGGGTCCAGTGCACCACCGCGCGCACATTCGGCTTGTCCACCCCCATGCCGAAGGCGGTGGTCGCCACGACTACCCGCAGCCGATCCGCCATGAACGCGTGTTGGGCTGCCGCGCGGCTGGCGGCGGGCAGGCCGGCGTGGTAGGCCGCCGCGGGCGCCCGTCGCTTTTGCACCAGCCAGCGCGCGACGGTATCGGCTTCGCTGCGCGTACCGACGTAGACCAGCGCGGGCCCCTCGCATCGGTCCACCACCCGCGCGAGCGACGCCGCTTTGGCCCCGCGGGTGGGCGTGTGCCGCACGGCATAGTAGATTTCCGGCCGGTCGAAGCCCGCGACCAGGCGGCGTGCGCGCGGGCGACCGAGGGCGCGCAGGATCTCGCGCTGGTCGGTAGGTGTGGCGGTGGCTGTCATCGCGACGAGCTGCGGTTCGCCGATCTCGGCGAGCACCTTGCCGATCTCCAGGTAACTCGGCCGGAAGTCCGGTCCCCAGCGGACCACGCAATGCGCCTCGTCCACCACCACCCGCCGGACACCGGCTCGCGCAAGGCCGGCACGCAAGCTGCTAGACCCCGCCAGCCGTTCCGGCGACACGTACAGCAAGCGCAACTGGCCACGCGCGCTGGCATGGATCACTGCGGCGGCTTCGGGCGAAGTCTGCAAGCTATGTAGGGCGCCCGCGGCCACGCCCCGGGCGCGCAGAGCGTTGACCTGATCCTGCATCAAGGCGATCAGCGGCGAGACGACCAGCGTCAGGGCGGGCGGCGCGTCGAGCACCGCCGGAAGCTGGTAACACAGCGACTTGCCGCCACCGGTCGGCATGACGACCAGCACGTCGCGCCCCGCCAGAATCGCGGCAATCGCCTCGGTTTGCGACGGACGCAGAACAGTGTGCCCAAAAACACGCGTCAGGGTCGCCGCGACCCGCGGATCATCGACGCGTGGGTGATCGACAGGCGGTTCATCCCACTCGGACGAGCGTTGAGACGCGACCGTGCCGACCTGTGCGAGCGATGCTGCCATGATCTTCCCCATTGTCCAGCCGCACCGATATCGCCGAAACCAACCCGGAAGGCTCGGGCAGGCCGCGACCGCATCGGTGCACGAAGGAGTTGGCCGGAACGCAGGGGGAAGAGATCGGCAACCAGAATAGCACGAATGTTCACATGGCGCAAATTCGGCGGGTTGCGCGCGTCGCCCTTCGCAGAGCGGCGCGCGCACCGGGCATGGGTGACCAGGGCGTGGGCACCCAGGGTATAGTCGATAGCGCTCGACCAGCGCCGCGATCGGTCGGCCACCGAGGATCGCGGGTGGCGCGGCCGCCGTGCGCATCCAGTGATCCGCGTGCAACGCCTTAGTCATCGCCCGCACGCCAGATCCACGCCTCCTGGCGCCGATCCCGCCAGGCCGCCGGCAGAGCGGCCGAAAGGCGCGCACGCCACCGCCGTTGATCCAAGACGATACGCGCCGGAGGTCGCGCTGCCGTAAGCGCATCGGCCACGGCCTCCGCCACCCTCTCCGGGGACAGCCCGCGCGCGGCATCGGCGACCAGGGCTCGGCGGACCTTCGTGTAGCCGGCGGCCATCGCGCGCTCCAACGAAGATCTCACCGGCTCCCCGGTCCCGTCCGGACCCGGTTCACCGGCCGGTCCACCTGGAGGCGTCTCCGGCAGCGAGCTTGCCAGCCCGGTCCGCACGGCGCCGGGCCGGATGACGACGACGGCGACACCGGACGGGCGCAGCTCCTGGCGCAGGCTGTCCGAGATCGCCTCCAGGCCGGCCTTGGAGGCCGAGTAGGCGCCAAGGAAGGGCACGGGGGTATGGCTGGAGACCGAGCTGATGTTGACGATGCGGCCGCCTGACAACTTCAACATGGGGAGGAAGGTCTGGCACATCGCTATGACACCGACCAGATTGATCTCGATCACGGCCCGCAACGTGTCGGGCGGCAGGGACTCGACCGCGCCGAGCGTCGAAACACCGGCATTGTTGACCAGTCCCCACAGCGGCACGCCGCTCAGGGCGGCCTCCACCGCCGCGAGCGCATCACTGCGGCTGGCGGCATCGGTGACGTCGAGCCGGACCGGGACGATCCCGGCGGATTCGAGGGCGCGGCGGGCCGCGGGGTCGCGGTAGGTGCCTAGCACGTTGAACCGCCGCCGTGCCAACTCGAGCGCGATGGCGGCCCCGAGGCCGCGGGACGCGCCGGTGACGAGGACGGCGCGCCGGGGCGTCCGGGGAGAAGCGGCGCCTGTGGGGCGATCGCCAGCATTCACGGACGGTTGACGAAAGACGGTGCGGAAGGTTTCCCCGTGGATGGATGGTGCCGCCACTCCTCAGGCGTGCTAAAATCATCCCGCTCGGCCGACGGGCCGGGGGCGTAGGATGAAAGCCATTGGGTGATCTCGAATGAAAGACACATTGCGTCTGCTCGCGCTCTTCCTGCTCGCGGTGCTGGTGATGACCGGCGCCTATGGCATGGGCTTCGCCACCGCGCTGCGGGTCGACGAAACCCCGGCCGTCACGGCGCTGCGCGAGCGCCTGGCGCCGGTGGTCGGCCGGATTGCAGGCGTGACCGAGGGCCAGTCTACCTCGGCCACATCGGATGCCGGCGGCGAAGAAGGCTCCGGCGCGGGGGCTCCGGCAGGTGCGGGGTCGCATGCGTCGTCGGCGGACTTCGACGCCTTCTGGGACGCCTGGCGCACGGTGCAGACCGAGTATGACGGCAAGTTGCCGGAGGACGACGAGATCACCTATGGCGTGATCCGCGGTTCGATGAAGTCGCTGGACGATCCCTACACCAACTTCTTCGACCCCGTGGTGACCGAGATCAACCGCCCGACGCTGGAGGGCGAGTTCGAGGGCATCGGCGCCTACGTCACCAGCAACGAGCAGGGCCAGCTCGTCATCCAGACACCGATGCGCGGCCAGCCGGCCGAGAAGGCGGGGGTCAAGGCGGGCGACATCGTCATCCGGGTCGACGGCGAGGACATCTCGGGGCTGGACCTCAACGAGGCGGTGCTCCTGATCCGCGGCCCCAAGGGCACGAAGGTCACGCTGACGATCCTGCGCGACGGGGTCGACGGCGAGCTGGTGATCCCGGTGGTGCGCGACAAGATCGAGGTGCCGTCGGTCAACGACGTGCGCCTGCTCGAAGCCGAAGGCGCGCCCGAGGTCGGCTACATCCAGATCACCTCGTTCGCCGCCGAGACGACCGACGAGCTGGTCCGGGCGATCGACGAGCTGCGCGAGAAGGGCGCCCAGGCATTGGTGCTGGACCTGCGCAACAATCCCGGCGGCTTCCTCAACACCGCGATCGACGTGTCGAGCCAGTTCATCGGCGAGGGCATCATCGTGCAGCAGGAGGACAACCGCAAGAACCGCCGCACCGAGTCGGCCAAGCCGGGCGGCCATGCGCTGGACCTGCCGCTGGTGGTGTTGATCAACAAGGGCTCGGCCTCCGCCAGCGAGATCGTCGCCGGCGCGATCCGCGACCACGAGCGCGGCGTGCTGGTCGGCGAGACCTCGTTCGGCAAGGGTTCGGTGCAAAACGTCCATGAGATGGCGGACGGCTCGGAGCTGCGCGTGACGGTCGCCGCGTGGCTGACGCCGAACGGATCCCACATCCACAAGCACGGCATCGAGCCGGACGTCGAGGTGTTGCCGGAAGAGCCGCAAGCCAACGCGGCGGCGGAAGGCGGCGATCAAGACGGCCAGGCCACGGACGGCTCCACCGCACCTGAGGCGACACCGGGCGCTGAGGACGGCGCCACCCCGACTGACGCGACGCCCGCGCCCGACGCGGCCGCGTCGGAGACACCGCCCGATGTGCAGCTTTTGCGCGCCATCGAGGAGGCCAAGCAGCTCCTGGCCGGGCGCGGCTGACGGGCGCAAGAGGATTGGGTGGCGGCAACGAGATGTCGTGGGCAAGGCGAGGCAAAGCAAAGCGGAATGACGCGGGTCGGTCCGCGGGAGCAAGGTAACGAGCATGGGTAGCCGCATTCGAGACTTCGTGTTGGTGTTGGCCGTGGCCATGGGCATGGCGGCCCTGGCCTGGATAGCGGGCTTCGCCACGGCAATGGTCGTCACACCCGCCGGCCCGGCGGTGCCGGACGACATCCAGCCGCCGAGCAACTTCGGCTTGTACGGCGAGGTCTGGCGCATGATCGACCAGGAGTTCTACGGCCAGCATCCCGCGCCGCGTGCAGTCGCGGAGCACGCGGTCGAGGGCCTGGTTGACGCGCTCGGCGATCCCTACGCCGACTATGTAGATCCCGCCACCGCCGCGACGCTCGGCGAAGACTACCTGCCGGAGCTTGTCGACGGCCTCGGCGCCTGGGTCGAGCCGGTGACCAACGGCGCGTTGGTGGTTGCCACCGCGCCGGGCTCGCCCGCGGCGGAGCATCTGCTGCCGGGCGACGTGATCGTCGTGGTCGGCGAGGACGAGCTGGCGGGCCTGGGCCGCAAGGAGATGCGCGACCTGCTATCCGGAAAGGCGGGTTCGAGCGTGCGCCTGATCGTGCTGCACGAGAGCGAGCGCGGCGAGGCGATGGAGGTCCAGCGCGAGAGCGTGGCGCTGCCCGACGTCAAAGTCACGCAGCCCGCCCCGCACGTGGACTATTTTCGCTTGACGCACTTCGACCCGGAGGTGGTGAAGGGTCTGGACGATGCGCTTGCGGCCCTGTCATCCGACCCGCCCGAGGCCCTGGTCATCGACCTGCGCGACAACCCGGGCGGCGACTTGGACAGCGTCCGGGCAATCGCCGGCCGCTTCATGGACGGCAAGGTGTGGATCGAGGTCGACCACGACGGCAGCCAGACCGAGCAGGACGCGGACAGCTCCGGCGCGCCCGACGTCGCCTTGCCCAAGCGCGTCGTGGTCCTGGTCAACGCCGGCACGGCCGGCGCCGCCGAGATCCTGGCCGGGGCGCTGCGCGACAACCTGGGCGCGCAGCTCGTCGGCGAGACCACCTTCGGCAAGGGCAGCCTGCAAGCGGTCACCGGCCTATCAGACCATTCCGCTATCCGCCTGACCACCGGCCACTGGCGCACGCCGGCCGGCACCGAGGTCGAAGGCGTCGGTCTGGCGCCGGACGTCGACGTCGCGTTGTCGGCGGAAGATCGCGCGGCGGACCGCGACCCCCAGCTCGACGCCGCCGTCGCCGCGGCCCAGAGCGACGTCGTGACCGACCGGGAAGACGCGAACACCGGTGGCTGAGAAGGGCGCGGCGGCGCATGCGCGTGGGGATCGGACGATTGCCACCAACCGCAAGGCGCGCCACGAGTTTGAGATCATCGAGACGCTCGAGGCGGGCCTGGTCCTGACCGGCAGCGAGATCAAGAGCGTCCGCGAGGCGCGCGTCAGCCTGCAGGAGGCCTTCGTCACGATCGATGCCGGCGAGGCCTGGCTGCAGGGTGCCCACATTGCACCCTACGAATGGGCCGGCTACGCCGGGCACGAGCCGCTGCGGCGGCGCAAGCTGCTCTTGCACCGGCGCGAGATCCGCCAGCTCGGCTTCAGCACGCGCGCCAAGGGGATGACCCTGGTGCCCTTGCGGCTCTACCTCAAGAACGGCCGGGCCAAGCTGGAGCTGGGACTGGCGCGGGGCAAGAAGCTGTTCGACAAGCGGCAGACCTTGCGCGAGCGGGAGACGAAGCGCCAGGTCGAGCGGGAGATGGCGCGCCGGGAGCGGTAGGTGCGCCCGCGGATCTTGCTCTACAACCCGCGCTCGGTGTTCTTCACCCTGCCGTTGGGCCTGCTCGCGGTCGGATCGGCGTTAGATCCGCAGGACTACGAGGTGCACATCGTCGACGGCCGATTGGAAGCCGATCCGGTGGCCGCGGTCCTTGAACACGTCGACGATGCGCTGTGCCTGGGGGTGAGCGTGCTCACCGGCGCGCCGATCCGCGATGCGCTGGCGGTCTCTCGCGCGGTCAAGGCGCGCCGGCCGGAGCTGCCGGTGGTCTGGGGCGGCTGGCACCCGTCGCTGTTCCCGGTCGAGTGCCTGGAGGAAGCCTCGGTGGATATCACCGTCCAGGCGCAAGGCGAGCACACCTTCGCCGACATAGTCCAGCGCCTGTCGGGTGATCCTGGACCAACCGGCGTGGATCGCCTGGAGGGCTGCCTCGGCTGCGCCTACCGCACGGCGGATGGCACGATCCGCCAGAATGCGCCCCGCCCGCTGGCCGACATCAACGCGCTGCCGGCGCTGGACTACGGGCTGATTCCGGTCGAGCGCTACTTCGCGCACAAGGGCATGCGCCAGCTCGACTTCATCGCCTCGCACGGCTGCTTCTGGCGCTGCGACTTCTGCGCGGATCCCTTCGTCTTCGGGCGGCGCTGGGTGGGGCTGGACCCGGAGCGGCTGGCCGACATCGTCGCCGAGCTGTGGCGGCGCTATCGCTTCGACGACCTGAACTTCCAGGACGAGACCTTCTTCACCTATGCCGCGCGGGTCGAGGCGATCGCCGACGCGCTCCTCACGCGCGACCTGCCGATCACCTGGGCCGCGACGATGCGCGCCGACCAGGGCGAGCGGCTGTCCGATGCCGCGTTCGCCAAGCTCCGGCGCTCCGGGTTGCGGCGGGTGCTGGTCGGGGTCGAGGCCGGTTCGCAGGCGATGCTGGACTGGATGCACAAGGACATCCGCCTGGAGCAAGTGATCGCGAGCGCCGAGAAGTGCTTGCGGCATGGGGTGGCGGCGCAGTTCCCGTTCATCGTCGGCTTCCCGGGCGAGAGCGAGGCGAGCGTCCAGGCGACGCTGGACTTCGCCAAGCGGCTGCGGGCGATGAGCCCGAGCTTCCAGACGCCGATCTTCTACTTCAAGCCCTATCCGGGATCGACGATCACCGCCGCCGCGGTCCGCGAAGGCTACACCCTGCCGCGGACGCTCGACGAATGGGCGGACTTCGACATCTACGACGCGCGCGGACCGTGGGTGTCCCCGGAGCGCTACCGGCGGGTCGAGCGCTTCAAGTTCTACCAGCGCCTGGCCTGGGACGAGCCGCGGCGGGTGTGGAAGCGCCCCTTGCGCCGGCTGGCCCGCTGGCGCTGCCTGAACGACGTCTACGCGCTGCCGCTGGAGCAGGCGGTGATCAGCCGACTGCGGCCGCGTCAGGCGCTATCGTGACCCCTCCGGCGATGGATCGATCTGGCCCATCGCCTTGAGGAATAGTACCGGAGACAAGAACCAAGCCAAGAGAGGAGAACCTGATGCTGCCCGTCCCCAATTGGACCGACCGCCGCTTCCCGACCGGCCTGCCGATCGATATCGCCCCTTACGTCATCGAGCGCCTGCGCGGCACGCCCGCGCGGCTCGCCGACCGGGTGCAAGACCTGCCGCGCGCGCTGCTCACCCAGCGCGACGGCGAGCTCTGGTCGATTCAGGAGCACGCCGGACACCTGGTCGAGATCGAGGCGCTGCACCTGGCTCGACTTGACGACTACGATCGCGGGGCCGACACGCTGACGCCGGCGGATATGACGAACCAGGCGACCTTCGACGCCGACTACAACGCCCGCGACATCGCCGACATCCTGGCCGCGCTCCGGTCGATCCGCGGTGCTCTGGTCGCACGCGTGGATGGGATGACCGAGGCCGAGCTGGCCCGCAGCGCGCTCCATCCGCGCCTGCAGGTGCGGATGAGCCTGCTCGACAGCGCCCAGTTCTTCGCCGAGCACGACGATCACCATCTGGCGCAGATTTCAGACCTCATGGCGAGGCTGAAGCTTCCGCCCGCGAGCTGACCGCATGGTGATCCGTCCCGAACAGCCCGCCGACGCCGACGCCATCCGCGCGGTCCTCGTCTCAGCCTTCCCCACGGATGCCGAGGCCCGGCTGGTAGAAGCTTTGCGCTCTGCCGAGCGACTGACGGTGTCGCTGGTCGCCGAGGAACAAGGGCGGATCGTCGGGCATGCGGCGCTGAGCCCGGTCCTGGTGAGCCAACCGTCGGGCGAGATAGGCGCAGATGCCACGGCAAGCAACGAGGCCATGGCAGTCAGCGCAGTCACGACAGTCGGGAAGGTGCCGGTAAGCGGCGCACGCCTGGGTCTGGCGCCGGTCGCCGTCGCGCCCGACCGCCAGCGGCAAGGCGTTGGCGGCCGGTTGGTGCTCGCCGCGCTGGCATCGGCGACACGCATGGGGGTGGACTTCGTGGTTGTCCTCGGCGATCCGGCCTACTACAGCCGCTTCGGGTTCGAGGCGGCGGCGGGCTGGGAACTGACCAGCGAGTTCGGCGGCGGACCGGCCTTCCAGGCCATTGAGCTGCGGGCGGGGGCGATCCCGCGCGGGGCTGGGCTGGTACGCTACGCGCCGGAGTTCGCGGTGGTGGCCGGGTCGTAGGAATCGTCAGTCGCCAAGGGCTCCATCATGCCAAGCGTCGCTTCCGGATGTGCCGAGGAACGTGGTCGATGATACGGCAGTAGGTGGTTTGGGCGGTGTGTTATACTCCGCTGGCAATGACCCATCCGGTTCTGCCCGCGCATTGCTCGTCCCTTCCAAAGCACATCTGACCACCGCCGAGGTTCCCCATGCCCAAGAGTCACACCTCGTCCCGCCAAAACCTTCTGGGCCTCGTTGCCCTAGCCATGATCATGGCAGCCTGCACCGCCCCGCCTCCAACGGAGATCGCCACCTCTGAGCCGCTGCAAGCGGGCGCAACGCCAGCAGCCTCCACGTCGGAATCCGCCACGTCGCCATCCGCCCAGGCATCGCTAGAACCGAGCGCGCCGTCCATCCCGAGTGGCGCGCCTATCGTTATCGGCGGCGCCTTCGACCTCTCCGGTGCCGGACGGTCGCTCGACGAGCCGGCGGCCAACGGTGCGAAGCTGGCGGTGAAGGAAATCAACGCCGCCGGAGGCGTGCTCGGTCGGCCGATCGAGCTGGTCGTGCAGGACACGACGGGTCAAGCGGAGGTAATCACCGCCACCGTCCAGAGCCTCATCGACGCGCATCAAGTCGTGGCCCTGGTCGGTTACTCCGACACCGCCAACGTCCTTGTGGCCGGTCCTGTGGCTCAGGTCGCCGGGCGGCCTTTCGTCGCGGTCGGCGCCACCTCGCCCAAGCTGCCGGAGCAGGTGGGCGACATGCTGTTCCTCGCCTGCTTCGGCGACAACGTCCAGGCCGCCGCCGGCGCCGAGCTTGCCGTGGCCCGCTTCGGGCCACGCGCTTATCTCCTCTCGGACAGCGGAACGGAGTACACCCGACTGCTGGCCGGCTACTTCGCGGACCGCCTCGCCTCGCTGGGCGGGACCTTGATCGGCAAGGGCACGTT
>CAZCJG010000086.1:0-14425 GCA_964498575.1 uncultured Anaerolineales bacterium | reverse complement strand
CACCGCCAGCCGCCCGCCCGGCGCAAGCTGCTCGATCGCCTGCGGCAGCGCGGCCTCGAGCGCGCCGAGCTCGTCGTTGACGGCGATGCGCAGCGCCTGGAAGGTGCGCGTCGCCGGATGGATGCGCGGCCGGCGGCCACCGCGTGGTGATCCCCTGCCGCCGGCGGCCCGCGCGACGATCTCGGCCAGCCGAGTCGTCGTTCGCACCGGCCGCGCGGCGACGATGGCGCGCGCGATGCGGCGGCTGGCCCGCTCCTCGCCGTAGCGGTAGATCAGGTCCGCCAGCTCCGCCTCGGGCAGGTCGTTGACCAGCTCGGCCGCGGTCAGCGGCGCCTCGGGATCCATGCGCATGTCCAGCGGACCTTCGGCCTGGAACGACAGGCCGCGCGCCGGGTCGGCGAGCTGGTCCGACGAGATGCCGAGGTCCAGCAGCACGCCGTCCAGCGGGCTGAAGTGGTGAACGGTGGCGATCGCGCCCAGGTCCGCGAAGCTGGCGTGCACGCACAGCGCCCGGTCGCCATAGGGCGCCAGCCGCTCGCGCGCCCGCGCCAGCGCGGCCGGGTCGCGGTCCAGCCCCAGCAGCCGCCCATCCGGCGCCGAAGCGTCGAGAATTCCCGCCGCATGCCCCCCGCCGCCGAGCGTGCCGTCGAGGTAGCGCCCGCCGGATCGCGGCGCAAGCGCGGCGATGACCGCCTCGAACAGGACCGGCGCGTGCAGCGTCGCCCCATTCGGCGAATCCACCGTCCCCGCGTGCTCGCCCATCATCGCCTCGGTCATCGTCCGCCGGCTCCCGCCTAGAGACCCAGCTTGGCGAGCAGGTCGTCGTAGTCGTCGAACTCCGCCGCCTGCTGGCTGGCGCGATCCGCGATCGCCTGCCAGCGCCCGGGATGCCAGATCTCGATGCGCTCGATCGCCCCGATCACGGTGACCTTCTCGGAACGCGCCGCGCCGTCTTCGTCGATCAGGCCGGCGTGCTTGCGGAACTCGGCCGGGATGGTCAGCCGGCCCTGCCTGTCCAGCCGCGCCTTGTCGCCCGCGCCGAGCAGGCGCTTGACGTTGCGCGACAGGTTCAGGCTCTTCATCCGCCCCTGCACGTCGTCCCACTTCTCCTGGGTCAAGATCCAGATGCAGCCCTCCGAGCCGTAGGTGAGAAACATCTCCGGCTCGAGCGCAGCCCGATACTTGACCGGGATGATCACCCTGCCCTTGTCGTCGAGGTTGACTTCGGAGGTGCCGTAGAACAGTTGTTCCATGATTCGCCACTCGGGCCGCGGATTTCGGGCTGTTTTGGGGCGGTGAGCTGGCCAAATCCTCCCCAACTCTCCACCAAATTACCACTGATCGCCATTGTAACCCATTCTCCTCCGCATTGCAACCCCTTTGAGCCACTTTTCGCGTGATTGGGGCCGAAATCCGGAAAATTTTAAGAAAACTCCCCCTCCCGCCCCCTGAAATTGGGTCTTGACAAGCCGGGAAAAGCGGGTATAATGGTGTTCGCGCTAGGACATTTGTTCTAGTTCGATCCACTGTCACCCACGATTCCCAAGAAAGAAGGAGTTCATCATGTACCAACGCGTTGTCATCGTGGGCCATCTCGGGCGCGACCCGGAGGTCCGCTACATGCCGAACGGCACCCCGACGGCCAACTTCCCCGTGGCGACCAATCGGCGCTGGACGGACAACGAAGGCAACAACCACGAAGAGACGACCTGGTTCCGCGTCAGCGTCTTCGGGCGCCAGGCCGAGATCTGCAGCCAATACCTCGAGAAGGGCCGCCTGGTGCTGTGCGAGGGCGACATCCGCACCAGCCAATACGAGGACCAGCAGGGCGTCACCCGCTACAGTTGGGAGCTTCGCGCCTTCACCGTTCGCTTCCTCGGCGGCGCCGGGGAACGCGGCCCGGTGCCGGCCTTCGAGGGTCAGTTGAACGGCGACTACGCGCCGGCCGGTGGTCCTCCCTCCGGCGGCGCGCGCACGCCCGCCCCGGCCGGCGGTGTGGCCGAGGAAGACATCCCGTTCTAGCCGCGCGACCTGTTCCCGCGCTCCACCGACGCGACCGCCGCCCGCACGCGGCGGTCGCGTCGTTTGGAGGCTCGGGCAGAGTCGGTGCAGGGTGCCGCGGGCCGGGGAGGGGTGGCGATGGCTGCGGGATGCCCGGCGCGGACCGGGGGATCGATCGCGGCTATCGGCGGGCAGGCCAAGGGTTGGGCGGGAGCAAGGATACATGGGCAGGGGGTCCTCCTAACATGGCGGTAACTTGCAAGGACCGTGCCAGGTAGGCTGACCCGCCGCAGAGGGGCGGACGAAGGGAAACCCATGCCCCGCCGCGCCTTGGAGCGCGTGGTTTTACGCAGGGGGTGGGGGAAAGGCGGTAGGACTGCGATAAACCGTGGACCGTCCTGCCGGGCGGTCGTGCCCGCGCGCCTTACCGAATCTCGAACACCAGGATCCGATTGTTGCGCGTATCCGCGACGTACACCCGGTTGCCGTTGATCGTCACGCCGGTGGGCGAGTTGAACTGCTCGTTGGTGATGCCGGACTGACCGCCCATCTGGGCGAGGAAGGCGGGCTGGCCGGCGAGATCGAACACTTGCAGGCTGTGGGCCATTGCCTGGGAGACGTAGGCGCGGCCATCCGGGCCGACCGCGACGCCGCCGGTGCGGGAGATCGTCTCGTTGAGCGCGCCCTGGCCGAAGGTGTCGAGATACGTGCCGTCCGGGTTGAAGCGCTGGACGAGGAAGTCGTCGCCCATGCCGACGTAGATTCGCCCCTCGGCGTCCAAGGCCACGCTGCGCGGGGCGGTGAACTGGCCGCTCTCGCTGCCGCGCTCGCCGATGGTCTGCAAGTGCGCGCCGCTCGGCGAGAACTTCTCGATCCGCGCGTTGCCGGAATCGGCGACGTAGAGGTTGCCCGCGCCGTCGATGGCGACGTCGGTTGGTTTCATGAGCTGGCCCGGCGCCTCGCCGACCGTGCCGACGGTGCCGGCGGGGTTGCCCTCGGCGTCGTAGACCAGCACCTGGGCGCCATAGCCGGTGACGAAGAGCCGGCCGTCGGGACCGACGGCGATGCCCTCGGCCAGCGGCAGCTTGCCCTCGTCGATGCGCCGTACGAAGCCGCCGTCCGGGTCGAACTTCTGGACCCCGGTCGAGTCGCTGATATACATGCTGCCATCCGGCGCCAGCGCCACGTCGAAGGGCAGCATGATCTGGCCCGGCCCGGTGCCCGCCGCACCGAAGGTCGCGACGTAGCTGGGCAGCACCGCCGCCGCCTCGGTCGCCTTGAGCGCCGTGGCCACGGCCGCGGCTTCGGCGGTGGGCAGCGGGGTGCTCGTCGCGGGCGTGGCGGACTCGCCCGCGGTGGTCGTCTCGCCCGGCGCGGCGGTGCCGCCGGGCGCCATGGGCGTCCCACCCCCCGGCGCCGGCGTGGCGCCCGAGCAAGCCGCCAGCAGCAGCCCGAGCGCCGCGCCGAGCGCGATCAGCCCGCGGCTTGGCCCCATCACCATCGGATCATCCGTCGACTGCATTTCTCTCTCCTCCATGCCATCCATGGATACTTGGGCTCGCGCGGCGCCGAGCCTCGCGGCCACCCCCTCCCTTAGATTTCAGCCCGCCGACAGGCCGACCAAGTCCAGCAGCTCGGTCAGGCTCCTGACGGTCAAGCAGTCGGCGGGGGGAGCGACGCCGACCCGGTCCAGCAGCACCGGCGTCAGGCCCGCCGCGCGCGCCCCCAGCACATCCTTGAGGTAGGTGTCGCCGATGTAGATCGCCTCGCGCGCCGGAACGCCGATGCGGCTGAGCGCCAGGTCGAAGACGCCGGGGTCCGGCTTGGCGATGCCGAGCCGCGACGAGACGACCAGGAAGGCGAAGTAGTCGCCGAGCTCGAGCTCGAGCAGGATGCTCTCCAGGCCATGGCCCCAGTCCGACACCACGCCCATCGTCACACCGGCCGCGCGCAGCGCATCCAGGGTCGGCAGCACGTCCGGGAACAGCGCCCAGTGGCGGACGTCGTGATACTTGTAGTAGATCGCCTCCGCCAACCGCGTGACGATCGCGTCGTCGCGGCCGACCCGCGGCAGCTCCGCCAGGCCGACCCGATAGGAATCGACGAAGAGCTGGCGCACGGTGGCTTCGGCGGCCCACCAATCCCCGCGGTGCCAGGTCTGCACCAGGTAGTCGTCGGCGCGCGCCATGGCCGCGGCCAGGGCGGGGCGCTCGGCCGCGATCCCGAAGTCCGCCAGCGCCTCGGTGGCCACGTCGACCGCCGGCGTCACGCTCCGGATCAGGGTCAGGCCGGCGTCGAAGAGCACCGCCCGCAGCGCCGGCGCTTGCCCGACGCGCGGGATGTCGAGCGCGCCCAGGCCGAAGGTCGGCGTCATCGCGGTCCGATCTCCCCTACCGCGGCGCTAGCGCGCGAGGCCGAGCAGCGCAACCTGCGGCTCCTCCGGCAGCCGGCCGGCATCGACGCGCAGCAGGCCGCGCGGCGAGAGGTCGGTCGCTCCCATCTCCTTGAGGAACTGCGCCAGCGCCGGGCTGCCCTCCGGATCGCCGGGCGGATCGTAGATCGGGATCACGATGGCCGGGTCGACCAGGTTGACCACGTCGATCGCCAGGCTGGTCGCGTGCTTCTCCGCCGTGTCGATCGGGATGAACAGCACGTGCACGATGCCGAGCGTCTCGACCTGGGCCTGGCTGAGCTTGTCGCAGCGGTGGCCGAGGTGGCACACGGTGAGGCCCGGGAAGTCGAAGCAGCAGACCAAGTTGGGGGCGCCGCCCGGCTCGTCGGCATAGGTGTCCAGGCTGATGACGAAAATGCCGTGCGCCTCGTACTCGCCCGGGCGGTCGACGACGAACGGCCGCGCGCGCCGAGCGCCGCCGCCCGTTGCCGCCGACCCGTCCACGGTCGATCCTCCGCCCGTTGCCGCCGACCCATTGCCTGCCCGGCGTTCGCTTGAGCTGACCAGGTCGGCCGACGCCGCCGAGGGTGGCGGGCGGAGGGCGGTCGCCGGATCGGTGACCACCACGCCGGCCGCCGCTCGCAACTCGAAGCAGCCCTGTCCGTGCCAAAGAATCTCCATGTGCGCTCCGCTCCCTGGAAACGCGAAGGGCACGGCGCGACTTCCGATCGCAGCGTGCCCATAGCCAACCGCGGGGATCCGCCCCCGTGGATCAGCCGCCCGGTGTGGCGGCGGCCGTCGCGCCCGGCGCCGGCGTAGCCATCGCGCCGGGCGCCGGTGTGCTCATCCCGCCGGCGGTGCCTTCCAGATCCGCCTTGAGGTCCTCGACGTAGATCACGATATCGGCTTCCTTGCGGCGCGTCGCTTGCCACTCGGCGAGCTTCTTCTCCTTGAGCTGAACCCGCTGCGCCTCGTCCAGCGCGCGGCTGGGGTCGCGCTCGATCAGCTCGATCACGTGGAAGCCGAAGTCGGACTGGACGACGCCCGAGCGCTCGCCCGCTTGCAGGGCGAATAGCGCATCCTCCAGCTTCTGGCTGGGCAACATGCCGCGCGTGACCCAATCCAGGTCGCCACCGCGGTCCTTGGTCGTCTCGTCCTGCGACAGCTCGCGGGCAACCGTCGCGAAGTCCTCGCCGGCCTCGACACGCTCCAGCGCAGCCTGGCAGTCGGCCTCCGTCTTGCACAGGATATGCCGAGCGTGCACGAACTCGGCCGTTTCGGGCACATCGGCCGCGATTTGTTCGAGCAGCTTCTTGCCGATCAGGCTGGCGCGCTCCATTTCGAGCACCTCGTCGCGGGTCGCGCCGGTCTCGGTCAGCGACTTCTCGAACTCCGCCTCGCCGCCGATCTGCTCGATGTAGCTCTGCAAGCTGGCTTCGGCTTCCTCGGCGGTCGCCGAGATGTCCATCTCCTCGGCCGCCTGCTCGAGCAGCGCCTGGTTGATCATGTCGTTCAAGACCTGCCGGCGCAGGTACAGCAGTTGTTGCTGGCCATCGGGCGTGCTCGGGTCGATGCCGCCCTGGTCGACGAAGTAGCGCTGGGTGTCCCAGGCCTGGCGCTGGAACTCCGCCAAGAGCAGCGGCTGGCCGTTGACGCTGGCCACCAGCTCGCCATTGCCGGTGGCCGGCGTGCCCCCGCCCCCGCCGGTGCCTTCGCCCGCCGGCGTGCCGGCGTCAGCCGCGCTGGATGACCCGTCGTCGGTCGTCGCATCCGGCGCCGCGGCATCCTCCGGGCTCGCCGCCGTATCACCGGACTCGGCCGACGGCGCACCGCCGGGTGCCGGCGTCCCCTCCCCGGCCGGAGCGGTGCCGGTCTTCTGGCAGGCAGCCAGCGGCAGGGTCAGCAACAAGGTTAGTACGGCCAGCAGGGCGGATCTACGCATCATATCTTCTCCGGAGCATGGTGAAGGGTAAGCAGGAGCAAGCTCAGGTCCCAGCCGGGCCGCCTGCCCCAAGCGCGCCAGTATAGGCGGGCGCCGGGCATAAAGCAAAAACCGGGCCAGGCTGAAGGCCGCCCGGGACCTTGGCGCGCTAGCGGCGCCGCCGTAGCCGATCCCAGCTCAACCGGCCGGCCGCCCGCACCAGTTGATCCCGCAGGCGCTGCCAGGCGCCGCCCAGCCGGGCCGATTCGGCGTCGTCCACGCCCCGGCGGCCGAAGCGCTCGCGCACGTAGGCGTCGACGATCGTGGAAATATCCTCACGCCGGTCGGGAATTACGCCCGCGATGCGGCGGCCGTACTCGTGCGGGGTATCGGCCGGCGCGGGCGCGAGACCGAGCCAGCGCGCCACCCGGACCAGGCGGGCGAACACGCTCTCGGCCGGCGTCAGGCCGCGCAGCGGGCGCTCCCAGGCCAGCCAGCCGGCGCTCGCCAGGCCGACGATGGCGGCGAGCGTGCCGAGGATCGGCCAGATCGGGATCTGCCAGGCGGGCGCGGCCGCGGCCGGGCTGCTGGCCGGGGTTTCGGGAGCCGCCGCGCCGGGATCCTCGTCGGACATCGGGTTGGGCCGGCGCTGCTCCCGCTCGAGGTCATCGGGCCCGTAGCGATCGGGCTCGGCCGCGAGCTGGGCGGCCGCCTCGGCCGCGGTCGCCGCGCGCGGCACGGGGTCGCGGTTGGCGGTCGGCTCGAACTCGACCCAGCCGTAGCTCGGGAAGTAGACCTCAGGCCAGGTGTGGGCGTCGTAAGCCTTTTGGCGGAAGGTCCGCCCTTGCGGCCCGACCGGCTCACCCGTGGCATAGCCGGCCGCGACCCGCGCCGGGACGCCGGCCGAGCGGGCGAGCATGACGAAGGCCGAGCTGTAGTAGTCGCAATAGCCGCGCTGCTCGTCGAACAGGAACCATTCCACGCGATCGCGACCCTGGGGCGGCGTGTCGATCTGCTCGCTGTATGGAATGGTCTGCAAGAAGGCCTCGATGGCGGCCGCCTTGTCGTAGCGCGTCGCCGCTCCGGCGGTGAGCTCGGATGCCTTGAGGCCGACGCTGGCCGGAAGGCTGTCGGGGATTTGCAGGTAGCGCGCGCTCACCCAGTCGGGGTCGGCGTCGCCGGCGCCGCGCAAGCTCTCGACGTCGGCCTGGGTCAGCCGCGACACCACCTGGTAGGTCGAGTCGACGCCGAGCGGGGCCTGGCTCTCCACGGTCAGGATATCGGCCTGGCCGCTGGCCATCTCCGCCCGCACCGGCAGGTCGAAGCGCTCGGGCTGGGGCGCGGCGTAGAGCTGCTGGGTCTCGGGCTGGAAGGTGCGGATGGTCTGGGTGACCGGCACGGTCAGCGCGTAGTCCAGCGCCAGGTCCAGCGTGGTGCTCGGGTCGTCCGCGCGCGCCTCGGCGCTGCGCTTCCAGCCCTGGCTGTCGTAGGTGTCGAACACCGCCTGGCGCCAGTAGTGCGGCACGGGGCTGCCGGGCGGGACGGTGGCGTCGAAGATCGGGGTTTCGCTGAGGTTGATCGAGCCCATCAGCCCCATCTCGGTGCCGAAGGCGTTGCCGCCGCCGCGGCTGGGATAGCTCAAGGTGGGGAACCACAGGTTGACCCGCGTCGCGACGTTGCGCTGGGTGCTGGCGGTCATGCGCCGCACCGCCGCTTGCAGCTTCTGGCTGTTGATGTCGGGTGGTACCAGCCAGCCGAAGGCGATGACCGCGACGGCGACGATCAGGCCGTCGCGCAGCAGCTCGAAGCCGATGTCCGGGCTGAAGCCGATGCGCTCGCGCCGCCAGCGCTCGGTTTGCAGCGCCAGATGCGTCTGCGCGGCGAGCAGGAAGGCGCACAGGAGGAAGAACGCCAGGTAGAGCAGGTACGGCCCGTCGTTGCGCGCGTTGGTCAAGTTGAAGACCAGCGCGAAGCCCGCCGGCAGCACCGCGCCCCACCAACTGACGTAGCGCACGATAAACCATGTGCAGATATAGCTGAGGAGCCACATCAGGAGCGCCATGGTGACGGCGAAGAACAGGAAGGCCAGGTCGTTCTTGTCGCTGGGGCCGTAAGGCATGCTGGCCAGGAAGCTCGGCACGTGCAGCGACCGGTCGCGCACCAGGCTGATCCAGCCCAGGTACCAGTCCCGCACCACGCCCATGCGCTCGATAGCCGAGAGCGGCGAGATCGCCTCGACCGGCGCGTGGGGGAACTCTTCGATCGCCAGGCCCGTCGCGAAGACCGTCACAAGCAGGCCGATCACCAGGCTCCAGGCATGCGCGAGGCTGGCGGGCAGCCAGCGCTGGGTGCCGAGCAGGGCGCCGACGAACACCCCCCCCAGGACCACCGGCGTCAGGATACCGATGGCCGGGGTCGGGTTGGCGGCCTGGATCGACCAGGCGACCGTCAGCAGCATCAGCGCCACCAGGACGATGCTCGACCAGCCGGTCGGCGGCCGCACGAGCCGGCGCTGCGGGGGCGCGGTCTCGTGGGTTGGCGAGGAGGCGGTAGGCGCGTGAGTGGTGGCGGCCGGGGCGCTGGATGTCACGGCCGGAGTGGCGCTGTTGTTCATCGGCGGTCGATTGCTTCCTGGCGTCATGTCGGCGAGCGCGTGATTGCGGATGGTAGAACAACGACGCCCCGGCGCACGGGCGGGCCGTGAGACGCGGGGCGGCGTCGATGTCCTGGATCTAGATGGGTCAAGCGTTGTGCGCTTGTTCAGAGTTCGCGGCACAATAATACACTGCTGCAGTGCTTTGCGCAAGAGCTTTTTCCCACCGATCGACCGGCGCTGGGCTGACGGTGGGGCTACGGTGGGTGGGGTGGGCCAAGTGGACCAAGTGGACGACGTGGATGATGGGGAGCAATAGATGACGGCAGGCGTGGTTCCGAGCCCTGCACGCGTGGTGCTTTCGCGTGGTGAGCGGCGCCTGCTGACGGGCGTATTGTATTGGGCGCTGGGCGAGGAGGGTCCGGGTGGGGAGCAGCCTTCGCCAAGGAGTGATTCGACCTTCGGAGGCGATGTGTTGCCTGGACCCGGCAGATCCGCAAGTCCCTTTTCATCGTGGCGACCACCGCTGGACGCGCGGTTGTGGGCGGCGCTGCCCGCGCTGGCGGAGGGGCACGGGGTGGCGGCGCTGGTGGCGGCGCGGCTGGCGCCGCATGGGGCGGAGCCGGTCGCCCGGCAGCTCGAAGACGCCGCGGCCCGCACGCTCGCGCGCGGGGAGCGGATGGCGGCGGACGGCGCGCGGATCGGGCAGGCCTTGGCGCGGGCGGGGATTCCGTTTGCCTGGATCAAGGGGCTGTGGCTCGCGCCGCGCCTCTACGATCCGCCGGCGGCGCGGCCGCTGGCCGATCTCGACCTGCTCGTGCCGCCGGGCGCGGTCCAAGCGACCACCGGCGTGCTGACGGCGCTGGGCTATGTCGAGGACGGGCGGACCTGGAAGCACCGCCGCTTCATCCAGCCCGCCAACCGGGGGGTGGTGGACCTGCGCGGCGAGCATCCCGACAATCCGCGCCCGGTGGAGCTGCACGCCTGGCTCGGCGAGGCCTTCCGCGGGATCGTGCTGGACTTGAGCGGAGGATTGCGTTTGAATCTGCCGGCGACCGTGCTGCCCCCCGACTTGGGCTTCGCGCACCTGGCCGCCCACGCGACCGTCGACGCGCTGGGGCGCCGGGCGCGCCTGATCCAGTGGGTGGACCTGGCACGCCAGGCGGCGACCTTCGGAGCCGGCGACTGGTCCGCCCTGGTCGACCTGGCCGCGACGCCCCACGCTGCGCGCTTCGTCTGGCCGGCGCTGGCGTTGGCGGCGCGGGATCTCGGCGCGCCGGTGCCCGGAGAAGTCCGCGCGGCCCTCGACGCGCGGATCACGCCCCGCTTGCGCGCGTGGATCGCCGCCGCCGATCTGGATGCGCTGAGCTTCACCGGGCGGGCGGGCGTCCCGCGGCCGCTCGGCGAGATCCCGGCAATCTGGCCGCGCGGGGCGGCCGAGCACGTGGCGGTCTGGCGGTTCATCATGTTGCCGGGGCGTTGGGAGCTGGCGGACCGCTACCCGCGCCTGGCCGGGTCGCGCCTGTGGCCGCTGGTCTATGCCCGACACGCGGCCTACAGCGCGGAGCGCCTGGCGCGGCGCTGGCGGCAGCGGGCGGGACGGCGGTGATCTTGGACGGGCCGCGCGGTCCGCGGTAGAATGCGGTGCCCGATCAACCCTGACCATCGCGACGTCGCGCCGGGGAGCAGCCATGACGACACGGGAAATCCGCAACTGGAACAGCACCGTCTTCAGTCGGCCGGCCGTCGTCGCCTGCCCCGGCTCGGTGGGCGACCTGGTGGCGGTGGTCCGTGACACCGGGCGCTATCCCTCCCCGGTTCGGGCGATCGGTCACTTGCATTCCCTCAATGCCTGCTTCGCCAGCACCGGCACCCAGGTGATGATGGATGCCTTCGACGGCATCCAGGTCGACTTGGACCGCGCGACGATCACCGTGGGCGCTAGCGTTTCGCTGACCCAGATCCGCGATGCCTTGCGCCCGCACGGCTACCAGATCGAGGTGACGCCGGAGATCGGGAACGCCTCGGCGGGATCGGTCGCCTGTTGCGGCACCAAGGACTCGTCGGTCGGCCGCGCCGGGCTGGGGCAGATCAGCTCGACGGTGGTCGGCGTCAAGCTGGTCAACCCGCGCGGGGAGGTTGAGGAGATCGCCGCCGGAGCGAACCCGGATCGCCTGCGGGTGCTGCGCAGCAGCTATGGCCTGCTCGGCATCGTCTTCGAGGTCACCTTCCGCATCCAGCCGCTCGTCCTGCTCCACTACGATTACCAGGTGATCTCGCTGGACCCCCCGCCGGCGATCGCGGACATCTTCGGCGGTGCCGACGCGGTGCTGGGCTTCGCCCTGCCCTATCGCCGGCGGATGATCGCCGAGCGCCGGGTGGTCATCGACACCGGCACGGCGATCACCCGCTTCGACGAGCTCAAGCGCCGGATACGCGACCGGAACTGGGAGAATGGCGCGTCCTTCCTCACCACGGCGCTGCCCCGCAACGGATGGTTCGACGTGTTCGACCGCCTGGTGGCCGGCGGCTTCAGGCTCACCAGCGCGCTCGGCGGCTTCCGCGCCCATCGCGGCGACTCGATGATCGACTTCCAGTGGCGGCGGCGGCATTACTTCGACTTCACCTTCTGGGCGCTGCCGCTGTCCGCCTGGGAGCGCGCCGTCCCGGCCTACCTCGATTTTTGCGAGCGCTTTCGCCGAGAGTCCGGCTTTCGGGCCGCGCTGGCGACCGAGGTCTACTTCGTCCGCCGCGACGACGCGGCGCTGCTCTCGTTTTCGCCCGACGAAGACGTGTTTACACTCGACCTGGCCGACTCGCGGCCGAACGACCCGGCGTGGGAGCGTATGAACCGCGCGTTCAACCAGTTGGCGGCCGAGGCCGGCGGCCGCCCGATCCTCAGCCAGACGAAATGGCTGGACCGCGCGATCGTCCACCAGACGCTCGGCCAGGCCTGGCAGCGTTTTCTGGCCATTCGCGCGGAGGAAGACCCGGCGGGACGCTTCCTCAACGCCTACTTCGAAGCCTTGATCTAGTGGACGCAGCGGATCGCGCGAGCGAGCTCGACCGGGTGGAGGCGCTGGAGCACGCGGCTCACGTCGAGCACCGGTGGATCCCGACCAACGGCATCCGCCTGCACGTCGTGACGGCCGGACCACCGGGTGGGCGGCCGGTCGTGCTGCTGCACGGCTTCCCCGAGCTGTGGTACGGCTGGCGCAAGCAGATCCCGGCCCTCGCCGGCGCGGGCTTCCGGCTGGTCATGCCGGACCAGCGCGGCTACAACCTGAGCGACAAGCCGCGGGGCGTGGCGAGCTATCGGCTGGACGCCCTGGCCGCGGATATCCTGGGCCTGCTCGATGCGCTCGGCTATGCCCGGGTCCAGCTTGTCGGCCACGACTGGGGCGCGACGGTGGGCTGGTATCTCGCCACCCTGCATCCGCGGCGCATCGAGCGCCTGGTGGTTCTGAACGTCCCCCACCCCGCGCTGCTGGCGCGGGCGCTGCGCCACAGTCCGGACCAGCTCCGCCGCTCGTGGTACATGTTCGTGTTCCAGCTCCCCAAGCTGCCGGAGTGGTTGCTGGAGCGCAAGGGCGCGCAAGCGCTGGAGCGCGCGCTGCTCGAGTCCAGCCGGCGCGGCTCGTTCTCGGACGAGGCGCTCGCGGTCTACCGGGAGGCGTGGCGGCAGCCGGGCGCGCTGACCGGCATGTTGAGCTGGTATCGCAGCGCCGTGCGCGGCGGCTGGGCACCCTTCTCACGCCACGCGCCGCTGCCGCGGGTGACCGTCCCCACCTTGCTGCTGTGGGGCGCCGACGACCGGGCGATCGGGCGCGCGCTGGCCGAGCAAAGCCTGCGCCTGTGCGAGAACGGCCGGCTGCTCTTCTTTGAGCAGGCCACGCACTGGGTGCAGCACGACGAGAGCGCGGCCGTCAACGCGGCACTGATCGCCTTCCTGTCGGGATCGACCGCCGCAGATCGACGGGATGGCGCGGCGGAACGGCGCACCGGTAGGGAGGAGCCGCAGGACCGCACGGAGGAGGAACCACGATGACCGTTTGGGATGATGCGAGGCTGGACGCGATGCGCGGGCTGGCCGACCCGCCGGCCGATCAAGCCGTCGCGGCGGTGTTCGAGCGAGGCCAGGTGGGCGCGGTCAACGCGCTGCTGGTCGACCTGGTGCGCAACGACCAGCTCCCCGAGGCCGCGGACTTCCCCGAAGTTCAGGCCTTCCTGGCCGCGACGGCCGCGCTGCCAGCCTGGGCCGACCCGGCGTTGCTGGTGACCGGCCAGACGTTGTTCCGCCAGTGGGGTCTGGTGGGCTTCGGCGTCCTCGCCTGCGCCGGCTTGCCCGAGTGCTACGTGCTGGGCGACGTGGCGGCGGTGCTCGGGCGCACCCAGGAGCTTCAGGCGCACGTCAGCCGCCGGCTGCGCGAGACGACGATGATGGTCCTGTCCGTGATGGACGCCGGCGGGCTTCGGTCGAGCGGCACGGGCATTCGCGTGGTGCAGAAGGTCCGGCTGATGCACGCGGCGATCCGGCACCTGCTGCTGCTCCCGCCGCAGGCCGTCCCGCCCCGGCCTTCGGCATCGCTGGCCGAGGCCTTCGTCGCGTTTCGGTGGGACCCGGCGCGGGGGCGGCCGATCAGCCAGGAGGACCTGGCCGCGGTGATCCTGACCTTTTCGCATGTGGTCCTGCGCGGCTGGCGCGACCTCGGCGTCAGGATCAGTGCGGAAGAGGCGCGCGCCTACCTGCATGGCTGGAACGTCGTCGGCCACCTGCTCGGGGTTCGCCGCGACCTCTTGATCGACGATCCCGAGCAGGCCGGCGCGCTGTTTGAGGCCATCAAGCGCCGCCGGATGGCGGATACCGCGGACGGCCGCGCGCTCACGGCGGCGCTCCTGGCCGACTTCGACCGCCTCGATCAGCCGCGCTTCGTCTTCTTCCCGAGCAGCCGGTTGCTCATGCACAGCCTACTCACGCCGCAGACCTGCGCCTACCTGGGCGTCCCGCAGCTCACCTGGACCGAGCGATTGAAGAAGCGCTGGCTCCTGGCCGCGGTTTGGTTCGCCAACGCGTTCAAACGTGACACCTTCCGCGCGATGCCGGGCTTGAGCGGGCTGTCGGTCTTGATCGCCACCGAGCTATTGAACGTGCTGGTCAAGGCGCCGCGCGGCGCGCGCCCGCCCTTCCAGATCCCCGACGAGCTGGCCGCGGCGTGGCAGATCGAGCGATGACGCCGCCGACCCTGCCGGCCGCCACGGGGCCCGCCGTGCTCAATACCGATACCACTCCGACTTGTAGGGACCCTCGACCGGCACGCCGATATACGCCGCCTGCTCCGTGCTGAGCCTGGTCAATCGGGCGCCGAGCTTGGCCAGGTGGAGCCGCGCGACCTCCTCGTCCAGCTTCTTGGGCAAGGTGTAGACGCCGATCGGCCGGCGGTTCCGCCACAGCTCGAGCTGGGCCAGGACCTGGTTGGTGAAGGAGGTCGACATCACGAAGCTGGGATGCCCGGTGGCG
>CAZCJG010000085.1:7787-14500 GCA_964498575.1 uncultured Anaerolineales bacterium | reverse complement strand
ACATCTCGACCGGGCTCGCCATCGAGTACCATCCGAGCGCCGGGAGCAGGGCCTGGTCGATGTTGTCGAAGATACGAGGCATGGCTCGGGGCGATCCTTGGCGACGGCGGTGACATACGTGTCAACGGCACCGCAAGCGGCACCGATGATACACCTTGATCCGATGGTTGTCAGGCCGCGCAGGCCAGCTGCAGACAATTGGAGCCATGGTTCAGAGTGCGCGGGCTGCCAGGCGGCGCCCTGCCCCCCCTTGCCCCAACCGCACCAACCTCGCTAAGATTGGGGCGATTCTCCGCCCCCCACCCATCTCAAGGAGCAACGATGAGCCGCACTCCCTGGTTTACACTTGGACTCTTCGCCCTAATCGTCGCCGGCGCCGCCCTCCTCCACGCCGCCGGGATCGCGACCCGCGCCGCCCCGGCCGCCAAGACCTTCGACGTCGACGCCGCAGACTACTCGTTCGCCCCCAACGCGATGGCGGCCGAGGCGGGCGAGGACATCACGGTCAACCTGAAGAACGTCGGCCAGCGCCGGCACGACATCGTCTTCGAGCTGGACAACAACCGCGTCGAGGCCTCCAGCCAGATCATGGGCGGCGAGACGACCAGCATGAGCTTCAAGGCGCCCGCCGCGCCGGGCGAGTATGTCTTCTACTGCTCGGTCGGCCAGCACCGGGCGATGGGCATGGAGGGCAAGCTGAAGATCGCCGCCCCGACCCCACAGCCCAAGACCTTCGACGTCGACGCCGCGGAATATTCGTTCGCCCCCAACGCGCTGGCGGCGAAGACGGACGAGGACATCACGGTCAACCTGAAGAACGTCGGCCAGCGCCGGCACGACATCGTCTTCGAGCTGGACAACAACCGCGTCGAGGCCTCCAGCCAGATCATGGGCGGCGAGACGACCAGCATGAGCTTCAAGGCGCCCGCCGCGCCGGGCGAGTATGTCTTCTACTGCTCGGTCGGCCAGCACCGGGCGATGGGCATGGAGGGCAAGCTGACCATCACCGGCCTGCTGCCGCTGACGACGATCACCGGCCTGAACAACCCGCACGGCCTCTCGGCCGGCCCCGACGGGTCGCTCCTGGTCGGCGAAGGCGGCACGGGCGTGCCCCAGCCCGGCATGTTCGCGCCGGGCAACGCCGACGGCCGCGTCCAGCGCATCTCCCTGGCGGACGACGCCGACCGCACGGTGGTCATCGCCGACCTGACCAACTCGATCGACCCCGGCGGCGGCATCGTCGGCGCCAACCACGCGCTCCGCTGGGGCGCAGGCGGACCGGCAACCGGCACCGCGTCGGTCGTCCTGGTCGCCCAGTCCGGCGGCCCCGGCCAGGCGCAGCCGGAGGACGCGGCCAAGATCCTCAAGGTCGAAGGCGGCCAATCGACCGTCCTGGCCGATCCCCTGGACTTCGAGCGCAAGCACAACCCGGGCGGCGAGACCGGCGAGACCGGCATCGACTCCAACCCCTGGCGCCTGGTGCCCGGCCCGGGCGGCATGATCTACATCCCCGACGCCGGCGCCAACGACGTGCTGAAGATGGACCCTGCGACCGGCGAGCTCAGCACCTACGCCGTCTTCGGCCTGATCAACGACAACGACCCGACGCCGACCGGCATGGCCTTCGACCCCGGCCGTCCCGGCGTCGCCTACGTCGCGCAGCTCGCCTTCGCGGTTCCGCCCGCGCCGGTGGGCCAGATCCGCCGGCTGGAGGACAAGAACGAGGACGGCGACGCGCTGGACGAAGGCGAGAACACGGTCCTGGTCGACGGCCTGCTCACGCCGACCGACCTGGCCTTCGGGCCCGGCGGCTACCTCTTCGTCACCGAGATCGCCCCGAGCACGCTCGGCCGCATCGACCCGGCCTGCCTGGCCGCCGCCATGCCCTGCCAGGCGGCCGACGCGCGCACGGTCGTCACGTCCGAGCTCTTCGGCGCCAGCGGCCTGGCCTTCGACGCGGCGGGCAACGCCCTGGTCGCTACCAACGACGCCCTGCCGCCCGGCCGGCCCTCGGCCAACGCCAGCAACCAGATCCGGCGCCTGCCGGCCGCGTCGCTGGTCCCGGAGGTCCCGCCGACCGCCACGCCCGCAACGCCGGCGCCGACCACCCCGACGCCGGCCACCGCGACGCCGACCACGCCCGCCGGGCCGACCACGACGCCGGAGATCACGCCGACGCCGGGCGGCAAGCGGTTCATCTTCTTGCCGCTCGCGGTCCTGCGGGAGAGCCTGCGCTAGGTCCGGTGACCCCGGCTAGCGGCCGCCCTCCCGCGCGCGGCGCGGGAGGGCGGCCTCCCACAACACACGGGCGACAAACCGCGCCAGGGCGACCTGCCGCCGCCAGCGCCAAGGCTCGGCCAGCAGGCGGAACAGCCAGATCAGGCCCAGCCGCTTGACCAGGTCCGGCGGCCGGCGGCTCCGGCCGGCCAGGAAGTTGAAGCCGCCGCCCACCCCGATCGCGAGCGGCACCCGCAGCCGCGGCTGGTTGCGCGCGATCCATAGCTCCTGCGCGGGCGAGCCGAAGGCGACGAAGAGCGCGTCGATCGGCCCCGCCGCCTCGATCCGCCGGCAGATCGCGTCGTCCTCGCCCGCCCGCGGCGAGCCGCTCCATGCCCCCGCGATGACCAGGCCCGGGTAGCGCGCCGCCAGCCGCCGCCCGACCTCGTCCGCCACGCCCTCCGCCGCGCCGAGCAGGAACCAGCGCCGGCCGCGCGGCGCCGCGCCGGCCGCCGGCCGCTCGATCAGCTCGCTGCCCGGCACCACGTCGCGGATCGGCTGGCCGAGCAGCCGCCCCGCCCAGCGCAGGCCCACCCCGTCGGCGGGCGCCAGGTCGGCGCTCTCCAGCACCGCGCGGAAGGCCGGGTCCGACCGCGCCAGCATCACCAGCTCCGGGTTCGGCGTCACGACCTGGTGCGGCGCGCCGGACGCCACGAAGGCATCGAGGATCGCCAGCGTCTCGCCCCAGGTCACGTCATCCACCCGCGCCCCGAGGATGCGGCGGCGGGCGGGCGGATCGCGAAGGGGTCGCGGATCGATCGCGGGGTCGGGCAAGGGCTGCGCGCCATGATCCGGCGTGCCGGGGGGACGTTTGACCACAGGTCGATTATAGTACGGCTATAATTCGGCCACGATGCCGACCGCCCAGCCCTCGCAAGCGCCAGCCACGGGGGACCGGACCGCGCCGACCCGGCGTTTCCGGTTCCTGCTCCTGGCCTACGTGCTGCTCACCTTGCTCACCTTCCAGCTCGTGCAGCGCTATGCGCGCGAGATCGCCCGGCTGTACGGCTACAACATCCGCAGCGAGCTGGTCCAGTGGAGCGCCTACTTCGCGATCTACGTGGTCTTCACCCTGGTTACCTACACCGCCCTGCGCGGCCTGCCGCTGCGCTTCCCGCGCGAGAACCGGCTGCGGCTGGCCTTCGCCGCCGGGGCGACGCTGAGCGCGATCGTCGCCTGGTACCAATGGCAGTACGGCACGTCCAAGCTGATCAACTACTTCCTCTGCGGCACGCTGGGGACCTTCGCCGCGGCCCTCGCCGCGACCCGCCACGAGTTCGGCCTGGTCGAGGTCGTCGCCCGCCCGCCCGCCGAGACCATCGCCGAGGTCGAGCGCGGCCACGCCGGCGTCCGCCCGGCCGACACGCCGTGGGACCGCGCCAAGCGCGGGTTGGAGCTGGTGCTGTCGCTGGTGATCATCGCCGTGTCGCTGCCGATCTCGGTCCTGCTCGCGCTCGCGGTGTGGTTGCAGGATCCCGGGCCGCTGCTGGTCGCCAAGGTGGCGGTCAAGCGCGGCGGGCGGAGCTTCCACCAGCTCAAGCTGCGCTCGATGATCAAGGACGCCGAGGGCGAAACCGGGCCGGTGCCCGCCGCCCCCGCCGACGCCCGCGTCACCTGGCTGGGGAACCTGCTTCGCCGCACCCACATCGACGAGCTGCCGCAGCTCTTCAACATCGCCCGCGGCGACATGAGCCTGGTCGGCCCGCGCCCGGAGCGCACGGTCTTCGTCCTGCGCCACCTGCAAGCCATCCCGCATTACGCCCAGCGCCACACCGTCCGCCCGGGCCTGGCCGGCCTGGCCCAGGTGTACGGCGACTACTACAGCACGCCGCGCGAGAAGCTGTGCTACGACCGGCTCTACATCCGCCACCGCAGCTTGGGGCTGGACCTTCGACTCTTCGGCGCGTCCGTGCTGCTCGCGCTCTTCGGCATCCTGCCCCGCCGCGCGCATCCGCGCAGCCGCTCTACCGGCGACGGCCAGCGCTTCGAGCGTGCTTACTCGGCTCTGCGCGGCGAGCCGGCGCCCGCGGGTCACGCGGGCGAGGCGCCGGACGATCGGGCGGTCGACGATCGAGCACAAGCCATGCGCGATGCGATGATCCCTGATGATCCCTGTTGAGGAGGTCTGTGATGTCTGAATCCCCATACCGCCGGCTCGCGACATCGTTCCACCCCGCGAATCTCCTCCAGCGCGCGACACATCGCCAACTCGCCATCGGCAGCCTGGCGATCGGCCTTGGCCTGGCGGTCGCCGGCCTCCCCGCCGGGCGCGACCGCACCGCGCCGGCCGCCGCCGCGCCGCGCGCCATCCACAGCCCGCACGCCGAGGCCTGGATCTACCTGCCCTTGGCCCTGCGCCGCGCCGAGACCGCCGACCTCGCCACCCCGGCGGTCGCGCCGCCCGCTTCGCCGACCGTCCAGCCGCCGACGGCCACGCCGACGCCCGCACCGACCGACACGCCGACCCCCACCGAGGTCCCGCCCACCGCGACCGCCTCGCCCACGCCCACCCTCAAGCCTGGCTACAGCGAGCCGCTCACGGACTTCGCGGACCTCGGCGACCTGCGCAGCGGCTACCGCCCCGACCGCTGGTATCCCACGCTGCTGGAGGTGTTGAAGCGGCGCTTCAAGAACGGGCACTACGTCGTGACGAAGCTGAAGAACAGCGAAACGGAAGCGAAGTTCTGGGTCGGCAGCGATAACGACACCTTCGACCACCTTCTGGACGCGACCAACCTCGTGGTCCACGAGATGAACCACCAGCTCGACGCGCAAGAGAGCACCTTCACGATCAGCGTGCAGACCCACGCCTACGTCGTTCGCGATGATCTGACGCTGATCGTGCCGCTGATACAGACCTTCCCGCGCAGCGAGATCGCGGTGTATGTCGTCGGACCGCTGGACAACTTTTATCGCGCGACCTATTTGGAGGGACGGGGTGGGCAGGAAGGGTTCATCATGCTTGCGGATGAGCTCAACGCCTACACCCAGTCGATCTTCGTCGATTACGGCCTGAACGACCAGTTCCCGCGCGGCCAGCGCCGCAGCGCCCGCGACGGCCTGGTGACGATGATGATGTACACCGAGTTCTACCTGCGCCACGCCCGCGAGAAGCACCCCGCCGACTACGCCGCGCTGCACGACAAGCCCGAGATGCGCGCGGCAGTCGAGCTGCTGTGGGCGCGGGCGATGTTCATCCTGGACGTGACCAAGGACCTGCCGGGCCTGTCGCTCAACGCCGCGCCGATCGAAGCCGAGATGCGCAAGCCCGAGATGTTGGCGGAGATCGAGCGGTTCGTGCGGCCCTGATCCCCTGGGAGAGCCGGCGCTCCCAGGCCCCTACTCCCAGCGGTGATACGCCGGGTGCCCCGGCTGGACCGCGACGAAGGTGCCGCGGCAGGTGGCGCAGACCTTGCCGCCGGCTTCCAGCGTGCCTTCGACCACCGCGCGCGTGTCGGTCGACTCGATGACGTGGGCGCGCAGGGTCACCGGGCCGTCGGTGGGTGTTGGGCGGCGCATGGTGATCGTGTACTCGGCGGTGACGGTGGAGGGCACGTGGTCCGCCCCGGTCCGGCGCATCAGGTGATAGGCCGCGGTCCAGTTGCAGTGGCAGTCCAGCAAGGTGCCGATGATGCCCCCGCACAGCACGCCCGGGAAGGCTTCGTGGTGCGGGGCGGGCTGCCAGGTGGCGACCGTCTCGCCGCCGTCGTCGCCACCCTCCGCCTCGTCGTCGGCGGCGAAGCTCTTGATGCGCAGCCCTTCGGTATTGGCCGGGCCGCACCCGAAACACACGCTGCGCGGGGCATAGCGGTCCTGCAAGCTCAGATCATCGGTCATCGTGCTCCCTCAGCCCTCGCATGAGTCCTTCCTTCCCTTCGCATTCCCTTCGTTGACCGGCCCGGGCGAAACATCCACCCGCCGGCCCGCCCGGCCCGATCGCCCGGAGTTCCCCGTTTTCGGGGGCTACTGGGCGGATTTTACCACGCCGACGCCGCCCGTGACTGCCGAGCGTGGGTTGCGCGTAGGGTGAGAGTTCCCTGGGCGACCAGCAAGGCGAGAAATATCCTCGTATAATGGCTTTGCGTTTTCTCCTCCATACAGGACTCACGGCGCCGGGTGCCCTCCCCCCACCCGGCGCCGCCCCATTTAACCCGGCATCCTGGCATCGCCAGGGAACTCCGGCCCCCACGGTGTGATCATGGCGGGTGAGGGATGGGACGAGGGCGGGTAGAGATCATACGGTGTGTCACGCGGGATCGACTGCCTGAGTCAAGATGGCGATTGACGATGTCCCGGCGCTACAACCCCGACGTCCATCACCGGCGCTCGATCCGGCTCAGAGGCTGGGACTATCGAACGCCGGCGGCGTACTTCGTCACGATTTGTACACACGAACGGGTGCTTCTGTTTGAAGACTCGCGCCACCAAGCCATCGC
>CAZCJG010000085.1:0-7687 GCA_964498575.1 uncultured Anaerolineales bacterium | reverse complement strand
CGGCTGCTTCGCCCCGTCGCGGGCGAACACCAAATGGCCGTCACATACACCGCGTCCCCGACGTAACATGAACCAACGCGGCGGATCGCGCCCCCAGACACGCCCCGGCGTCGTGCCGCACACCCTCGGCTCAGACGGGCGGTTGCCCAAGGAGGAGGTTCATGTCACGGTCCTGTCGTCTGCCCAGCCTCACGCTCTCGGTCATCCTGATCACGACGGCGGCACTGACCGCGGGCCAATCCCCACCGCCGCCACCCACCGCGGCCCAGGTCATCGACTCGCCCTGGGAGACCGAGTGGGGTGGTTTCAACGGCATCCGGGACCTTGACGCGCTTTCGCCGACCGACGTCTGGGCGGTCGGCTCGAACTTGGTCCACTTCGACGGTGAGCGCTGGCGCGCCGTCGACCGCCGGGAGAAGCCCGCGCTGCTGATGGCCATCGACATGACGGCGCCGGGCGAGGGCTGGGTCGTGGGTCAGGAGATGGTCGTGCCTGTTCGAGGTGGGGCGCTCGGCGAGTCCCAGGCCCTGCCCGGCGTGACCCTACGCGATGTGGTCCTGCTGTCGCCGGTGGCGGGTTGGGCCGTCGGGACGATGCGGGACGGCGAGGACTTCAGGGGCGTCGTCTATCAGCTTGTCGAAGGTCGGTGGCAACGGCATACCGTTCTGGACCGACCCCGTTCGGCCTTGGATCGACTGTGGCTCGCGGGGCCGGACGAGGGTTGGGCTATCGGAGGTCGCGGCGAGCTGGTCCATTTCCTCGGGCAGAAGTGGTCGCTGACCGAGCCCGCGGTGGACGGTTGGCTGCGCGCCGTGGCGATTGGCGGGACGGGTCCCGACGACGTCTGGGTGGTTGGCGGCACCGAGCCGCACCCACCATTCATCGAGGTGAACGATCGGCGCGTGATGTGGCGCTTCGACGGCACGACTTGGTCGAAGGCGCGCGACGAGCAGGGCACGGGCTGGTCCGACATCGCGCTGGCGGACGGCCGCGGCTACGCCATCGGCTACGAGGGCGCGCTGGCGCGTTTCGAGGATGGCCGCTGGACCGACCTGGGGCGGCACTTCGACACCTATTCGTACTATCACACGGCGGTCAGCCTGTCGCTCGTGCCCGAGTCCGCCGAAGCCTTCGTCGCCCAGTCCGACGGCAAGGTCTTCCACGTCCGGGGCGACGCCGAAACGCCGTCGAACTCGATCGCGGACCTGCGGGCGATCGAGATGCTCTCCCCAGAGCGTGGTTGGGCGGTCGGTTGGGGTCCGGCGCTGGAGTTCGATGGTCGCCGGTGGTCACAGGCCGACCCGGCTTCGCCCCTGCACCGTATCCGCGACATCGAGGCCCTCGGCCCCTCGGGCGCCTGGGCGGTTGGCCTGGACGGTCTGATCCTCCGCTGGGAAGGCCAGGCATGGCGGGAGGTGGACAGCCCCACCGACGTCGATCTCGATCGCGTGCGCGCGATCGCGCCGGACTGTGCGTGGGCCATTGGAACCAATCACTCCGGCATGACGCGCGGCGTGATCCTGCGCTACGATGGCACCGCCTGGCAGACGGTGTGGGAGCAAGCCTTGGTACAGCTCTACGAGCTGGCCGACATCGATGCGCTCGGGCCGGATCGGGCCTGGATGCTTCCGACCGGCGGTGTCCTGCGGGAGTTCGATCAGGGCCGGTGGATCGATCACGAGATTCCGAAAGGCGTCATGTCGCTCGCCGTCGTTGCGCCGGACGACATCTGGCTCGGCGGCTCGGGCGAGATCTACCACTTCGATGGCATCGAGGCGCGCGCCGTCCTGACCTTCCCCGCCGGCGCGCAGATCCACCGCATCCGCATGCTGCCCGACGGCACCGGCTTCGCGGTCGGCTGGTATGGCTACGTGATGCGCTTCGACGAGCGCGCTTGGCGCATCCTCCGCGGGCCGGCCGACCCCGTGGCCGGCGGCGGCGTGCCCTATGCCCTGTTCGACATCGACACCGCCGGCACAGGCGGGGAAACCCAGGTATGGGTCTCCGGCGCGCAAAACAGCATCCTCCGCACGCCGCTCCGCGCCCTCGAAGCCCGCCCAGCGATCACGCCGGCGCCGGGCGAGACGGCGCAGCCGATCGTGATCCTCAGATCGCAAGTCTTCCTGCCCAAGCTGACGAACTGAGAACGTGTTCGACCGCGACTGCCAGACCGCTCGACTGTGCATTCGTCGTGGTAGCGAGCCGCCGCCTGTATAGTTTGGAGGTTCCCATTATCCGCCCAACACGAGATCTGCCCAACCGTGTCCTCCGTGCCTTCCGTGTCCATCCGTGATTCAAACCCCCACCTCCCGAGACTACCTCGCGACCCTCCGCCGCTACGTCGGCCCCCAATGGCCCAAAGCGCTGGCGCTCGGTGCCCTGATGCTGGCGGACATCGGGCTGGACCTGGTTGGCCCCCTGGTGCAGCGGCGCTTCATCGACAACGCGCTGGCGGGCGCGGCGCTGGCGGAGCTGATCGGAATCGCGCTGGCCTTCATGGGGATCGCGGTCGTCACGCAAGTGCTCTTCGTCGCTTCGAACTACCTCGCCACCGACATCGCCCAGATCGGCACCAACCGGCTGCGGCAGGACCTGCTGGACCACGTGCTGCGGTTGGACTACAGCTTCCACAACGCCCACTCGCCCGGCGCGCTGATCGAGCGCATCGACGGCGACGTCGCGCTGCTGTCCAACTTCCTGTCGCGCTTTATCCTGGAGGTGCTCGGCAGCGTGCTGCTGCTCGCCGGCGCGCTGACGATGCTCTACCGCATCGACTGGCGCATCGGCGCGAGCCTGACGGTCTTCGCGCTGGTGACGCTCGGCCTGCTGCGCGTGCTCTTCGGCGCCTCGCGCGAGCGCTGGGCGGCGGACCGCGCGGCGCTGGCCGACCTGTTCGGCTTCCTGGAGGAGCGCCTGGCCGGCACCGAGGACATCCGGGCCAGCGGCGCGACCGGCTACGCGATGCGGCGCTTCTTCGAGCGCGCGCGGGTGGCGGCGCGGACACGGGTGATCGCCGGGCTGTTCGGGACCAGCTCGTGGGGGGTGTCGGTCTTCATGCTGACCCTCGGCACCGCGATCGCGCTGGGGATCGGGGCCTGGCTCTACCTCCAGGGTGAGATCACGATCGGCACGGTCTACCTGATCCTCGCCTACAGCCAGCTCCTCGACGGGCCGATCAACAGCATCGCCCGCCAGGTGCAGAACCTCCAGCAGGCCGGCGCGGCGATCGGCAGGGTCGGGCAGATCCTGACGACCGAGCGGCAGGTGCGCGATCCGGACGTCCCGCAGGCGCTGCCCGCGGGTGCGCTGGACCTCAGCCTGGATGCGGTCGCGTTCGCTTACCAGGCGGGCGAGCCGGTGCTCCGCGGCGTGTCGCTGGACCTGCCGGCCGGGAAGTCCCTGGGCCTGCTCGGCCGCACCGGCAGCGGCAAGACCACGCTGACCCGGCTGCTCTTCCGCCTGGTCGATCCGACCGTGGGCGCCGTGCGCCTGGGTGGGGTGGACCTGCGCGACGCGGCGCTGGCCGAGCTGAGGCGGCACGTCGCGCTGGTGACCCAGGACGTCCAACTCTTCCACGCCTCGCTGCGCGACAACCTGGCCTTGTTCGATCGGACGATCGACGACGCCCGATTGGGGGCGGCCATCGAGGCGGTCGGCCTCGGCGATTGGCTGGCGGGGCTGCCGGAGGGCCTGGACACGCTACTCGCGCCGGGCGGCGGCGGACTCTCGGCCGGCCAGGCGCAGCTCCTGGCCCTGGCGCGGGTGTTCCTGCGCGATCCCGGCCTGGTGGTGCTGGACGAAGCCTCGTCGCGGCTGGACCCCGCGACCGAAGCGCAGATCGAGCGCGTGCTGGGCCGCCTCTTCGCCGGCCGGACCGTGATCGTCATCGCCCACCGCCTGGCGACGGTTCGCCGCGTCGACGAGATCCTGATCCTTGCAGATGGCGCGGTGATCGAGCATGGTCCGCGCGACGTCCTCGCGGCGAACCCCGATTCGCACTTCGCGCGGCTGCTGGCGACCGGCGAGGAGGCGACCGACGACGGCGTGATCGACGAGGCGGTGCTGGCGTGACGACGATCTCCCCTTGGCGCGTGCTCTGGCGCCTGGCGCGCTACAAGACCTGGCTCTACCTGACCAGCGGCGTCCTGGCCAGCGTGATGTTCTACCTCTTTCCGCTGCTGCCGGGCCTCGTCCTGCGCCGCTTCTTCGACGCGCTGGAGCAGGGGACGGGCGGCGCGTCGCTGGCCTGGCTGATCGCCCTGCTGATCGGGATCGCCGCGGGGCGCGTCACCGCCCTGCTCGGCGCCTCGGTCGCCGAGAACACGTTGCATCAGGTGACGGGAACGCTGCTGCGCGCCAACCTGCTGGAGCATGTCCTGCGCCAACCCGGCGCGCGGGCGCTTCCGGAATCGCCGGGCGAGGCGATCAGCCGCTTCCGCGACGATGTGAGCGCGGTGACCGGCTTCCTGAGCTGGACGCTCGACCCGATCGGCCAGCTCGCCGTGCTCGCCGTGGCGCTGGTCGTCCTGGCGCGGGTCAACGCCCTCTTCACGCTGCTGGTCTTCCTGCCTTTGGTCCTCGTCCTGGCGCTGGTCAACCTCGCCACGCGGCGCATCCGCGCCTACGCCCGCGCCCACCGCGAGGCGGCCGGGGCGGTGTCGGGCCTGCTCGGCGAGTCGCTGGGCGCGGTGACGGCGATCAAGGCCGCCGGGGCGGAATCCGCCGTCGTCGAGCACCTCGGCCGGCTCAACGCCACCCGGCGCTCCGCCGAGCTGCGCAACACCTTGCTGCACAGCCTGCTGCAATCCGTGTCGTTCAACGCCGGCCGCATCAGCACCGCCGTGCTGCTGCTGGTCGCGGCGCAGTCGATGCGTTCCGGCAGCTTCACCGTGGGGGACTTCGCGCTCTTCGTCGCCTACCTGGACTGGATCGCGACGGTGATCGGCATGTTCGGCAACTATCTCGCTCAGTATCGGCAGACCGGCGTGTCGGTCGACCGGCTGGCCGAGCTGATGCGCGGGGCGCCGCCCGAAGCGCTGGTCGCCCACCGCCCGGTTCACTTGCGCGGCGCCCTGCCCGCCCTGCCCGCGCCGCCCGCCGGTGGTCCACCCCTGTGCGCGCTGGACGTCCGCGGCCTGACCTACCACTATCCCGACTCGGACCACGGCATCGAGGCCGTCGACCTGCACGTCGAGCCGGGCAGCTTCACCGTGATCACCGGGCAGATCGGCTCGGGCAAGACCACTCTGGCGCGCGTCCTGCTCGGCCTCCTGCCGCGGGAGGGCGGGACGATCCGCTGGAACGGCACCGAGATCGACGACCCCGCGAGCTTCATGGTCCCGCCGCGCTGCGCCTACATCGCCCAGACGCCGCGCCTGTTCAGCGAGACCCTGCGCGACAACATCCTGCTCGGCCTGCCCGAGGAGGCGGTCGACCTGCCCGGGGCGATCCACGCCGCGGTGCTGGAGGATGACATCGCCGGCTTCGCGGAGGGGCTGGACACCCTGCTCGGCCCGCGCGGCACGCGCCTCTCCGGCGGCCAGGCGCAGCGGGCCGCGGCGGCGCGGATGTTCGTGCGCGCGCCGGACTTGCTGGTGTTCGACGACCTCTCCAGCGCGCTGGACGTCGACACCGAGGCCAGGCTCTGGGCGCGCGCCTTCGAGCGGCAGGGCGCGACCTGCCTGGCGATCTCCCACCGCCGCGCGGCCTTGCGGCGGGCGGATCAGATCGTCCTGCTGGAGGACGGCCGGGTCGCGGCGCGGGGACGGCTCGACGAGCTGCTGGCGACCAGCGAGACGATGCGGCGATTGTGGGCGGGGGAGGCCGACGAGAACCAGGAGAGCGATGGCTGAACGGGCGCGGATCAACGGGTCGATCGGGGCATGGGCGCGCAGCCGGAGGCAATCGCGGAAAAACCATCGCGGCCCCCGTATCTTCTCTGCCGATTTCCCGTTAATGACGGTGCACGCAGGCGTCGCCCCGGTCACACTGTCTCGCCGCACGCTATCCCCGAGTCCGGGTGCCGCGACCACCTCGCGCCTTGACCTCCGTCCACGAGGAGCCGACCCATGCCCCGATACGACCTTGCTCCGAGCGGCACACCGTCTCCGGACCGTATGCCAGCGTCCATCCCCGCGAGCGCAGCCGACGTCGACGCGGCGGACTTGGCCGAGCTGCGCGCCGTTCTCGCCGCGGCGGAGCGCGATCCCTGGCGGGCGAGCCTGCTCATGCGGCGCCTGGGGGCCATGCGGAGCCGGCTGGACGAGCTGCGCGCCTGGCTCGCCGGGCAGTCCCGCCACGCGCGGCGCGCTTTCGTCCGGCGCTGGGCGCTGGCGGCGCCGCTGGCGGCGCTGCTCTTCGCGCTGGCCGGGCAGCGCGTCGAGGCGGCGACCATCACCGTCGGCGGCGGCTGCAGCCTGTCGGCCGCGATCGTCAACGCCAACAACGACGACCAGTCGGGCTCGGCGAGCGGCGCGGCCGGCAGCGGCGCGGACACGATCACGCTGGCGGGCGGGATCTACCTGATCAACACCAACTACGGCGGGCCGCTGCCGGACGTCGAAAGCCCCATCACGATCGAGGGCAACGGGGCCACGCTGGATGCCGAGAACGCGGGGTTCCCCGTGCTGATCGCCGACGTCACCAACTCGACTCTCGTCTTGCGCAACGCGACCGTGACGGGAGGCTCCTCATTCGTCGGCGGACTCGCGTTCGCGCCCTACAGCGTGGGCAGGATCGAGAACAGCACGATTACAGGTAACACGGGCTATATCGCCGGTGGCATCCTGAACGTGGGCAGCCTCTACGTCGTGGGCAGCGTGATCGAGGGCAACAGCGCTTACCTGGCGGGTGGAGGCATCACGAATGGTTTCGTCAACCCCTATGCCGTCGGCGGCGTCCTCAACATCGTCAACAGCACGATCTCCGGCAATACGGTCTTGGGAGCTGGCCCCAGCTTCGGCGGCGGCATCGCCAACATCGGCGGCACGGTCCACGTGCGGCAGAGCACGATCTCCGACAACTTCGCCTACTTCGGTGGCGGCATCAGCAACGGTTTCTTCTTATACCAGGTCCCCCTCTACGGCCCCAGCACCATCGAGGTCGACAGCAGCACGATCTCCGGCAACACCGCCTTCGCCGGCGGTGGCGCGAGCAACGGTGGCTACACGTATCAGCAACTCAACTACGCCACCCTGCGGCTCGTCAACAGCACGGTCTCCGGCAACTCGGCGACCTTCGGCGGCGGGGTGTTGAACTTTACCGGCGTCGCCGAGCTCATCCACGTCACCCTGACGGACAACACCGCGAGCAACGCCGGCGGCGGCATCCTCAACACGGAGGCCGCCGCGACCTTCGTCACCGGCAGCATCGTCGCCGATCAGGCGAATGGGGACGACTGTGTATCGTATGCCGGGGTCATTATCAGCGGCGGCTACAACCTTGAAAGCGGCACGACCTGCGGCTTCACGATGACCGGCGACATCCAGAACGGCAACGCCAACCTCGGGCCGCTGGCGCTCAACGCGCCCGGCACCACCGCCACCCATGCCCTCCTGCCCGGCAGCGACGCGCTCAACGCCGCCAGCAACGCGATCTGCGCCGCGCCGCCGGTGAACGGCGTGGACCAGCGCGGCGTTTCCCGCCCGCAGCCGGCCGGCGGCGTCTGCGACATCGGCGCCTTCGAGCT
>CAZCJG010000084.1:0-14841 GCA_964498575.1 uncultured Anaerolineales bacterium | reverse complement strand
ATCGCGTAGGACGAGATCGCCGGCGGCAGGTTGAACTGGCTGATGTAGTCGTTGAGCCAGATCAGGGCGTTGTGGAGGATGGTGGTGAACGGATTGGAGATCAGGAAAATCAAGTCGACCTCATGGCACCGGGTCGTAGCCGCCGGGGTGGAAGGGATGGCAGCGGCCCAGCCGCCGCAGCGTCAGCCAGCCGCCGCGCAGCACGCCGTGCCGGGCGATGGCCTGGTAGCCGTACTCCGAGCAGGAGGGCTGGAAGCGGCAGGCCGGCGGCAGCACCCGGCCGAGCGTGAGCTGGTACAGACGGATCAAGCCTAGGGCAAGCTGGCGCATGGCACCTCCGGGGCGAGCAGGTCGGATCGGGCGAGCAGGGTCTCCACCGCGCTCGACAACGCATCATACGCCGCATCCGCGGCCGCTGGGCGTACGATGATCACGAGGTCCCATCCCGATTGAATTCGATGATAGCGCAAGCGAATCGCCTCCGAAAGCCGGCGCCGGGCGCGATTGCGCACCACCGCCCCCCCCACGCGCCGGCTGGCCGTGATGCCGATCCGCGGTTGCGCTTCGGTCGATCCACCCGGCGCCACCACCAGCACCAGCAGCGGGTGGGACCAGGCGCGGCCGCTGGCGCGGACACGCTCGAAGTCGGCCGGGCGGCGCAAGCGCGCGGCGCGCCGCCGCGGCGAACGGGGTGGTCGATCGGCCCCTGCGATGGCCGGGCCTACTTCTGATGGCGCGTCACGGTCAGGGCTTTGCGTCCCTGCGATCGGCGGCGCTGGAGCAACTTGCGCCCATCGCAGCTCGACATGCGCTGGCGGAAGCCGTGCTTGCGCATGCGCTTCTTTTTCTTGGGTTGCCAGGTACGCTTCATGACGGTCAATCCCCCCGGGAAACGGTTCGGTGAACGAGTTGGGTCGATGGCTGGCGCCGTCTCCGACAAAGCGGCGCGTCAGGATGGCCCAGCGGGTTGGTATCGCGGTCGACAACAGATCTCGGCGCCGAGCGGAGCAAACGCGACACGCTATTATATCTGCATCAAACCGGGCCGCAAAGGATTTCCCGGTAGGGCCGGGCATTTTGGGTTGGGTTGCGCTTATCCGTGGGGTTGCGACTCGGAACGATTCGGCTGCTTTGGGACGGTCGCGCGCGACGTCCCGCGGTCGCCTGGTTCTTGCCAGCGCGCGCGGGGCGGCTTATGATCACGCCATCTTCTTGCCCGCGCGGGCAGCCGTTCCGCCCGCGCCGACCACCAGCGCGGGAGCTCGCATGGCCGACAAATCCGTCGACACCTTCCAGACCTTCGACGATGCCTCGCTGGCGACGCTCGCCAAGCTGCTGGCCGAGCACCGCCAGGCCGTGCTGGCCACCCTCGACGCCGGCGCCCCCTACACCGCCATGGTCGCCTACGCACCCGAGCCGGGCTTCGCCGGCTTCCTCCTGCACCTCTCCAACCTCTCGGCCCACAAGCAGCACCTCCGCCTCGATCCGCGGGTCAGCCTGATCGTCTTCGAGCCGGACAACGGCCGCACCGAGATCCTCCAGCATACTCGCGTCGCACTAGCCTGCACCGCGGCCATCGTCGCCAAGGACAGCGACGACTACACCGCGTCCAAGGCCCACTATCTGGCGCGCTTCCCGCGCCACGAGCTGATGTTCACGCTCGGCGACTTCGACCTGGTACGCCTGCTCCCCCACGACGGCCTGCTCAACGCGGGCTTCGGCCGCGCCTACAAGGTCACCCCCGCCGACCTGGCTGCGGCGGCGCGCGCTGCCGGGCCCGGCTAGTCGGCTCGCCGATCCACCCGGTCAGGCAGCGGATGGTCCCGATCAGGTTGTGGCGGCGCCTTGTCGTCGCGGTGACGCTGCTCGCCTTCGCCCTCCGCGCCTTCCACCTCACCGCCCAAAGCCTGTGGAGCGACGAAGATATCACCCTCGACCGCGCCGGCCAGGCCATCTCCGAGATCCTGGTCCGGCTCCCGGTCGAGCAGGCGCCGCTGTACTATGTCGCGATGCGGGCCTGGACCCTGGCGGCCGGCAGCTCGGACCTCGCCTTGCGCTTCCCGTCGCTGGCCTTCGGCGTGCTCTGCGTCCCGCTCGCGGCCTGCGTCGGGGCGGTCCTCGCCGGCCGCCGGGCCGGTCTGATCTTCGCCCTGATCATCGCGATCAACCCCTTCGCGGTGTACTACGGCCAGGAAGCGCGGATGTACACCCTGCTGATGCTCCTCGGCCTGGCCGCGCTCGCCTGCGCCCTGCGCGCCGAGCGGACCGGCCATCGCCGCTGGTGGATGCTCTGCGGGCTGTCCGCCGCGCTCGCCGCGTACGCCCACTACTACGGCGTGCTGGTGCTCACGGTCCTGGCGGGCTGGGCGCTGCTGGACCTCGCGCGGCGCGGGCGCGAGAGCATGATCGGCTGGCTCATCGCTTTCGGCACGGCGGCCGTCGCGTTCCTGCCCTGGCTGCCGCGTGCGCTCGGCGTGCTGGGCTTCCAGGGTTGGCGGGCGTCCCTGCGGCTCGCCGACGCGCCGCTCGCCAACCTGGCGGCGTGGAGCGCGGGTGTGACCAGCCCCGAGGGGGTGCGACTGTGGATCGTCGGGCTGTACGGTGTCCTGGCGATCGGCGGGATAATCGGCTGGCTGCGCCGCGGGCGGACTCTAGGTGCCCGCCGCGCCCTGGTCGCCGTCGCCGCCCCGCTCGCCGTCTACGCCATCGCGATCCTGTGGACTGTCGACGCCGCGGGCATGGCGGACTACGATCCCCGCTATTTCGCCGTGGCGCTGCCGGGCTTCTTCCTGGCCGTCGCGGCCGGGGCGGGCGGCCTGCCCCTGCCCGCTCGCAGGCTGGCGGTCGCGCTCCTCTGCCTGGCAGCGGCGGTCCCGCTGCTGAACCTGTACACCAACCCCGCGGTGCAAAAGCAGGACTACCGTGCCTTCCTCCGTGTCGTCGAAGCCGCCGCCGGGCATGAGGACACCGTGCTGTTCCTCGACGGTCCCTCGCTCGGCCTGGCCCGGCGCTACGAGGTGGAGGACTCGCCCGTGAAGATCGTCGACCTGCGGAGCCGCACGGACGACGGCCGCGAGCGCTCCGAAGCCGAGATCACCGAGCGCATCGCCGAGCTGGCCGACGAATACCCGCACCTCTGGCTCGCCGCCGACGGCACGGCGCGCGGCGTGGCGCGCGGATGGCTGGACGCGCACGCGTTCCCGGTGGCGGAGCACGGCTTCCAGGCCATCACCTTGTCGCGCTACGTCTACCCGAAAGGCGGCGTGCCACCTGACGAAGGGGCATCCAGCCAGGATCTGAACATCCCCGAAGTCGACCCCGCCGGCGGCACCGCCCGGCCCCCGGTCGGCCTCGGCGTCGACCTGCCGCCGCGCGTGGCCGCCGGCAATGTGCTGGCGATGGTGCTCGGCTGGGTCCCCCAAGCGCCGATCACGCGGACCTACAAGGTCTCGCTGCGGCTCGTGCCCCCGACGCAGCGGCCGGCGGTCGGCGGACTACTCCCGCGGTCTGATCTCGCCACGGGTCTCCCCCCATGCCAAACCTTGCCAACCGGCGTAGTCGCCGCAGTGGACCGGCAGCCGCAAAACGGCGCACGACCTTCGACGGATTGGAAGCCCGGCGAGGTGGTCATCGACCGCCACGGGCTCTTCGTGCCGCGCGACACACCGCCCGGCGACTACGGGCTGCGGATCGTGCTGTATGACGCCGCGACGCTCGAGCCCGTCGCGGCCTGGCTCGACCTGCCGATCACCGTCGTGCCGCCGGTCGCCGTCGAGCCGCCGCGATGAGCTGGACCCGCCGCGACACCCTGGCCGTCCTGGGTCTGGCCGCCGCGCCCTTCCTCTTCTTCTGGCCGCTCCTGGCGCCCGGCGCGGCGCGGCGCTGGTTCGAGGGCGGCGACTTCGTCGACCAGTTCTATGCCTTCGCCAGCTTCGAGGTCGCCTCCTTCGCCGCGGGCCGGCTGCCGCTGTGGAACCCCTTCGCCTACGCCGGCGCGCCCTTCTGGGCCGACATCCAGGCCGCGGTCGCCTATCCCCTCAGCCTGCTGGTCACCCTGCCCAGCGCGCTCGTCCTCGGCCGCCTGCCACTGCAAGCGCTCCAACTCGAGGCGGTGGCCCACCTCGGCCTCGCGGCGGTGCTGACCTATGTCTTTGCCCGCCGCGTGCTGGCCTCCCGCGCCGGCGCCCTGGTCGCCGCGCTGGTCTTCGCCGGCGGGGGCTACCTCACCGGCTACCCGCCGCTCCAGCTCGCCGTCCTGGAAACCGCCGTCTGGCTGCCGCTCGCCCTGCTCGGCGTGGAGCGGCTGGTCGAGCGGCCCGGCGATCCGACCCGCGGCTCGGACGCCGCACCCGATCTTGCCGAATCGCCCGCTCGCCGCAGCCTCCCACGACCCGACCCCCTGCTCGTGCTGGCGCTGGCGCTGGCGATCCTCGCCGGTCATCCGCAGACCGCGAACTACCTGCTCTACGCCTCGGCCGCCTGGCTGGCCTGGCGCATCTGGCCTTGGTCGCGGGCACGGGGGACGGGGCGGCTGTGGCTGGCCTTCGGGTTCTCGCTGCTGCTCGCCCTCGGCCTCTCGGCGATCGGCTGGCTGCCGGCGCTGGAGTTCCAGCGCCTGTCCAACCGCGCCGCCGCCGACTACGCCACCCTGTCCAACGGCTTTCCGCCACGCGAGCTGCTCGGCGCGCTCCTGCCCGGCATCACCAAGTGGTCGCCGCTGTATGTCGGGCTGCTGCCGCTGCTGCTCGCGGGGGTGGCGGTGCTGGCGTGGATGTTCAGGGCGCCGGCCCTCACTCTGCGCGATGGCACTCCCTTTTGGACCCTCCTCGCCCTCCTCGCCCTGCTCCTCGCCCTCGGCCGGCACGGCTTCCTGTTCGACCTGTTCTACCTCGCCGCGCCCGGGTTCGACCTGTTCCGCGGCCAGGAGCGGGCGGCGCTGCTGTTCAGCTTCAGCCTGGCGATGCTGGCGGGGACCGGGCTGCGGCTGTGGCTGGCCGATCCGCCCGGCGTCGGGCGCCGATTGTCCTACGGCGCGCTGGCGCTGGCGGCGATCGGCATCGTGCTCGCGCTGGCGGCCGGGCCGGAGCTGCGCCCGGCCGCGCTGCGGATGGTATTCCTGGCGGGCGCGGTCTCGCTGCTCGCCGCGCTCTACTCGGCGCGCCGCGTCTCGGCCACCGGCCTGGTTGCCCTGGCACTGCTGCTGATCGGGCTGGACCTGTACGCGGCGGGCGGGCGGGTGGACCTCGCGGACGGCGCGCCGGCCGAGATCCAGGTCAACCCGATCGTCGCCATCTTGAGCCAGAACGGCGTGCAGCGCGTCCACGACGACCATCGCTTCCCGCCGAACTTCGGTATCCTCCACCGGGTCGAGTCGACCGGCGGCGCCAGCCCCTTGCGCTTGCGGACCTTCGACGCGCTGGTCGAAGCGCTGGGGCCGGCGCACGAGGCGCGCCTGTGGGACCTGTTCGCCGTGAGCCACGTCGTCACCTGGCGCAAGGCGCTGGAGGTGCCGGCCGAGGGCCTGATGGCGCTGGGCGAGGGGGACGCCGCCACCTACCTGCACGTGCTCGATCAGTCCAAACCCTTCGTCTGGCGAGTCGGCGAGGGGGTGGCGGTGGCGGACGACCGCGCGGCCGCCGCGGCGCTCGCGGCGCCGGACTTCGATCCGCTGTCCACCGCCTTGATCCACGCCGGCGGGGAAACGATCGCGCCCGGCCACCCCACCGGCGCCAGCGGCATCGGCGCGGTCGCCCGCCGGCCGGGCGAGATCAGCTTCCAGACTTCCGGCGACGCGGCGGGCTGGGTCGTGGTCTCGGAGTTGGCCTATCCCGGCTGGCGAGCTGAGATCGACGGCCGGCCGGCGGCGCTGTATCGGGCGGACCTCGCGCTGCTGGCGCTGTGGGTGCCGGCCGGCGCGCACGAGGTGCGGGTCCACTTCACCGCGCCGATGCTGGCCTTGGGTGCCGGACTGACCCTGGCGTCGCTGGCCATCCTGCTCGCGCTGGTCGCCGCCCCGTTGATCGCGCGCCGGCGGGGGAAGGCGACCGGGTGAGCGCGGTCCCGGCCCGGCCAGCGGATTCGAGGCGGATGGCGAAGCTCGTGATCGTCGGCCTGGCGCTGGCGCTGGTCGCGCTGGCCTGGCTGGCCACGCTGCAAACCGACATCACGGCCGGGAACACGTCGCTGACCGACCCCAGCGGCCTGGTCGACCCGCTGATGGACGACTCCGGCGAGTTCGTCGTGGCCTGGCACACCTGGGGCGTGACGCACCCGCCGGGCTACCCGCTGCAGAACCTGCTCGGCAACCTGCTGGCCCGGAGCTTCGCGCTGTTCGGCGCCCCCCCGGCCGCGGCGGCCAGCCTGGTGTCCTTCGGCTTCGCGCTCGCCGCGCTCCTGCTCGTCGCCGCCCTGGTCTGGCCCTGGGACGAGCGCGGTCCCGCCACCGCCGCGGCGCTGCTGCTGCCGGCCTTCGGCGGCCTGCTTTGGCTCTACGCCTCGGTCGCCGAGGTCTACGCGCTCGGCCTGTGCCTGGCGCTCGGCGCGCTGGCCCTGGCGCTGGCCGCGGGCGCGCGGCCGGACCGGCGCGCGCCGATCCTGGCGCTCGGCCTGGTCTACGGGCTGGCGCTGGGCCATCACCGGACGCTCCTGGCGCTGGTGCCGGCGCTGGCCCTGGCCGCCTGGCCGGCGCGGCGGCAAGGCCGGGCCTGGCTGCTGGCCGCCGGCCTGGCCCTGCTCTCCCTGACCGTCTACGCCTACCTGCCCCTGGCGGCCGCCGCCGGCTCGCCGTGGATCTACGGCCGCTCGCCGGCGACGCTGGAAGGCTTCCTCGACGCCCTGCTGGCCCGTGAGTACAGCGCGCAGCTCTCGCCGCCGACCTCACCGGCCGCCATCGGCGCCGCATTGGCCGGGCGCTTGGCCTTCCTCTCGCGTGAAATGACGCCCGCCGGACTCGCGCTCGGTCTCGCCGGACTCGCCCTCGGCTGCCTGCGGCCCGCCACGCGCCGTCCGGCCGCGGTCATGGGGCTGGCGGCGGCCGGCTACCTGTTCGCGCCGGTCAGCCAGTACCTGCTGATCGGCACGCACCTGTTGATCATGGTCGCCAGCGCGGTCCTGGCCGCCGCCTGGGGGCTCGGGCTGGTGGGTTTGACCGGCCGGCGGTCCGGCTTGGCCTGGTCGGGGCTGGCCCTCACGGTCGTGGTCGCCGCCGGGGCCTACCGCGCGCATGGGGCGGACATCCGCACCTACACCCGGGATCCGGCGGGCCGGCGCCTGATCGACGCGGTCGCGGAGGTCGCGGACCAGGCATCGACACCGACAACCGGCTCGACCACGCCGCCGGAGGAAGCAACGCTGCCTGAAGAAACAACCCGGCCGGGCGCGGCGGAAGCGGTTCACATGCCGGTGGTGGTCGAAGCCTGGAGCCCGCGCTACTTCGCGCTGGCCTACGGCAAGTGGGTCACCGGCGAGCTGGCGGATGTCCGGCTGGTCGATGCGCGGGCGGACCTTGCCGGGCTGGCGGGCGCCGGCCCGCTGCCGGGCGTGGTGTACACGACGCCGGACATGCTCTACCTCGCGCCGCCGGAGCGCTGGGGGAAGTTAGCGGGGACGCGGGCGCTGGAATCCGCCGGGGACGGCCTCGTCGCCCTGCGCCAGGCGCCGCGGCGCGAGGAGCCGGCAGGAGAGTGGCCTGCGCACGGAGGCTCGTCCCCGGTCAGCGATGGTCGCGAGACAGGTCAAGCCGGCGTCGCGCCCGGTGCGAGCGCGGCCGGTGCCGACATCGACCTGGCGGGCGCGCGCGCCTGGTGGACCGAGGACGGGGACATCCGCCTGACCGCCGAGTGGCGGGCGCTGCGCCGGCCCGACCGCGACTACCACGTGTTCGTCCAGGCCACCGATCAGCCGGCGATCCGCGGCCCGGCCGACATCCTCGCCCAGGGCGACCGCGCCCACCCGGTCTACGGCTTCTACCCGACCTCACGCTGGCAAGCGGGCGAGCGGGTGCGCGACGACTACCGTATCGCGCTTCCCACGGACCTTTCGGCAGGGCGGCGGCCGACGCGGCTGGACGTGGGCTTGTACACGGTGGGGGCGGATGGGGCGTTCGTGGATGCGTTGCGGCGGAGCGTGGAGATCGCGGGGGCGGATGCGGCCGCGCCAACCGCCATGCCGTGAGCCCGCGGATGGGGTCGATCGCTCAATCCCACGCATCCACCGTGTGCCCGCTCAGCCCCAGCCAGGCCAGGACGAACGCTCCCATCTCGCGTGAGGCGTGATAGCCCGGGTTCTCGGAGACGTAGGGCGCGATCTGGCACTCGGTCCAATACGGGCTCGGCGGGCGCACCTGGTACTCGGTCAGGACGCGGCGCAGCCGTTCCTGCCAGTTGGCGTAGGCGGCGCGGTCCTGCAGATGGGCCGCCAGGCGCAGCATCGGCCAGCCGACGTTGAGGATGTCGATCCCGGCCGGGTGGCCGATCTCCGAGACGTAGAGCGCCGGCCCGCCGGCCCGGCCGTCGTAGCGCACGTAGTGCCGGCCGGGGATCCACTGGCCGCAGGGCATCGCCCATTGGGGGAAGGGGTCCATGTTGTAGCCGATGCCCCGGCCGGGGGTCCAATCGACCAGGAAGGTCCCGTCCGGCGCGCGCAGCGTCTCGCCGGCGCTGCGCAGCAGGACATCCCACTGCTGGCTGTCCGGCACCAGGCTCGGCCAGGGCGTCTGGTCGCCGAGCTCCGAGGTAAACAGCGCGGTGCCGATCGAGAGCCAGGCGTAGCCGAGGTAGGGTATCGACGGCACGTCGACGGTGTGGTTTTCCACCCAATAGCGCCGCTGGCCGTAGGCGCCGCCCGTGGTCTCGGCGCCGAGCGTGCGGATCACCTGGTCGTGCTCGGGGTCGGGGCGGTCGAAGGTCAGGGCGAAGTCGATCCAATGCCGGCCGGCGGCCCGCAGCTTGGCGCCATCGTCCAGCCGATCGCCCATCACGTGGGTGGTCAACATCGCGCTCGCGCCGATCCAGCCGACCTCCTCGGCGGGCGTGTTGCCCTTGTCGGCATCCCACTCGAAGGTGAAGCTGGTTCGCGACGTCACTTGCTTGCCGGACAGGCTGTAGGCCAGGGCGGCGGAATCGACGGCCGTGGTCAGCTTCAGGCCGGTGGTGGGATGCGTCCGCTGCTCGGCGACGCGGAACTCGGCGTACCAGGCGCGGATCACGCCCGAGAGCAGCTCCTCGGCCCGCGCCTGGCGCTCGGCGTCCAGCGCATCCTGCTTGTGCAGCAGGTCGGCGATCAGGACGACGTCGACCGCCCGCAAGGGGTTCTGCCAGACCGCGGCGCGGGTGTCGCGGAAGCTGTCCGCGCCGGGGGGCCGGTCCTCGGGGCCGTAGACGAAGGCTTCGAGCTCGTCGAGCTTGGCATCCAGATAGTACTGTGACCATTGCAGGTCGGTCGTCACGGCAGCCGAATCGGGGTCCGCGCGCCCGCTGGTCGTCGCCTGGCGCGCGCGCGTGGCGTGGAAGAGCGCGAGGTAGCCCGCCACCCACTCGTAGCAGGCGCGGTGGTGCGCGCCGGGACCGAAGTGCTCCGGCAGGTCCGGGAAGTCATGGCAAGCCGCGTCGACATTGGCGCGCGCGTTGGTGGCCGAGGGCCCGCCGGCGCCGGGCGCATAGGCCGGGAAGATCGCCGGCGTGAGGTACAGCGCGGCGAAGCGCTCGGCGACACGCCATGCATCGGCGGCCAGGGCGGGATTCGGGTGCGTGAGCGGCGGCTCGTACTTGCGCTGGGCCAGGGGGAGGAAGATATCGTCCGGGAGAGCCGGTGGGGCGAGGGTGCTGGTGACGGGTGCGCGCGCGGGGTCTGATGGAACGGTGGACGCGCGCAGTCCCTTGACGGGCCGGCCCGCCGCCGCGAGCGTGGCGCACAGCGCCAGCATCAACCCGACCACCAACCCGATCTGCCCGTAGCATTTGCCTCTGCGCATCCACCACCTCCTCGATGATCAGGCTGACCAGCCGAAACGCGAGCTCATTGCAGGCCGCCTGGCCGGTCCGAAACACTCTCCGTTCAGACGCGCGTGCCACGATCCGTGTTACATCGCTTGCGGCTGATATAATGGCACGACCCTCCAGCAATCCATGCATCCTCCTCTGATCACCACCCCCCCCTCGCCCTACCGCGCCTGGTGGCTCGCCATCCGGCCGAAGACGCTGACCGCGACGATCGCGCCGGTCGCGGTGGGCAGCGCGCTGGCCTTTTTCACGGGCGCCTTCGAGCCGCTGCCGGCGCTGGCGGCGCTGGCCGGGGGGCTCTTGATCCAGATCGGCACCAACCTGGCCAACGACGTCCTGGACTTCCGGCGCGGCGCGGACACCGCGGCGCGCCTCGGGCCGACCCGCGTGGTGCAGGCCGGGCTGCTCACGCCGCGGGCGGTGGCCTGGGGCGCGGCGGCGGCCTTCGGGGGCGCAGCGCTGGTCGGCCTGTACCTCGTCGCGGTCGGCGGCTGGCCGATCCTCGTCCTGGGCCTCGCCTCGATCCTCTCCGGCGTGCTGTACACCGCGGGACCCTACCCCCTGGCCTACGTGGGCCTGGGCGACCTCTTCGTCATGGCCTTCTTCGGCATCGGCGCGGTCGCCGGCACCTACTACGTCCAGGCGCTGGAGCTGTCGCCCGCGGCGATCCTGCTCGGCGTCGCCGTGGGCGCGATGTCGGTCGGCATCCTCACCGTCAACAACTTGCGCGACATCGACACCGATCGCGCGGCGGGCAAGCGCACCCTGGCGGTGCGGATGGGGGAGGCGCGGACGCGCGCCTACTACGCGGGGATGATCGCCCTGGCCTTCGTCATCCCGGTTGTGCAGGTGCTGGCCGGCGGCCTGTCGCTGGCGCCGCGGCCGGGGATCGGCATCGGGCCGGGCGCGCTGCTCGTCCTCGTCGCCGCGCCCATCGCGTGGATCCCGGTCCAGCGCGTGCGGGCGGGCGCGCGGGGCGCCGCGCTGAACCCGGTGCTGGGCCTGACCGCGCGGGCGCAGATCTGGCATGCCGCTTGCCTGGCAGTCGGGCTGGTCGCCAACCTGCTCGCCGAGCATCTCTTCCTGCTCGCCCTGACCCTGGTCGAAGCGATCCAGGCGCTCGCCGGCGGCGCCTGAACGACCCGACACCCGCTCCGGGGGACCTTGATCCCATGCCCACTCCGCTCACCGCGACGTTCCACCCTTATCACCTGCCCTTCCGCCGCCCCTTCGTCACCGCCTCGGGCAGCCACACCGCCCGCGAGGGCTACCTCGTGCGGTTGACCACGCCGGACGGTGGCCTGGGCTACGGCGAAGCCGCGCCGCTGCCCGGGCACGGTGGTGGCGCGATCGAGGACGTCCTGCCCAGCCTGCGGCGTCTAGCCGATGCTCTCGTGGCAGTCGTCGCGTCCGATGGGATTCCAAGGGATCCGGACGCCTGGCGCGCGCTGATGCGCCGCCTCGGCGCGCTCGCCCCGGAGTCTCCAGCCGCGCTCGCCGGCCTGGACCTGGCGCTGGCGGATCTGGCCGCGCGCCGCGCCTGCCTGCCGCTCGCGCGCTGGCTGAGCCCGGACGCGCGGAGGATGGTCGAGGTCAACGCGACCATCGGCGCGGCCGGCCTGGGCGAGGTCGCCGATCAGGCGCGCCAGGCGGTCGCCCAGGGCTACCGGACGCTCAAGCTCAAGCTGCGCGGGGGCGACGATCTCGACGACATCGTTCGCGTCGCGGCGCTGCGCCAGGCGGCGGGCGACGGGATCGCCCTGCGCCTCGACGCCAACGGGGCCTGGGACGAGGCGCGCGCGCTGGCCATGCTGCCGGCCTTGCGCGCTTACGACATCGAGTACGTCGAACAGCCGGTACCCGCCCGCGACGCCGCGCGCGACATCCCGAGCCTGGCGCGGGTGCGGGCGGCCAGCCCGGTGCCCGTCGCCGCGGACGAGGCGCTGCTCCTGCCGGGCGGACCCGAAGCGGTGGTCGCGGCCCGCGCGGCGGACGTGCTGATCCTCAAGCCCGCGCTGATCGGCGGCCTGGCCAGGGTGTGGGGGCTCGCGATGGCGTTGCAGGGCCTGGCCGATGCGCCGGAGGTCGTGATCACGAGCGCCCTGGACGGCGCGATCGGGCGGCTCGGCGCGCTGCACCTGGCGGCGGCGTTGCCCGGGCCGATGCTCGCCTGCGGCCTGGCGACCGGAGATCTCCTGGCCGAGGACGTCGCGGCGACGCCCGAGGTCCGGCAGGGGTGGATGGCGATCGGCGCTGTGCCGGGCTTGGGAGTGCGGCTGGAGGAGGGGTGGATCGATAATGGGTAGAGGCTCATCCCGCGCAAGGCACCCCTACGCCACCCAGTGCCAGGCCGCGAAGAAGGCGGTGAACGGGTGGCGGAGCTTCGACGCCAGCGCCAGGGCGTCGTTTGCCCGGCCGACGGCGCGGTCCGGATAACCCAGGAACAATCAGTGTCGGGTCCTGGAGGTGTCGACCAGCGGCTACTACGACTGGCGCAGCCGACCGGAGAGCCGGTGCAGCCAGGCCAATCGCGCGCTGTTGGAGCAGATCCGCGCCGCCCACAAGCGCGGCCGGGGCACCTACGGCAGTCCACGGGTCTACCGCGAGCTGCTGGCCAAGAAGGTGGCGTGCAGCCTGGGTCGCGTGGCCCGGCTGATGCGTTCGGCGGGCATCCGCGGTCGACGAAGACCGAAGTTCCGGCTCACGACCGACTCGCGGCACACGCAGCCGGTGGCCGAGAACAAGCTGGCGCGGGCCTTCACCGTGGCTCAGGTGAACACGGTCTGGACCGCCGACCTGACTTACATCTGGACCCTGGAGGGCTGGTTGTACCTGGCGGTGGTCATGGACCTGTGCTCGCGCCGGATCGTCGGCTGGTCGATGGACAGCCGGATGAAGACCTCGCTCGCCCTGGGCGCGCTTGAGATGGCTCTGGCGCGACACCGTCCGCCGGCGGGCCTTATGCACCATTCCGACCGCGGCAGCCAGTACGCCAGCGCCGAGTACCAGGCGCTGCTGGCCAAGAGCGGCATCGTCGCCAGCATGAGCCGCAAGGGCAACTGCTGGGACAACGCACCTACCGAGAGCTTCTTCAGTTCGCTCAAAATGGAGCTGATCCACGACCAGATCTACCTGACCCGGGCAGCCGCCCGGCACGATGTCTTCGATTACATCGAAGTGTTCTACAATCGTATCCGTCGCCACTCGGCCCTCGACTACGTCAGCCCGGCCGAATTCGAGCAGGCCCGAGTCGCGTAACTCCGTGTCCGCTCTTTCGGAGGAAGCCCACTAATGTGTGACCGAAGCGAACCGCTCGCGTGGGTCCACGATCTCCACCCCGAAACCGGTCAAGCGCTCGAAGTCGCGGCGGTTGAACGTCAACAGCTCATCCGCCCCCCCCTCCGCCGCGCACATCAGGATGTGGGCGTCGAACGCAAGCTTCCCGATCCACCCGCCCTGCTCCAGGCGCGCGAGAAGCTCCCACGCTTCGCGCTCGCCGAGCCCGACCAGCCGAGCCTGCCCGCGAAACGTGAGGGTCAACGATTCCCAAGCCGCTCGCGGCGGCAGCCTGAGCTGCAACGGCAGGCGGGTCATCACCGACCAGGCCTCGATCAGCGCAGGGATGGGCACGACGACCGGCTTGTCCGAATCGAACGCCGCCTGGATCGCCGCGGCGGCCGGTCGATGGTGCTCATGCCAGGTCAGCAGGCCGGCGATGATAACATTGGTGTCCAGCGCGGTGCTCACAGCGCCGGCTTCACATGCGCCGGCACCTGCGTCCGGTTACCGCGCAGGTCGTCGAGCGTAGATTGGACCCCATCCTGAGTCAGCTCCGGGCCGGGTTCGACGGGAACCGCCACATACAAGTGCCCCCGCTGTTCGATACGGACAGCACGCGGCGCGGGCTGTAGCTCGATCACGTCGCCATCGCGCAAGCTGACCTCGAGCTCCGCACCGGCATACAGGCCCGCGGACTCGCGAATGGCTTTCGGGAGTACCAGGCGGCCGGCACCATCGATGGTAATTTTCATGGAAACCTCCTGCCAATTCAGAATACCACCCACTCGTGCCATGTGCAAATTCCAATATCGATTCCCCTCACCCCGGAGCAAGCCCCATGTCTGAACCATCATCTCCTCTCACCTACGCCCAGTCCGGCGTCGACTACGGCGCGATCGACCCCGCCAAGGTCCTGGCCCAGCGCGCCGCCGCCGCCACCGCCGGCCGGCTTGGCCGCTGGGACCTGGCGGAGCTTCCCGCCAGCCGCGGCGAGAGCGCCTATGTGTGGGAGGAGCCGGACGCCTATCGCGCGATGGTAATCGAGGGCCTCGGGACCAAGAGCCTGGTCGCCGACGCGGTCCGGGCGCTCACCGGGCGATCGCACTACGAGGCGCTGGCGCAGGACACGGTGGCGATGATCGTCAACGACATCCTTGTCGTCGGCGCCGAGCCGCAGGTCGTCAGCGCCTACTGGGCCATCGGCGACTCAGCCTGGTTCGAGGATCGCGAGCGCGCGGCGGACCTCGTCCGCGGCTGGGCCGCCGCCTGCGAGCTGGCCGGCGCCACTTGGGGCGGTGGTGAGACGCCCGCGCTGTCCGGGATCATCGCGCCGGGCACGATCGACCTTGCCGGCGCCTGCATCGGCCAGATCCGCCCGAAGTCCCGGCTGACCCTCGGCGACCGCCTCGCGCCGGGCGACGCGATCGTCCTGGTCGCCTCCAGCGGCATCCACGCCAACGGCCTGTCGCTGGCGCGGCGGATCGCGGCGCAGCTCCCGGACGGCTACGCGACCGACGTCGGCGACGGCACGACCTACGGCGAGACCTTGCTGGTGCCGACCCAC
>CAZCJG010000083.1:2319-14889 GCA_964498575.1 uncultured Anaerolineales bacterium | reverse complement strand
AGGCCCAGATTTGAACTGGGGACACCTTGATTTTCAGTCAAGTGCTCTACCAGGCTGAGCTACCTCGGCGCATTCGCCCGGGCGTGCCCCGGGCAACCGCCTGAGGCGACGGCCGGAATCGAACCGGCGATCGGGGTTTTGCAGACCCCTGCGTTAACCATTTCGCCACGTCGCCGGAGGCGGGGAGGGCGGGATTCGAACCCACGACGGAGTTACCTCCGCAACGGTTTAGCAAACCGCTCCATTACCAGGCTATGGTAACCTCCCCAAAGCTTGCACCCGCGGGTGCCGCACTTCACTTGTCAAGGCTGGGGGACAGGGATTCGAACCCCGACCTACTGATCCAGAGTCAGCTGTCCTACCGTTAGACGATCCCCCACCTGTAGCCCCTACGGGACTCGAACCCGTGTCTCTGCCTTGAGAGGGCAGTATCCTGGGCCACTAGACGAAGGGGCCAAGACAAATTCAGTAGCGGGGACAGGACTCGAACCTGTGTCCTTCGGGTTATGAGCCCGACGAGCTAGCCACTGCTCCACCCCGCAGCGTTGTGCCGGCAGTTGCCCACGGGGCTGCCAGATCCCCAGTAGCGGCGGTTGGACTTGAACCAACGACCTATCGATTATGAGCCGATTGCTCTGACCACTGAGCTACGCCGCCGCGCCCGCCAGAGTACCCTCGGCAGGACTCGAACCTGCGCCTCCGGCTCCGGAGGCCGGTGCTCTATCCTCTGAGCTACGAGGGCGTGCGCCTCGCCAGGGTTCAACGGGCTGCTGTACCCCCGATTCTGTTCAAACCGCCATCTATCTCAGGCAGGCCGCCCAGGGGAGCCCCGAAGAGCGCCCGTCCCGGGCACGCCGGCCTGGCGGGGCCTGGCTCGATGGGTGTGACCCATCCTCGCCGGCCGCCGCTGCGACGGGACCGAACCACGCGGCCTGTGATCAAGCCGCGCTGCCAGACCGGGCCCTGAGGCCCGGCTTGCCGGCCCGGCCCACCCGCCTTGCTGCCGTGGTTGCCTCGCCTGCGCGCGCCCGTCGCCGGGTCGCGCCCTCGCCTTCGCGGCGAGCTTTCACCCTTGCCGCCGGCTCGAGGCCGGGTCGACAGGCCTGCTCTCTGTTGCGGCTGTTGTCGCGCCCCCTCGCGGGCGGCGCGCCCCCGCTTGCTGTTTCGCGGGGCCCACCTGTATGTGGCAGTCGGGAAGTTCCTCTGACCCAGCGGCCAGCGGCGGATCCACCCGTGATTCCCCTGGTAAGGTGCCGTAAGGTTGTGATCGTGGAATGCGATCTATGCAAGGGTTAAAGTACAGTGCGGAAGGGGAGACTCGAACTCCCACCCCCTTGACGAGGACTAGGCCCTCAACCTAGCGCGTCTGCCAATTCCGCCACTTCCGCTAGGCACAGGTGCCGAGGGCGAGAGTCGAACTCGCACGGGAGTACTCCCACTACGCCCTGAACGTAGCGCGTCTGCCAATTCCGCCACCCCGGCTCACATGTGTCGTCTGTCTTCACAGCTTGTCAAGCAGTATCCCCGGGAGGACTCGAACCTCCGGCCTTCTGGACCGCAACCAGACGCTCTAATCCACTGAGCTACGGGGACACGAGGCGGGCCTCGCGCCGCAAATAGGAAGGCAATAATAGGGGCGAACGGGCCGCGTGTCAAAATTTCGGGTGTGGCAGGACGTGATGGGCCCGGCGGGGTGGGACCCTGGCCGCGCGGCCGATTGACCGGCCCGCCGCGCGACAGTATACTGGTCCGCATACGGGTCCGCCATCGTTGGTTGGCATCATCCGGGCGAAGGCGGGGCGGCCGATCGGGGCCGCCCGCGATCGCCAGACTTGAGGATAGAGGGAGCAATGGCACAGAAGCGGAGGAAGGGGCGCGGCGTATCCTGGGAGCTGGTGGGGATCATCGCCCTGCTCATGCTCTTCATGGGCGGCATCATGTGGTGGATCGTCGTGTCGAGCGGGGTCGGCGGGGTCACGGCACCGGAGTTCTCGTCGCTGCGCCCCGAGACGGCGCCGACGGGCGAGCCCGCGGAGAGCGGCACGCCGGCGGCGGAGTCGCCGGACGCGGGGCCGGAGCGCCCGGCGGGCGTGGACAAGGATGGGCGGCCGTATCTGGGGCAGGATAACGCCAAGGTCGTCGTCTACGAGTTCGCCGACTTCCAGTGCCCGCACTGCAAGCAGTTCACGATCGAGGACGCGCCGGTGATCAAGAACGACTACGTCGACAAGGGCGCGATCAAGCTCGTGTTCGTCAACTTCCCATTCATGGGCGACGAGTCCAACCAGGCCGCCCGCGCGGCGCTGTGCGCCAGCGAACAGGGCAAGTTCTGGGACATGCACGACTGGCTTTTCGCCAACCAGGCGCTGGCCAAGGACTCCGGTGGCTTCTCCCGCGATCGCCTGAAGGAGATCGCCACCAGCGCGGGCCTGGACGGCACGGTCTTCGAGGCCTGCCTGGGGGATCCGGCGATCCTGGAACGGGTCAAGAAGGATCGCGAGTACGCGAACGGGCTGGGCGTGGAATCCACGCCGTCGTTCCTGATCGGCAAACAGCTCCTCGCCGGGCCGAGCCTGGTCACGCTGCGCGAGGCCATCGACCAAGCGGTGGCGGCCGCGGAGTGAGCGCCGCCGCGGGCAGCGGCGACCCGCCCGTGCGCGGCGCGCCGGACCCGGTGGTCCGTTCCGGCGTGGCGCGCGGGCGGGCCCTCTTCAACCGGGCGGACTTCTGGGGCAGCCACGAAGCGCTCGAGGCCGCCTGGCGCGTCGCCCCCGCCGCCGATCGCCCGGCGCTGCAGGGCTTGATCCAGGCCGGCGCCGCCTTCCACAAGCTCGTCGTCCAGGATAACCCGGACGGCGCGCGGCGGCTGCTGGCGTGGGCGCTGGACAAGCTGGCCGAGGTCCCCGACGACCGCTTCGGCCTGGCGCTGGCGCCCTTCCGCGCCCAACTCTGCCACTGGGCCGAGCAACTGGCATCGGCGGCCGCGGTCCCCGGCACGTCCGGCGGCTCGATCGTCGGTCTGCCGTGGCTGGAGTGGACGAGTTCCGTGGTGGCGGATGCCATCCACGTCGATGCCATCGAGCTGGTCGAGGTCGTGGCCCGCGACCGGCGCGCGTTGCTGGTGGCGGTGACGGCGGGCGGCCGCACCGGCTGGGGCGAATGCCGGCTGGCCTGGGAGGTGCACGGCCTCTGGCCGACCCTCACCGAGACCCTCGCCGCGGCGCTCCTCACCGAGCCGGTGATCGCGCCCAGCGAGCTGCCGGTGGTCTGGGCCGGCCTGGCCGCCAACCCTTGCGCGGCGGCCGGGCTGGAGGCGGCGCTGTGGGACCTGTGGGCCCGGCGGTCCGACCTGCCGCTGTGCGCGGCGCTGGGGATCCCGGCCCGGCCGGTCGCGCTGGCAGGCCGGGTGGTCGGGGTAGAGCCGGAGCCGATGCGCGCCTCGCTTGCGGCCTGCCTCGCGGCGGGCTATCGCCATGTGCTCTTGCCCGCCCGACCGAACGCCGATCGCCGGGTGCTGCCGCGCTTGGTGGCCGATTGTCCGATCCCCTTCGCCGTCGACCTGGGCGGCGCCTACCGGCCGGCGGATATCAAGGCCCTGCAGGTGCTGGACGGTCTCGGGGCGGCCTGGCTGGCGCAACCGGTCCCCGCCTGGAACCTGGCGGACGCGATCACCCTGGCGCGCTGGCTGGCGACGCCGGTCTCGCTTGGCGGCTGGGCGGTGGAGGAGCAAGCCCGCGGGGCGCTGGAGCTGGGAGCGTTGGACCTGCTGGAGGTCGATCCCGGCGTCTGCGGTTTGACCGAAGCCCGGCGCATCGCCGAGCTCGCCGCGGGCCGTGCGCTGCCGCTCTCGGTGGCCGGGACGGCCGCGACCACCGTCGGCGCCGCGGCCGACCTGGCCCTGGCGGCGCATCCCGGCGTCACCCTGCCTTCCGAGATCGGCCCGGCCGAGCCCGTGGGCGACGGCATGGGGATCGGGCCGAACAACCAGGGTGCCGCCAGCCTGCCGGAAGGTCCCGGCCTGGGCGTTGTGCCCAGCCCCGCCTGGCTCGATCGGGCGGCGGTGCGCCGGGCGGTGTTTCGCGCGTAGGCGGTGACCCCGGCGGTGGCTCGGACGCCACGACCGGCATGTAGACGACTCGGCGATGATGCGCTCCGTCCTTCTTGCCGTCGCTCTGGTGCTCCTGGCGCCGGCGCGGCAAGCCGCGACCCCGCCGCCCGCTTCCGAGTCGCTCCTCGGGGTCAACGCGGACCTCACCGCCCTGCCAGAGGCCGAGCTGCGCGCGGTCGTCGCCCGGCTGGCGGACGCCGATGTGCGCGCCGTGCGCCTGCCGGTGCGCTGGGCCGAGATCGAGCCGGCGCCGGGGCGGTACACGTGGGCCGCGCTCGACCGCGTGATCGAGGCGCTGGACACGGCGGGTATCCGGCCTCTCCTCACCCTGCACACCAGCCCCGGCTGGTCCCGGCACGATCCGCCCCCCCCGCGCCACTGGCTCCTGTGTGCCGATTCGACCGCGGTCGATCCCGCGCGGGCGGCAAGCGCGCCGCCGACGGACCCGGCGGACCTGGCGGACTTCGCGACAGCCCTGGTCCGGCGCTACCGCGGCGGGGTGTGGGCGCTGGAGGTCTGGCGCGAGCCGAACCTGCTGCCGAATTGGCGCCGGGGCGGGCCGGACCCCGAGGACTACGCGCGCCTGCTCGCCACCACGGCCGAGGCCGTCCATCAAGCCGCGCCCGAGGTCCTGATCGTGTCCGCCGGGCTGGCGCCGACCACCGACATCGGCGTGTGCTACATGTCCGACCTGGCCTTCCTCGCCCGCCTGGCGCGGACCGGCGCGCTGGACCAGGTCGATGCGGTCGGGATCGAGCCGTTCGGCTTGCGCAGCGGGCCGGGCGATCGGCAGATCAATCCTGATACGCTGAACTTCTCTCGTGCCGAGCTGCTGCATGGGGTCCTGCGGCAGGCGGGCGTCGAGGCGCCGCTGTGGGCATTGGCCTGGGGCTGGAACGCCCGGCTCGGGCCGTGGACCGAGCGGTCCTCGCCCTGGGGCAGCCACCCGCCGGAGCGCGCCGCGCGCTGGCTCGGCGAAGGCTGGGCGCGCGCGCGGGCCGAGTGGCCGTGGCTGGGACCGATGTTCGTCTGGCGGCTCCAGGCCGATGCGCCAGCCGACGATCCCGCCCAGGGCTTCGCCTTGCTGGACGCCGGCCGGCCGACCGTGCTCTGGCAAGCGGTCGCCGACATCGCCGCCGGTCGTATCCCGCCGGCACCGGCCGTCGCACCCATGTCCCCTTGGCAGCGCTGGGGACGGTGGGGCGTGGCCCTGCTCGGCCTTGTCGCCGCGCTGGCGATGGGACGGGTTGTGCGCTGGGCGGCGGAGGATCCTCCGGCGCTGGCAGGCCGGCGCGCCTGGCACCCGGTGAAGCGGGGTCTTGGCATGGTCCGGAGCCTGGATCCCTGGCAGGCGGCCGGCGTCTACGCGGCCCTCGTCGCGCTCAACATCTTCGCGCCCTGGCCGATCGCACTGGCCGCCCTGGGCCTGGCGGTGCCCATGGCGGCGCTCCATCCCGCCGTGGCGGCGGCGGCCGTGGCCGCGATGCTCCCGTTTTATCACACGGTGCTGATGCAGCTCGGCCCGCGCCTGGTCTCCCCGGTCGAGCTCCTGGTATGGGTCGGGCTTGGCGGATGGTGGCTGCGCTGGTGGGCCGCCGATCGGCCGGGCAGGTTGCGACGGAGCATGACCGCGCGCGATGGCCGCATCGCCGCGCGCAACCGCGTCGTCGTGGCGCTGGACCTCGCCGCCATCGCCCTGCTCGCCTGGTCGGCCGCCTCGCTCCTGTGGTCCGCCTACCCTGCGCCGGCGATCTACCAGCTCCGCACGGTGATCCTGGACGGCGTGCTGTTCTACGGCCTGCTCCGGGCGCTGCCGGAGCGGCGGGAGGGGATGCGGCGGGTCTGCGACGGCCTCGTGCTCGGCGGCGTGGTCGCGGCGCTGTGGGCGCTGTTCGGGATCGGACTGTACGCGGCGGGCCTCCGCGACCTGGTCTGGTCCGCCGTGGCGGCCGAGGGCGTGCTTCGCGCGAACGGGCCTTTCGGCTCGCCGAACAACCTGGCCTTGTTCCTCGGCCGCCTTGTGCCGGTGCTGGCCGCCTTTGCGCTCTGGGGCACGCCGGCGCGCCGGCGCGGCTACGGCCTGGCCGCGCTGCCGATCGGCCTCGCCCTCCTGGCGACCTTCAGCCGCGCCATGGTGGTCGTCGGCCTGCCGGTGATCGCGCTCTACCTGGCGTGGGCGGCCGGGATCAGGCCGGCTGGCGGGCGAGGACTCCGCGCATCGCGCCGGACCCTGCTCGTACCGGCTATCACCGCGCTGCTCCTGGTCCTCCTGCTCCTGCCCTTCGCGGGCACGACCCGGGTGCGCGGGACCTTCAGCCTGGCGCCGGGCAGCACGCTGTACATCCGCACCCGGCTGTGGGTGTCGGCACTGGAGATGGCGCGCGACCATCCCTGGCTCGGCGTCGGGCTCGACAACTTCCTCTATCATTATCGAGAACGTTATGTCAAGCGTGATGTCATCCAGGACGGCTCGCTGAACCATCCGCACAACTGGCTGCTGGACTGGTGGACGCGGCTCGGCCTGCCGGGGTTGGCGATCTTCGGTGTGCTGATGCTGGGCAACCTGTGGCTCGGCGCCATCGCGATCGGGCGCGGGCCGCCCTTGCCTCCCGGCACACCTGACCCGGACAGAGCGCTCGCGGTCGCGGCTCTGGGCATGCAGGTCTATGCCCTGGCGGCCGGGCTGGTCGACAACAGCTTCTTCCTGATCGACCTGGCCGCGGTGTGGTGGATCGGGCAGGCCGGGCTGATCGCGGTCGCGAGCGGCTCGGTCAGCGCGCCTGGGCAAAGGGTAGCCACAGATGCCACGGCAGAAGCGTTGCTGTCGGCGACGCCGTCGACGTAGGGCTGGGCGTGGACTCTGTCGGTGTCGAGCTTGGCGTCGCGCTCGGCGTTGCGCTCGGGGTGGCCCTGGCGGTTGGTGTTGGGGTCGGCGTCGGGGCTCGCGGCAGGAAGATGTCGACGCCTGCGCAACTGTGGTTGTTGCTGCTATTGGGGTCACCGCCGCTACCGCGTGGGGCCATGGTCGTGACATCGGCACACAGGTCGGCCCTCCCCTGCGCCTGGGATTCGGTCTCCGCATCCAGGAAGATGTCCTCGTCACCGCTGACGTAGACATCCTCCGGCGTGTCGAGATAGCAGGAAAAGCGTCGTGGCTCGACGTCGCAGCGGCGGGGCGGCAAGGCCGAGGGATGGCTGAAGGTATAGGTGCCCGTCAGCCGCACGCCCTCCGGTCCGCTGAGCGTGCCGTCGATGCGCCACTTCAGGTCCAGATCACCCCGGACGATGAAACGAACCGGCTTGCCGGCCTCGACCCGCATGGCGTTGGCCCAGACGTCGACGTCGGCGTCGAACATCCGGATCGAGGTCGGGGTGGCGGTTGGCGTGAAGGTGGCTGTCGGCAAGGCGCAGACCGCCGCGATTGGGGTCGACGTGCTGGTCGGGGCCGCGGTCGCGGTCCCGCTCGGCGTGCTGGTCGGGCTGGGCGGTTGATCGATCGGCGGGGATTGCGCCGCTCGGCGCGGCCCGTGGCCTGCCGATCGTGGGGCCAGGGTCGCGAGGCGGGCGAGGCGCGAGGGCAAGGGCGTTGGGTGGGGTGTCAGGACATCGACCTCCACGCAGTCCACGTTGTTGCTCGGGTTGGTATCACGGCCATTGCCAAAGGGCGGCGAGGAGTTGATGGAGGCACAAACCCTCATGGAAGCTGCGCCAGAGCCCGGCGGATCGGCCACGACATCGGCGTACAGCGTGGCACCGCCCAAGGCGATGATGGTGTCATCGTGACACATCGCGCTGCGCACGGAGACGGAGCAAGGTTCGGGCCCCGGCCTTCCCGAGAGGGTGTACGTGTAGGCGCCGGTGAACCGCAAGCCCTCAGGAAGATTGCTCGTGACCCGGTAGGCGAAGGTGGAGTCACCGCTGAACATCACCTGAAAGGCCTCCCCGGGCGCGACCCGCGGCGCGCTGGCGGCGATCCTGACGCTGGCGTCGTACTGGCGATTGGAGGTCGGCGTCGCGGTCGGCGTCGCCGATGGGGTGGGGGTGATGCAGACCGGCGGCTGCGGTGTGCCCTGGTCCGCCGTACCGCCGCGCTGGGCGCCCGCCGGTGCCGCGCCGGACCACAGGCCACTCAGCAGCGCGAAAAGCCCGAGCCCCGTTAAGAGCAGGACGCCCGGCGGGATCGACGGCGTTGGTCTTCCTCTCGTCACCGTTGACATGGATGCCTCGACTTTCTGACTCGTAAGTCCTCCGGCCCGGGCGTGTTGAGCTTCTCAGCCCAAGCCTTACACTTGGGACGGTCCGAACCAACCGCCTATTTCAATCAACATGCCTCTCATCCTCGCCTCATCCAAGCCTGCTAACCTTGCGCCGTTGTGCCGGCATCAGCCCAGCCATCATCCATCGATCATCGATCGATACGACAAGAAAGGTGAACACAGTAATGCACTTCCATAGCCGCGTTGCGGCCATACTGGCGCTTGCCCTGACCTTCGCGCTGGTTGCGTGTACGCCCAATCCAGCCGATGAAGTCCCGGCCGCTGCGATCAACGACCCGAGCGGCCAGCCCGGCGCCCCCAGTGGTTCGGACGCCGCTTCCGCGCCGACCGACGGTGCTGCGGCGGCCGATAGCGCCGCGCCGGCCGACAGCAGTGCCGCGTCCGACACCGCCGCATCCGATCTGGCCGGCGCCTATCCCGGGGCCAGCAACCCGTCGACCGCGGGCGGCGCGGCCACCGGCGGCTATCCGGCGCCCGTCGGCGAGTCTGGCGCGGTGGAGGGATCGGCGGGCGGCGCGGCCGCCGAGGTCTCGGGCAATCCGATCGCCCTGGCCGGCACGATTGCGTTCCTGGCCAGCAAGGTGACGCGCACGCATCACATCGTGTTCCAGGAGTGGACGGGCACGCTGGATCCTGGCACGGGGACGCCCGAGTCGGCCAAGCTGTCGTTCACGGTCGACACCGCCTCGGCGATCAGCGATCCCGACGATCGCGGCATGATGAGCGAAAGACTGGACACGCATCTGAAGAGCGACGAGTTCTTCGACGTCGAGAAGTACCCGACCGCGACCTTCGTGTCGACCTCGATCGCGGAGGGCGGCGAGAACGGCGCGACGCATACGATCACCGGCGACCTGACCGTGCACGGCATCACCAAGACGATCACCTTCCCGGCCAACGTGACCGTGGCAGGTGACCAGGTCAACGCCACGGCCGAGTTCAGCCTGAACCGCCAGGACTTCGGCCTGATCTACCCCGGCCAGCCCGACGACCTGGTCCGCGACGAGGTCGTGATGCAGATCGCGGTGAACGGGACGCTGTAGAACGAGTCCCACACCGGCCGTATCTTGGGGGCGGCCTTTCGCGGCCGCCCCCAAGATACGGCCGGAGCAATCGCCCGCTTATCTCACCGTTTGCGGCACGAAGCGGGTCATCTCGAAGCGCTGCGGCGCGCCGGCCAGGGCAGACGACGGTGCGTCGGCGCTGATGCCGTTGTAGGTCACTGCGTCGCTCTTGCCGGCCAGCGAGACCTCGGTGACGATCACCGCCAGCGGCTGGTCGCAGTCGATCATCGCCGAGCCGTAGACGTTGCTGCGGTCCATTACCCCGGTGACGCTCGGCGTGTACCAGGTGTGGGAGCCGCTCGCCGGGATCGTCGGCGTCCGGTCCACCCCGCCCGGGATCTCCATGCCGGTGCTGTCGATGAACTTGATCGTGCACTGCGCGGGTTGCGTGGCGCTCAGGTTCATCGCCTGGATGCCGCTGACCAGGTCCGCCGCGGTGTGGTGGATGCGCCACAGCGGCACGGCGACCTTGCGCGCGCCCTGGCTGGCGCCGATCGCGTTGTACGCAGCCGCGGTGATCGGCACGCCGCCCGCCCCAGTGGTGAAGTCGTTGACCACCGCCAGCACCTTGCCTTCACCCTGCACCGCCACCTCCGCCGAGCCGAAGCAGCTCGCCGGCAGCCCGGGCGGGCCGGCCTCCGGCGTCGTGCCGCCCTGGTAGAACACGGCGCTGGAGCGCGCCGGGATCGTCACCGCCTGGCCGTTGTTGTGGACGATGGTCTGGCCCTGGCAGGACCCGCCGAGGCTCGACCCGAAGTAGGTCAGCTTGACCTCGACCGGGCTCGTGCCGGGATTGACCACCGAGATGCCGGTGGTGCCGAAGTAGGCGCTGCGGAAGAGCGGCACGAAGACCTTGCCCGCCGCCGCGCTCACCGGGACGCCCTCGAAGGCCGACACCGCCATCGCGCTGTTCTCGAGGTCGACGAAGGTCTGCACCGCCACCTTGGCCGTGGACACAATCCGCATCGAGCCGTAAAAGCCCGGCGGCAGGGTCGCGAACTCGGGGTCCAGGCCAAGGTCCAGCGACGCCGAGCCGGCCGCGGGCAGGGTGAGGGGGAGCGAGCGGATCGGGTTGGCGTTGCCCGGCTGGTAGATCTCCACCGTCAGGCTGGCCTGGGCAGCGGTGTCGGTGTTCTGGATCCCCACCAGCGAGACCTGCCGGCCGGGCTGGCGGACGACCAGCGGGACCAGCACCTCGGTGTCCGACGCGGGATTGCTGTAGATCGCCGCGCCGCCGCAAGCGTTCCAATCGGTCCGGTTGATCGCCCCGATCCGCCGATCGGCGTGGACGATCATCGCGTAGGCGCCGTTGGCAAGCTCGGGGATGCCCGGCAGCCAATAAGTCGTCGAGCCGAAGGGCGGGATGTTCGGGCGCGGCACCGACAGGGCCTTCTTGCCCGTGGCATCATAGAAGTCGGCGGTGATCGTGGCGTCTAGGCTCGGGTCGAGGTTCTGGACCTGAACGCCGCTGGCGCCGGCGCCGCAGATGCCGGCCAACCGCGCGGCCGGCGCGGCTTTCGTCCCTAGCGCAGGGGCGACCCCCGCCGCGACAAGGCCGGCCAGCGCGAGCCCGGCCACGAACAACAACAGAGACGGGAACCGAAGAGCTGTCCGCATGGCATTCCTCCCAGGGTGCGGTGATCCAGGCAGGGCCGCCTGGACGCGGTCAGGGACACAAGCGCCCGTGCGGGATGTCGCAAGCCGGCACCCCGCGCTTGCAGCGCGCCTCCTGAGTTTACACGCTTTCCTTAACCCGCCAAAGTCCGCTTGCTGACAGGTTTGGCTGAATTGGGAGGAAAATCAGCGCCAGCGGGCCTGCTGGCCGGCGAAACGGTCGGGGGTCAGTCCAGGAAGACGCGCTCGCTGTCCGGGAAGGCGTCGAGGATCTCGTCGGAGTGGACGGTGAGGATGAGCTGGGCGTCCCACTCGTGGGCCAGGCGGCGCAGGCGGTCGATGGTGCGGCGCTGGCGGGCGGGTTGGGGCGGGATGGCCGGCGCCTCGATGGCGATGACGGCGCCGGGCCGCTGGCGCTCGCGCAGGGCGCCGAAGAGCGGGATCGCCTGAGTATCCTCGAAGATCGGCTGGGGCACCTGGGACCAGGTGGCGGCCGCCTCCGGATCGCGCACGATCCAGGCATGGTCGGCGGTGCCTTGCGCCCCGCCCTGCGCAGGCTGGCCGCTCAGGGATGTCATCGCGGTCATGCCGTCGTGGCCGCGGCTCATGCCAACCCGGTCAGGGCTCATGCCGTCGCGCGTGGAAGCCAGGCTTGGCTCCTGGATCGGGAGCTGACCGGGGAAGTACAGCAGCCCGCCGTGCAGCAAGGCGCCGCGGTGCATGCGCGCGACGGCGGTCAGGAGCTGGCTGGAGAGTGCGCCGGCGTTGGTAAAAGGCTCGTCGGCGGCGTGGCGTGGGGCGAGGCAAGCCAGGAAGCGCGACCATTCCTGCACCGGCAGCAGCGGGGCGACGCCGCGCCGGCCGACTTCGATGCGCAGCACGCGGGTCGACAGGCTGCCGGCGGGCAGCGCTTGCTGGTAGAACTGCTCGAGGTCGTCCGGCGAGAGCTCGAGCTCCATCCTCAGCAAGCCCTCAGTCATCGCCTCGTGGAGCAGCGCCTTGGGATGGCGCGGATCCACGGCGTACGACAGGAGCCCCTCGATGGCTTCGAGCACCGTCGCCTTGCCGGCCTCGTCCCGGCCGGCGATGGCGGTGACCGGGCGCACCTTGTTGGTGCGGGGGTCGACGAACGAGATGTGCGTCTCCTGGTGGAAGGAGCGCAGGTTGTGCAGGACAAGCTCGCGGATGCGCATAGGGTAGGACAGTCCTGGGCTGTGGTTCGCAAGACCAAGGTGACGGACCGATCGGGCAGCTCGGGCGCAGCCGCGCAGCTCGGTCGATGCGAACGTTAAGTTTATTAAGGGCTAGGCCAATTGTAAACCCAAACGCGAAAAGACACCAATGTGACGCAGGCGCCCGCCAAGGTCCTGGGTGGTTCCGCTGGCCGGCGCGAACCTGCCCATGATGACGTTTGACAGGGCCAAAAGGAAACGCGGGATCGCGGCGCATGCCCTGCCGTACAGGCGGGGTCTGCGCCATCAAGTTCGCGTCGCCCCTCAGGCCGGCA
>CAZCJG010000083.1:0-2219 GCA_964498575.1 uncultured Anaerolineales bacterium | reverse complement strand
CGGCAGTATCCCCTGTGCGTCGGCGCCGAGCTGGGGTGGGCGGCCCTAGAGGCGGTCCGGCGCGCGCGGGAAGGCTTGCTCTTCGCCCCTGTCTGACATCCCGTACCCAATCGCTTGACAACCGAACACATGTTCTGGTATACTGTGCCGCGCCATGAGCACGAGCCTTCCCCGCACCGCCTGCGTCCATCTGCCGGATCTTGCCGTCGCCGTCGCGCGGCGGGATGAGCGCGATCTGGCGGGCCGGCCGCTGGTGGTCGTGGCGGAGCAGGGCGGCGCGGCGCGGGTGGTGGGTACCTCGGTGCTCGCACGGCGGGCCGGGGTGACGCGGGGCATGGCGCTGGAGCGGGCGCGGGCGCTGGAGCCGGACCTGGTCGAGCGTCCCGTCCGCGCCGAAGCGTGCCGGGAGGTTTTCCTCACCATGCTGAGCACGCTGCGGGTCCTGACGCCGCTGGTGGAGCCGGCGGACCTGGACTGCGCCTGGCTGTCGATCGACGGCTTCGTCGGGTCGCTGGTCGACGCGCGGTCCTTCGGCGAGGAGCTGGCGGCGCGCGTCAACCAGGCGACGGGCGTGGCCGTGCGGGTCGGCATCGCGCCGGGCAAGCTCGGCGGGCAGATCGTGACGCGCTACGTGTTCCGGCGGGCGGCGATGGTCCTGCCACCGTCGCAGGCGCGCTGGTTCCTCGGCGGGCTCCCGCTGCGCGACCTGCCGCTCGGCGCCGATCGGGTGGAGGACCTGCGGCGGCTGGGGATCACGCGCGTCGGCCATTTCGCGGCCTTGCCGGCCCGCAGCGTCCGGCCCCGTTTCGGGGAAGCCGGCTGGCGCGCCTACCTCGTGGCGCGCGGTTGGGACGACGCCCGGGTGCGCGGCTGGGAGCAGGAGCCACGCCTGAAGGCCCGCCACCGCTTCCCGGAGCCGGTGGCCAATCCGCGCAGCCTGGAGCGGCGCGTCGAGCGCCTGGCCCAACGGCTGGGCACGGTGCTGGGCGAGCACTATCGGCTGGCCGGCAGCCTACGGCTCGATCTGACCTTCGCCTCGGGCCGGACCGAGACGCGTGATCGATGGTTGTGCGGTCCGCTTACGGACCCGCGGTCGCTCGTTGCGCCCAGCCTGGCCCTGCTAGCCGAAGCGGCATCCTCGGCGGCCGTCGCCACGATCGAGGTGGCCGCGCAGGGCTTGTGCGCCACCGACGCGCAGGCGCTCGCGCGCTTCCATCAGGCTACGGTACAGGCGGGCCTGGTGGTGCTGAACGAGGCGCGAGCCGAACCGCCGCCGGACGATCGGGTGGAGCCGGGGACCGTCCTGGTCGGTGGGATCGCGTAGGCCCGCGCTCCCAGCTGGGACTCAGCTTGTTTCCCGGCGCCAAGCGTGTTACTTTATGCGCGCGCACTTGGCGCAGTCTATCGGATGGGACAGCAGGGGAAACGGGCAGATCATGGACATCGACGTTGCGAGCGGGCAGATCCAGACCTTCGGCGCGGATGCCGTCATCGTCAACCTCTTTCAGGGCGTGACGGCGCCGGGCGGGGCGACCGGGGCGGTCGACGCGGCGCTGGGGGGGCAGATCAGTGAGCTGATCGCCGGCGGCGACCTGACGGGCAAGCTGGGTGAGACGGCCGTGCTCTACGGTCGCGGCGCGACCGGCGCGCCGCGAGTGGTGGTGGTCGGCCTGGGCAAGGCCGATGGATTGGACCTGGAAGCGGTGCGGCGCGCCTCGGCGGTGGCGGTGAAGGCGGCGCGCGACCGCGGGGCGCGGCATGTGGCGACGATCGTGCATGGGGCGGGCATCGGCGGGCTGGATCCGATGGCGGCGGCCCAGGCGACGGTGGAAGGCGCCGCGCTCGGGCTGTACGCGTTCGACGCCTACAAGTCCAGCAAGGCCGCGGTGCCGGAGGAGGGCAAGAAGCGCGGCAAGCTGCGCGCCGGGTTGGCCAGCCTGACCGGGAAGAAGGGGGATCAGGCCGAGACCGGCGCGGCGCAGGACGGCGGCGAAGGGCCCGCGGATGACGCGGCGTCCCGCGCGGTGGAGCGGCTGACCCTGGTGGAGGCCGATCCCGGGCGGCTGGACGCGCTGCACGCCGGGGCGGCGGTGGGCCAGGCGGTAGCGGCCGGGGTGGGGCTGGCGCGCGACCTGGCCAACCATCCGGCCAACGTCGCGACGCCGGACTATGTGGCGAAGGCGGCGCAGGCGATCGCGGAGCGGCACGGGATGAAGGTG
>CAZCJG010000082.1:8708-14925 GCA_964498575.1 uncultured Anaerolineales bacterium | reverse complement strand
ACAACGGCTCGGTCATCCGAACCAGGCTGCCCGATGGTGTCCGCGGAGGCTTCAGGACATCACGCGTGCCGATGCCGAGCCTTCCGCGGTGCAAGGCGTGAGTCGGGGAATCGACGAGCAGATTTCGCACCCGCTCCGACGGCACGTTCGGCAGGGGGACCACATCGACCTTGGGAGGGTCCTCGCGACTCTCGCGGTGGACAATGCAGGCGATCCCACCGGCCACCGTCGAGGCGAGGTAAACCAGGGGCTGGTCCGGCAGGGTCGCGGCGGCGATGGACTCGAAGGGGTCGGCGGGCGCGTGATCCAACCGGCCGACGAGTTCCGACAACGCGCGCCGGGCCGAGGCCATTTCGGCGGCAAACTCCGAATAGGGTCGCTGCCAGCCGTCGCGCCGCTCGGTCTGGAGAACCTGGATCCGATCGACGAGCTCCCGCGCACGATTCCTGATTTCGGGCTCCGCCTGATGCATCGCAAGCTGCCCCAAGCTCAGATGATCGGCCATGGTCCGCGCGCGCCCGGACTCCAGGCAAGCCGCCGCCTCACGCCATTGCGCGGATCGGGTCACCTCGTCACCGAGTCGTGCGGATTGGGCGAGGGCGTAGGCGCGCAGCGCGAATAGACCTTGCGACTCCGACAGCTCCGCCTGGCGCCCGATCTCCGTCGAGGAATCGAAGTAGAGCTGCTCGGTCGCGGCGATGGCGGTCGCGAAGGCTTCCGCCGCCTCGCGCCACCGCCCGGCCTGGAAATGAATCTGGCCCAGGTTTCGCGCCGCCCGGCGGGCATCGTGAGGGAAGGTCAAGGGCGTATGGATTTCGAGCGCCTGCGACAGGCAGTCCATGGCGCGGGCCTGATAGTCGTCCACCAGCTTCCGATCCGGTGCGCGCCGCCTTAGCGCGTCACGCCCCAGATCCAACCACACGGTGCCGAGGTTGTTCTGCGTCTCGGCCCAGCGATCCGGCGTGGTGTCGCGGCGGCGAACGCGCAGGGCCAGCGTGTAGCACTCGATGGCCAGCTCCAAATTGGCATGCCGCACGCCCATGACGCGATCGGCATAGGCATTGCCGAGGTTGCTCTGGGCTGTCGCCCAGCCGTCGGGATCGTCGTCCCTCGTACACACGGTCAGCGCTGCTTTGTAATGACCGCTGGCCTGCTCCAGCGCGTGCGGCCGAGCATTGCCTTCGACCTGGCAGAGGGCGTTGCCAAGGGCCGTATGGGCGCGCCCCCATTCGATTCCATGCGGCAAGCGATCGAACTCCGCGAGCGCTCGATGGAGCTCGACGATGGCCTTATCGCGGTACACGGCGCGGTCGCCGGCCGGGTAGTTCCGATAGGCGATGGCGCGATCGTGATGCGCGCGGCCACGGTCGACGCGGCCCTCGTCGATGGAGGCCAACGCGGCCAATGCCTTGTCGTAGCATTCCAGCGCCAGGTCTAGGTTATCGGTCCGGCCGCCGCGCATACGCATCGCGTAGGCGTTGCCCTTGGCGATGTAGGTGCGGCCGATCGCTAGCGGGAGCTTGTGGCTGGAAATCCGCCGCAGCACCTCCGCGCACACGGCGATCGCGTCTTCAATCTGTGACTCCCTGTTCCCACCCGGGTCTTGGATCATGGCGACCGCCAGACCTCGAGTCGCCTCCGCCCAATCGGCGACCGCATTGTTCGGTGTGAAGGTCTGCAGCGCCCTGCAATAGTGCAGGCGGGCGCGACGAAGGTTGGCGTGTCTTGACCCCTCGACTCTCAAGCTGTACACGGAAGCGAGCTCGTACTGCAGTTGGGCCGCCTCGAGGTCGGGCGGGAGCTGCGCAGCTGTCCGCAGTGTCTTGTACGCGTTCTTCAGGCATTCTAGAGCCGCCTCGAACCGAGCGGCGCTGCCCGGGCCAGGCGTGCGAGCCAGAGCGGTGCCCCGGATGCGTTGAATCCAGGCCCAGAGCTCCGGCTCGCTGCTCGGCCGGAGGCAGGTCAAGGCCAAGCGGGCTAGCTCCGCTTGCTGTTCGGTGGCCTCCACGTTCTCTTGTATCAGGAGCGCGAGCCGCCGCAACGGGTTCCGGGACAGTAGTGGCAGAGCCGGCGGCTCCGCCAAGACCTGCTCGACGCCGTCCCGCTTGCCATGCTCCAACAGCGCCCGACAGGCCAAGTATGCGCTGGCGGAGAACTTGTCGTCTCTGCGCCAGGCGCGTCGCGCCGCCTCTGTCAAGACCGCGTCTATCTTGCCATGCGGCCAACGCTCGAAGTCGGCGAGCGCAGCGCGCAGCTTGCGGACGCTATCAGCCCTGATCACTCCGTCGATGATCGCCTGACCCTTGGCCCTATCCCAGGGTTCGATCGCCCTCTCCCTGTTCGAGCACGAAGGGCGGCTGTTCATGGCATCATGCGTAGGACGTCGATGTCTTCAGTAACGTCGATGTGAAGGTTCTGAACCGGATCGATGTCCGGGGGTGGCGGGAGGTTCCGGGTGTAATCTTCGGCCAGCGGCGCGGCATAGGCGTGCATTTCCCGAATCGACAACCAACCATTGTGGTTCGAGTCACTGGCGGGATCTCGCGTCGCACGAAGCATAAACGAGGTGAGCACGCCATGCTCGAGGTCGTTGGTCTCCCAACTGTTCTGGTCCTCTCGACTGCCGGCGAGCACGGCGCGACGGGGATGCTGGATCTCCATGCCGCCGGAGTGGCATGCGTCGAGGATGACCACCACCCGCGATGCGCCCAACGCGGTCAACCGGGTATTGAGCGCGTCGTCGAGAAGCGCATGGGTCAGCGGATTGATGTTCGTGTCATAGATCCCAAGGAATTCGTCGAATCCATCCGCTTCGTCTCGGGGCGCTTGGTCCGTGGCCTGAGACCCGTGCCCGCTGAAATAGAACAGTACGGTTGTATCGGAGTCGGCTTGGGGCTGTTGGCCCTTGTTGTTCTTCACCTCGTCTTCCACCTGATCCCAGGCCTCTCCGATGCCGGCCGCTGTGGCATTGGAGTTGCCAAGCGTCCGTGTACGCCAGCCACTGGCCGCGAAGCGCTTGGCCGCTTGAGCAAGATCGCTCAACCCGAAGAGGAGGTTTTCACCCCATGCACCGGTCCGAAACGTCGTGAACAGATCGGGATCCTTCAGGTGCTCGTACTCGGCGACGCCGACGAGGATGGCGATGCGGTTCGCAGGGTCGGCGGCGAGGCCGCGGACCCTTACCGGCGGGCTGGGGCGAGCGTCCGGATTGCCGCCCTCGGCTTTCGGCAGGAAGATGCGGTAGGGAATGGGACCCCGAAGGCTTACCCCAATCGTCTGCAATCCCAGACTCTGGTCATCGGGCCGGATCTCGATCTCTGCGGACTGCGTGATCTTACAGTTCGCGGGCTCGCCGACGCTGACCGCCAGGACATCCGGCAGCGCATGGGAGGCCGAGCCGCTGGTCTTGCTCAGGTGGACCCAGTCGCTCCCGCTCGTCAGGCGCGCGTTCCAGGTCTTGACATCCAACGACGTGGTATGGACCTCGATCGTTTTCGGTGCGGGGACCGGCGTCCCTGAACCGCATGTGTGGAAGAAGATCAGACTCTGGGACGACACCGCGAGGGCAGGCGGCGGCAGGGTGTAGTCAACCTCGATCACCGGGCGTTCCTTGAAGCCGCCGCCGCCCTTGGACCAGAAGGTGCGGACCTTGCAATTGACCCTCCTGGATGTCTCCGGGCCTTTGATTATCAAGCCGTATTCCGGCGCCGTGCCGTTAATCCAGTCGCGCGCCAGACTGGTAATGTCGAGTTCGTACCAACTGCCGACATCTTCTATGATCGGGATAGACCAGGAGCCAAGGACCGAGCCGGACTCCGGTTGGTCATTCCACGTGACATCCATCTCGGACCAGTCATCGCCGAGCGGGTGGATCGTAAATGGGCTGGCGATGCCTGCCTCGTCACAGAACCCAGACCCCGCCTCCTTCATCCGCAGCGTCGCCGCATGCACCGTCGTGCCTGGCGGCAAATACGAGGCGATGTCGAAGCGCACCAACGCGCGCAGAACCTTCGGCGCGGCCAGATCCGAGGGGGGCTCAGGCCGGTTCGCGTCAAAGCCAACCGTCAAACCTTGTTGGATGCCGAAGTTGGTGTCGGGATTCCCCTCTTGCACCTCGGCATCGGCGACGGGGGAGAACCGCTTCAGGAGGCCCTGAGCTTTGAGCGAGGTCGGCGGGCCGGAGGCGTCCGGCGGTGCGTGGGCCGCGAGCGGCGCGAACTGGACCGGCTGTTGGGCGGCGGGGCTGGCCTGCGCGGGCGTGGATAGGGCCAGCAGGACAACAAGCAGCAGCGAAGGTAGAACGCAACGCCTGGGCGTCACTCGGGCGAGCATGGGTCCGGCTCCTTTCTGCTTCGGTTGGCCTCGTTTGTGATCAGGAGGCCATCGATGATGCGCCGATGACCGGCGCGCTTGAGAAGGGCTACCACCTGCCGAAAGTTGTTGGCGATGAGTGTATCCTCTTATCGCCAGTTGGCAAGCCCCGGCGCCAGGTCTGCTATACTGTACAATCAACAAGAGTCTCCTCCATGCTTTTTTCCGACACCGAACCGGTCCAGATCGTCGCCCGCCTCGCGGCGCTCTTGATCGGCTTGACCGTGCACGAATACGCCCATGCCTGGACCGCCTACCGGCTGGGCGACCCCACCGCCAAGCTGATGGGGCGGTTGACCCTGAACCCGATCAGCCACATCGATCCGCTCGGCGCGATCATGCTGCTCTTCGCGGGCTTCGGCTGGGCCAAGCCGGTGCCGGTCGATGGCTACCGTGTGGGCTATCGCGGCATGCTCAAGGTCGCCCTGGCCGGGCCGATCTCCAACGTGATCCTGGCCGTGGTCGCCGCGCTGGCGCTGCGCCTGTTCCTGCTCTTCCCGGGCGGCACCGGGCTGATGATCCAGGGGCTGGGCGACGGCCTGCTGACGATGCTGATCATCTTCATCAACCTCAACCTCGTGTTGGCCGTGTTCAACATGCTGCCGATCCCGCCGCTCGACGGCTGGAAGGTGCTGCTCGGCCTGGTGCCTGCGGACACCGCGATGCAGATGCACAGTTACGAGCCTTACGGACCGATGGTCCTGCTGGTGGTCATCGTCAGCGGCCGCCTGACCGGCTACAGCGTGCTCAGCCAGTTGCTGGACCCGGTCGTCACCGCCTTCTGGCAGATCTTCGGCTTCGGCCTGCCCGGCTAGGCGGCGATGAGCCATCCCTGGCACTACCGTCCGCGTCAATTCTTCCTCGCCCTGGCCGCCCGGCGTCGGGCACAGGATGATGCGCCGGCGCGGCGCGTGCTCCCGCCCGCCCTCTTCACCTTGTTCGAGCAGATGCCGCCGGAGGACCGGCGTCACGCCCTGACGGTGCTGGCGGACCTCGAAGCGCGAGGCGAGACCGACCCGATCCTGCTCCAGGCCGGCCTGCTGCACGATGTCGGCAAGGCGGGCGCGGGCGTGGGCCTGGCGCACCGCGTGGCGCGCGTCCTCGTGCGACCTCTGATCCCGGGCCTCTGGCGCTGGCTGACCGCCGCGCCGACAGGCCGGCGCCGGCCGTTCTGGGTGGTGGCCTACCACGCCGAGCGCGGCGCGGTCTGGGTCGAGTCCCAAGGCGCCGATCCGGCCCTGGTCGCCCTGATCCGCCAGCACGAGCGGCCGTTGCCGCCCGCCTGGGCCGGCACGCCGATGGCGCGGCGCCACGCCGCCCTGGCCTGGGCGGACGCGCGATCGTGACCGCGATCCGTCCGGCGGACGCGTGCCTGGTGGACGATCGACCCGCGGACGATTGCCCCACGGTCAAGCGGGAATCTCGCGGTTGAGCGGCGATCTCGTGGCCAGGGGGTGATGTCGATGTCTCAGTCCAACCCCTCGCCCGCCTCCCCCGCGCCGGTGATCGGGATCGTCGGCCTCGAAGCGCTCGGCCTGGCGCTGGGCCAGGCGCTGCGGCGGGTGAGGGCGCGCTACGAGGTGCTCGGCCACGACCGCGAGCCCACGCGGGCACGCGCGGCGCAGGCCGCCGGAGCGATCGATCGCGGGCTATGGAGCGTGGCCGAGCTGGCGGCGGCGGCCGACCTGCTCTTCCTCGCCGAGCCGGGCGCCGCCAGCCTCGACACCCTGGCGGTCGTCGCGCCGCATCTGCGGCCCGGCGCGCTGGTCACGACCACCGGCCCGGCGCTGGGCCCGGCCTGCCGGCGCGCGGCCGAGCTGCTGCCGCCGGGCGTCTCCTTCGTCGC
>CAZCJG010000082.1:0-8608 GCA_964498575.1 uncultured Anaerolineales bacterium | reverse complement strand
CGCCCGAGGGCCTGGCGAGCTGGCTAGATCAGGTGATCGCCGAGCTGGCGGCGGTCCGCGACCTGGTCAAGGCCCGAGACGGCGAAAGTCTGGCGGCGCTGGCGGCGGAGGCCGAATCCACCTGGGCCGACTGGCAGACCTCCGACGAGGCGGCGATCGCGGAGGATCCTGTCGAGCCGGCCGGGGATGGCGGCGCGCTGCGCACGCTCTTCTTCGGACGCCGGGGGCGGAAGAGGTAGACGAGGCGCGCGGGAGCGTCCACCGCCGCGCCATTCCGCTTGCCCACGCTCCCCCCAACCCGTACAATTCCGCTCCGTGATCCGATCCCCCGTCATCCCGGACGCCGCCCTGGAGCGATCCGCCCTCGATTCCAACGCTACCGCCTACACCGTGCCCGCCCCCGGCGCGCGGTCGGCGCGGCATATCCTGATGGTCGCGCCGACCTCGTTCTTCGCGGACTACGGCTGCCACGTCCGCATCCTGGAGGAGGCGCGGGCGCTGGTCCGGCTGGGTCAGCGGGTGACGATCGTGACCTATCACAACGGCCGCGACGTCGATCGGCTCGACATCCGCCGCACCGTGCCGATCCCGTGGCGCCGGGACTACGAGGTCGGCTCGTCGCGCCACAAGCTGGTCTTCGACGCCTTGCTCGGCGCGACGACCCTGCGTGCGGCGCTGGCCTTGCGCCCGGACGTCGTGCACGGCCACCTGCACGAGGGCGCGCTGATCGGCGGCGCCCTGGCGCGGCTGGTCAAGCGGCCGCTGGTGTTCGACTTCCAGGGCAGCCTGACCGCCGAGATGGTCGACCACGGCTTCCTCCAGCCCGCCGGGCGCTGGCATGAGCCGGCCCGCCGGATCGAGCACCGCATCAACCGCCTGGCCGACGCGATCGTCACCAGCTCCTACCACGCCGCGGAGCACCTGGCGGAGGACTTCGGCGTGCCGCGCCGCCGCTTGTTCACGCTGCCGGACTGCGTCAACGCCGAGACCTTCCGGCCGGGGCAGCTTTCGCCGGAGGAGCGCGCGGCGCTGCGGCAAGCGCTCGGCATCCCGGAGGAGCGGAAGGTCGTGGTCTACCTCGGCCTGCTCGCGCGCCACCAGGGCACCGACTTGTTGCTCGACGCGGCGCGGCGGATCGTCGACGCGCGGCCGGAGACGCACCTGCTGGTGATGGGCTACCCCGGCACCGAGGTCTACGCGGCGCGGGCGGCGGCGTTGGGGCTGGACGGGCACATGACCTTCACCGGGCGCATCCCCTACGAGGCGGCCGCGACCCACCTGGCGCTCGGCGATGTCGCGGTCGCGCCGAAGATCAGCCGGACCGAGGGCAGCGGCAAGCTGCTGAACTACATGGCGATGGGCCTGCCCACGGTCGCCTTCAACCTGCCGGTCAGCCGCGAGTACCTCCGGGGCGACGGCCTGTGCGTCCCGCCCGGCGACGCCCCGGCCTTCGCCGACGCCGTGCTGGCGCTCCTGGGCGACCCCGAGCGGGCCCGCGCGATGGGCGAGCGCTTGCGGAGGCGCGCGGTGGCGGAGTACGACTGGGCCCGCGGTGGCGCCTTGCTGCTGGGCATCTACGACCGGGTGGCGCGGATGCGCGCGCTGCGCGGCGTGGTCGCCTGAGCGGCGCCCGGACGAGAAGACCCGGTCCCGATGTCCGCCGCCATCTCCGCCGGCCCGGCCGACGACCCGGCGCCCGAGCGCCGGCCGCGCCCGCACCGATCGGCGCACGAGCGAGACCTGACCGAGCGGCTGAGCGAGCTGTGGCGCTACCGCCATCTGGTGCGCAGCCTGGTGCTGCGCGACCTAAAGGTGCGCTACAAGAACTCGGTGCTCGGCTTCTTCTGGTCCCTGGTCAGCCCGCTCTTGATGATGCTGGTGTTCTGGATCGTCTTCGGCCATTTCATGGGCCAGAGCGCGACCAAGGCCTATCCGGTGTTCGTGCTGGTCGCGATCCTGCCGTGGAACTGGTTCAGCACCTCGGTGCACGCCGGCATCAACAGCATCGTCGGCAACGCCGCCTTGATCAACAAGGTCTACTTCCCGCGCGAGATCCTGCCGATCAGCCTCGTGCTCTCGGAGCTGGCCAACTTCCTGCTGGCCCTGCCGGTCCTGCTGGTGATCACCGTCTGGGCGGGCATCCCGCTGAGCGGCAATGTGCTGTGGCTGCCGGTCATCATCGCCATCCAGGCCGCCTTCACGCTGGGCATCGTGCTGGTGCTCGCCGCGGCCAACGTCTACTACCGCGACACCGCCCTGATCATGGACGTGGTGCTCCTGGCCTGGTTCTTCCTGACGCCGGTGGTCTACCCGATGACCAACCTGGCGACGGTGATGGTGCCGATCGGCGGCACCGAGGTCTCGGCGATGCGCCTGTCGTACATCTTCAACCCCATGGCCAGCCTGATCTCGAGCTACCGCGTGGCCCTCTACGGCTCGCCGGAGGGCCCGCCCGCGCAGCCGGACCTGCTCTTCCTGGGCCGCACCGCCGTGACCGCGCTGGTGATTCTGGCCATCGGCTACGCGGTCTTCCTGCGCCACAGCGGGCGGTTCGGGGAGGAGGTGTAGTGGCTGGCGGGGGCGCTCCGCCCCCTCCCGCAAGGCGCGCGCAATCCTTGTCAGGTGTTGCAGGTGAGATCCCGCGCGCGCCTTGCTGCCCTCCCCCGCTGCGCGGGAGAGGGCATTCACGCCTCATCGCGGGGCTGGTCGGGACGCTGCTGGTTGCGGCTGCGGTCTTTGGAGGAGTGCTCGGTGGCGCGCGGGAGTGGGTCACCGGCCAGGCCGACGCCGACACCGTCGGTCCGTCGCTGGCCGGGGGTCGGGCGATCGCGCAGAGTTTCCGCGCGCCGAGCGATGGCTTGGTCGCGGTGGACCTCCTGCTGGCCAACGTGGCCAACGCTGCCCGAACGGCGGATGGTGGGATCGAGGTCACGCTCCTGAATCCCGCCGGCAAGCCAGCCGCCGCCTGGCGCCTGCCGGCCGCGCGGGTGGTCGACCACGCCTGGCACCGCTTCCGGCTGCCGGCGCCGCTGGCGGGGATCGCGGGCGAGCGGCTGACGATCGTCCTGCGGCGTCCGGAGTCGGGCGGCCGGCCGGTGGCGGCGTGGACGACGGCGGGGGACGCCTATCCCGATGGGGCGATGGCCGTGGATGGGGCGCCGGCGGGCGGCGACCTCGCCTTTCGGGCACGCTTTCGACCGGATCCGCTGACCGGCGCGCGGCTGCTCCTGGCCAGCACGGGCTATCCGCCACTCGTCGGCGCCGCGCTGCTCGCCGGGCTGGTCGCGTCCGCCTTGGGGATGATGTGGCTCACATGGACGACCGATGCCGACGGTGATTTCGCCCCGCCCGGGCCGTAACTTTCGGCGGGATGACACCGACCTATCTCGGACGATCACGCGGGCCTGTCCCCGACAGCTTGAGGATCGCGTTAAAGTGCGTAGGATTGTAGCCTGAGCGATTTAGAGAAGGAGTCTCGACGGATGCGCCCAACCATGATTCTTGTCAGCCTGCTGGCCGGCGGCGGTCTCGCCGGGCTGGTGGCCGGCCTGGCCAGCACGCCCGCCGTGCCGCTCGCGCGAGCCCAGACCCAGGGCCGGGCCTACCTGCCGCTGGGGTTCAGGGGCGTCACGCTCGCCAACCTGCCGGTCGCGTCGACCGCCCTGCCGCCGGCAGTGACGGCTACGGCGACCGCCGATCCCAGCGACACGCCGACCGTGCCGCCGACGGATACGCCCAGCCCGGAGCCGAGTGCGACCTATACCGAGCCGGCCACGCCGACCGAGCTGCCGACACCGGCCGAGCGCGGCAAGATCACCGGGCGGCTCCTCCTTGACGGCCTGCCCGCCGGGATCGGCCTGGGCGAGGACCCCGGCCCCGGCCTGGTCCTGCGCCGCTGCACCGACGATCGGAGCTGCACCATCGTCGCCCGCACGGGCGTGGCCGACGATGCGGGCGGGTTCGTGTTCGACGATCCGGCGTCGCTGCCCTCCGGCGCCTATTACCAGGTCACCTGGATCAACGAGAACCCGGAGAGCTCGGACAGCCCGTTCATCGGCGCCCATCTCTGGCTCGGCGCGTGGTACGGGACGCCGATCCGGAGCTATACGCGCGGCCAGACGCTGGATACCGGGGTGATCGAGCTGGCTGACGTGGTGCTCACCCGGCCGACCCACGGCACCGGCTTCAGCGGCTTGCCGCTGGACTTCGGCTGGAATGCGCGATCGCACGAGATCGGCGATTACAGTTGGGCGATCTGCCTGGAGTGCTGCCAGACCCAGGCCCAGCGCCTCGGCCACTACCACACGCCGTCCCTCGACCGGCGGACCACCTACCGCATGAACGAGTACCCGCCGGGGACGATGATCGGCCAGGAGCACAAGTACTGCTGGTTCGTGCGCGTCGAGGGCCAGGGCGGCGCCCACGGCGAGAGCTTCCATATTCGGATGCTGTGGTTCTTCTTCAACGGTTTCGACAACGCCGTGCTCAAGCAGTTCTGGTGGCACGATCCCACCGGCAGGTGAGGCCGCGCTTGGGTCGCCGCCTGGACCGATCGCGCCCGATGGCCGGGCGAGAAGATAATGAAGTTGACAGGGGAGGGTGAGGATATGGGCTGGCAAGGACATCGATGGCCGCGTCGCGCGCTGCGCGCGGGGGTGCTGACGATCGTGCTCGGCGTGGGGCTGACTGTCGGGATGGGCCGGGGCACCGTGCCGGGTACGCGCCCGGTGGACGCGCAGACGCTGCCGGGTCCCAAGCTCTTCCTGCCACTGGGATTCAAGGGCGCCACGCTGGCCGACCTGCCGGTCGCCCCGACCGCGGCGGCGACGACCGCGCCGACGGCGACCGATCGGCCGACTTCACCGCCGACCGACACGCCGCCGCCGACGGACACCCTCACGCCGGAGCCGAGCGCGACCTTCACCGAGGTCCCGACGCCGACCCTGCCGCCGACCCCGGTCACCACCGGCAAGATCACCGGCCGGCTGACCTTCAAGGGCGATCCGATGCCTTTTTACGGCGAGGAAGGCCCGTGGATCGAGCTGCGCCGGCGGGGCGGGGGCCGGGACTGGGTCAAGGTCGCCAACGCGGTCAGCGACGCCCAAGGCCGCTTCACCTTCGAGAATCCGGCGGCGCTCGCGCCGGGCGAGACCTATCAGGTGTGGTGGAACAACCCCGTGGAGTCCGGGGCCGACCTGTGGCTGCATCGCTGGTGGAGCCGCGACATCACCGGCTTCGGCGATGGCCGCGACGTCGACGTGGGGGTGTTCGAGGTCGCCGACCTGATCCTGACCCAGCCTTGCCACGACTGCCTGTCGACCGCGCCGATCGTCTTCGGCTGGGACGCGCGCGACGGTGAGCGCGGGACCTATCGCTGGTCCTTGTTCGACGGCTGCGGCGACGTCGAAAAGCGCGCCGAGGCCTGGCACAGCAACTCGCTCGTCCGCGCCACGCGCTACTCCACCTCGCCGCCGCCCGGCTTCCAGTACGACGTCCGGTACTGCTGGTTCGTGCTGATCGAGGACGGCGCCAACGGTAGCGGCTGGCCCTTCTACGCCCGGCGCGTCACCTTCTGCTCGAGCGAGGCGACCTGCCGCGGGCTGGCGGCGAGCGGGCCGGCGCCGGATCTCCGCGGCCCACCGGAAGGGTTGGCGGGCGGGCTGATGGACCTCCCGCGATGGGGGCTGTGGCCCACCATGAAGAAGGTCTGGCCGCGGCGCTGAGAAGACCCTCGGGGCCGGCCCGAAAAATTGCCTCTTGACATCGAACAGGTGTTCATGCTATACTGCTGCACAGTTGTTCGACTTCGGGATCGGGGGCCATTTCCGCTCGGGATCCCGACCGGGTTCCCCGCTTGACGGGGAGGAGGCCAGACATGAACTTGACCGAACGCCAGCAAAAGATTCTGGACGTGATCCAGGATCACATCGACCGCCTGGGCTATCCGCCGACGATCCGCGAGATCGGCCGGGCGGTGGGCATCTCGTCGACCAGCGTGGTCAACTACCACCTGAACAAGCTCAAGAAGTCCGGCCTGCTCCAGCGCGATGGCCAGGTGTCGCGCGGGCTCAAGCTACCCAACTTTCCGCACGTGGTCTCCGTGCCGATCCTGGGCACGATCCAGGCCGGTCTGCCCATCCCGGTGATGGATCCGATCGCCCTGGAGAACGCCGACGAGCAGGATCTGATCGAGCTGACGCGCGACATCGCGCCGCAGCGCGACAACATCTTCGCGCTGCGGGTGAAGGGGGACTCGATGATCGACGCGCTGATCAACGAGGGCGACATCGTCGTGATGCAGCAAACCGATGTCGCCAAGAACGGCGACATGGTGGCGGCCTGGATCAAGGATCGCGAGGAGACAACCCTCAAGCGCTTTTACAGCGAGAACGGCAAGGTCCGGCTGCAGCCCGCCAACCCGCGCGTCAAGCCGATCGTGGTCTCCGCCGACAACCTGGAAATCCAGGGCCGCGTCATCGCCGTGATCCGTAGCTTGAACTGAATCAGGAGCCAGGCTTGATCGGAACGCCGGGCGTTCCGATCAAGTCGAGGTGCCGGCAATGATCGTGACGGGATCAGGGCTTCCTTACGACTGCCCTGGCTCAACAACCTGGAATATCACTTCATCCTTCGGGCTTCGGTGAAACTTGATCGTGACGCCCGCGGCCTGCGCGGCCGTGTTGAGCTGCTGCTTCAGCGTGGGCTTGCTGACGCCCTCTTCGGACACCAGTGCGCGTCCACCTTCGCCCGCCTTCAACGATCTCAGGAATTTGAGGTATTCAGGGTTGGCCGCGATCTCATGTTTGCTGAGCTTGGTAAGTGCCATGGAATGGCCGTCCTTTCTTTGGATGCGTGAGTTGGATGCTCACCAATCGATTATAAACAACATGTTGCGACGGTACAAGATTTCGCTCACCGTTCTTGTGCTGATCTGAGTAAGAGGAAGCAAGGAATCACCGGAGGGGTCCACAGGGATCGCACGTGATTTCGAGCCTCAGCCGGCCCTGCCGCGCGCGGGACCGCAGACGCCCGCGACGAACAGATCGAGGGCCAGCGTGCCTTCGATCCGCCCGGTCTTGATCTCGGTGTCGATGGCGAGGAGGCGACTCAGGGCGGACTCGAGGAAGCCGGGCGAGAAGCGCCGGCACTGGCCGGTGAGCTTACGGGCGACGAAGGGGGGTACGGCCAGGCGCTGGTTCAGCTCGGCGGGCGCCACGCCGCCGTCCAGCAAGCTGCGCGCCTGGAGCAGCAGGCGGAACTGGCGCGCGATGAGCGCCAGCAGGCGGAGCGGCGGCTCGCGCTCGGCCAGGAGCTGGTGCAAGAGGGTGGCGGCCGCGGGGCCCTGGCGCTCGGCCAGGGCGTCGATCAGCTTGAAGATGCTTTCCAGGCTGACCGCGGTCACCAGCTCGGCCACGTCGGCGGCGGTGACCGGGCGGTCGCCGGCGTAGGTGAGGAGCTTGTCCAGCTCCATGCTCGCCAGGCGCAGGTCGACCCCGTCGTCGCGTACCAGCGCCGCGGTCAGCGCGGCCGCGGCGGCGGGATCGATCGCCCCCGCGCGCGCGGCGGCGCGCGCCGCGAGCCAGCGCGGCAGCTCGGCCGCCCTAGGTGGCGTGAACTCGCGGATCAGGGCCGCCGCGTCCGGCGCGGGTTGGGCGGCGCGCCAGGGGTCGGCCCAGCGCAGCACCGGGTTGTTGGCGTGGAGCTGGTCCTCGACGAAGACAAGGCGAGTGGTGGATGCCAGCGCGGGCAGCCAGCGGGTCAGCCCCTCGGCCAGGCTCGCGCGGCCCGCGCCGTCGCCACCGCGCGGGTTGAGCCGGCCGAGCAGCCCATGGACGACGATCAGCCGCCGGTCGCTAAGGAAGGGCAGGGCATCCGCGGCGGTCTGCAGCTCCGCCAGGGTCAGCTTGCGGCCGTCGAGCTCGCCGAAGTTGAGCTCGGCCATCGGGTCCGCCGCGACGAGCCGGCTGCGCAGCGAGCGCACGGTCTCGTTGCGGGAGAACTCGTCCGGGCCGTAGAAGATGTAGAACACGGCAGCCGCTTCCTGCTTGCCAGTCCCTGTCGCGAGGGATCGCGATCCCGTGGGCGGCAGCTAGGCCAGCCCGTGGACGAAGGTGCCGATCCGATCCAGCGCCTTCTGGATGTTGGGGATCGAGTTGGCGTAGGACAGGCGCAGGTAGCCCTTGCCGTAAGCGCCGAACGCGGTCCCCGGCAGCACCGCCACACCGGCCTCATTGAGCAGGCGCCCCGCCAGCTCGTCCTGGTCGATGCCTAGCCCCGCGACGTTGGGGAAGGCGTAGAAAGCGCCCGCGGGCATGGCGCAGCGCAGGCCGGGGATGGCGTTCAGGCCGCTGACGATCAGGTCGCGCCGCTCGCGGAAGGCGGCGACCATGCGGTCGACCGAGTCCTGCGGCCCGTTCAGCGCCTCGACGCCGGCGACCTGGGTGGCCGCGTTGACGCAGCTCGTGGCGTTGATCTGGAGCTGGGTGACCGCCTCGGCGAGCTGCCCCGGCATCACGCCGTAGCCCAGGCGCCAGCCGGTCATCGCATAGGTCTTGGAAAAGCCGTCGAGGATGATCGTGCGCTCCGACATGCCCGGCTCGCTGGCGAT
>CAZCJG010000081.1:0-14927 GCA_964498575.1 uncultured Anaerolineales bacterium | reverse complement strand
CCGCGGTTTCCAACCGCCTGGCTCTGGCTCCCGCGCGAGAATGCGTTCGCCCTGGCGGTCGCGCCCGGCAGGTCTCATGCGAAGTCCACGATTATGACTGTGGTCCTACCGCCCGTTCTGGCCGGCGGAGGAATTCGCGCCTACCATTGCGAAGCCGGATTTGCCGGCCACGGCACACGATGTCGCATGATCCTGGGGCGCCCAGCCCGCGAAGGCGGCGTCGTCCTTGCAGGCGCCAAGTCATCCGCCGGCCTGCGCGGGCAGCTGGCGCCGTTACGAAGGAGCACCATCTCATGACGCGCACGCATCCGCTTCGGCGACCGCTGGCGGTCCTCTGCCTGCTCGTGCCGGCTTTGGCCGGGCTGCCGCTTGGCCTGTTGTTCGGCGCCGCCGGAACCAACACGCCGGCTCGGGGCGGCGCGCCGGGACCTGTTGCCGCCCTCCCAGCGGCCGGGCCCGCCCGCCAGGTCGGATCGGCGGTGGACGCGAAGGTCGGCGAGGATCCTGAGGAGGAAGAGGAGGACCGGGACCGCCCCGACGAGCGCGACGACTGGTTCTACGCGCGGCGGACGGCGGGCGATCCCGACTTCACGGTGGCGCAAGCGGCGGCGGGGCGTGCGGTGGCGGCGGAAGCGGTGATAGCGATGCGGAGCGGCCAGTCGCCCGGGAGCCGACTGCAGGACGTCCAGGCCTTCGCCGGCGCCTGGGAGGCCGTGGGGCCGGACCCCATTCGCCAGGCCTGGGGCGAGCGCATCCTGGCGATGTCCGGGCGCATCGGGGCGCTGGCCGTGCGCTCGTCGCCGCCCTACACGATCTACCTGGGGGGCGCGCAGGGCGGCATCTGGATCTCGTCCACGCAGACGAGCGAATGGGTGCCCAGGACCCAGCAGTTGCCCTCGCTGGCCATCGGCGCCATCGCCCTGGCGCCCTCCGACGAGGACGTCGTCTACGTCGGCACCGGCGAAGGAGCGCTGTCGGGTGACAGCTACTACGGCAACGGCATCCTCAAGTCCACCGACGGCGGCGAGACCTTCGCGCATGTCGGCGGCGACGCCTTCAACCAGGTGTCGATCGCCCGCGTGGCCGTCGACCCGGCCGACCCCGAGCACCTCTACGTCGCGACGCTGCGCGGGCGTGGCGGGGCGCGCCGCGTCACGCCGCCCAACCCCACCCCCTACGGCATCTGGGAGTCCTCCGACGGCGGCGCCACCTGGGCGCCGCGCCTGACGACGACCAACGTCGCCAACGGCGGGACGGACATCGTCATCGATCCGCTCGACCCCAAGGTGCTCTACGCCTCATTCCTGGCGCAGAACATCGTCAAGTCCACCGACGGCGGGCAGACTTGGCGGCCGATCATGACCGGCTTCCCCGTCACCGCGACGTTCCAGACGGGGACGCGCTTCCCCCTGGCCATCGCGCACACCTCGAAAGACGTGTCGGCTACGCTGTACACCGGCTTCCGGTGGACCGACACCGAGGGCGACGCGCACGCCGCGACGGTCTGGAAGTCCACCGACGCGGGCGGCACGTGGCGGGAGACCAACCCCGACGTGGTCCGCGGCTACTGCGGCGGCCAGTGCTCCTACGACAACGTGATCGGCGTCGATCCCACCGACCCGGGCATCGTCTACGCGCTGGGCCAGTACAACTACGGCACGAGCAGCGGCGGCGTCTACCGCTCGATGGACGGCGGCGCGCACTGGGTGGACATCGGCTATGCCCAGCACCCGGACTACCACGCGATCGCGATCCGCCGCGACGCGCCCGAGAACATCGTGATCGGCAACGACGGCGGCGTGTGGCGCTCGTCCACCCGCGGCGGGCGGCTGGCGCCGACCGATCCGATCACCCGGAACGCCTGGGTGAACCTCAACGGCCGGGTCGACGTCGAGTCCGGCGCGGTGCTCGGCAGCTTCGGCTTGCAGATCGCGCAGTTCAGCAGCATCGCGCAGCACCCCTCGCGCGCCGACCGGATCTACGGCGGGACGCAGGACAACGGCAGCCTGATCAAGGAGGACGCGACCCACGCCTGGGCCGACAAGGCCGGCGGCGACGGCGGCCAGATGCTGGTGGACCCGTCGGACCCCCGCCTGGTGTACAGCACGGAGTTCGGCAACAACCTCTTCCGCCACGACGACGGCATGCTCGGGGGCTTCGGCCGCAAGGTCGAGGTCACCCACGGCATCACCACCAGCGACCGTTCGGAGTTCTACATCCCCTGGCTCTTCGATCCGGACGACTCGCGCCGCCTGTACATGGGCACCTACCGGGTCTACCGCACCGACGACCACGCGGACCACTGGCAAGTCATCAGCCCGGACCTGACTTCGGGCTGCGGCGGCGCCGCCCCGAACGGCGGCCGCGCCTGCGTGATCAGCGCCCTGGGTGCCACCGGCGGCGGCCCGGCCCTGTACACCGGCTCGGAGGAGGGCTGGATCTTCGTCACGCCGGACGCCACGGTCGACAAGCCGGCCTGGACACGCGTCGACAAGCCGCCGCTGCCGCCCCGACCCGTGCAATCTTTCGCGGTCGACCGCTCGGACTACCGCGTGGCCTACGTCGCGTTCGGCGGCTTCAGCGCCGCGACGCCGACCCTGCCGGGCCATGTGTTCAAGACCACGGACGGCGGGCAGACCTGGTCCGACATCGGCGCCAACCTGGTCGACGTCCCGGTGAACTCGATCGTGCTGGACGCGAGCGACCCGCGGACGCTTTATGCCGGCACCGACGTCGGGCCGATGGTCACCCGCGACGGCGGGCAGGCATGGGCACCCCTGGGCACCGGCATCCCCGTGGTCACGGTGCACCAGCTCGACCTGAACCCCTACACGCGCCAGATCGCGGTGGGCACGCACGGCCTGGGCGCCTGGCGCTTGCAGGACGCCGGCACCCGTCTCCCGGCGCTGATCGTCCGCGCCGACGCGCCGGATCTGCCGATCGGTCCGGGCAGCCTGCTCACCTACACCCTTAAGCTGCGTAACGTCGGCAACGCCGAGGCCACGGGCGCCCTGCTGCGCGATCCCCTGCCGGCCGACACCAGCCTCGTCAGCCAGAGCCCTGGCGGGACCTTCGGCGGCGGGGAGCTTGCGTGGCGCAACCTCCGCGTGCCGATCAGCGGCACGCTCACGGTCTCCTTCACGGTCCGCATCGCGACGACGCCGGGGGTGCGGACCGGCACGGTGATCACCAACGACGGCCTCGCGGCCAGCGCGGCGGAGGGCGTCGCGGCCAACGGCAGCCCCCTCCGGGTGACCCTGGCGCCCGCCTACGCGCTGGCCCTGACGCCCGCCCGACAGCTCGACGGCACGCGCAGCGGCCAGGCCATCGACTACCGCCTGACGGTCGAGAACCGCGGCTACAATCGCGACGCCTTCGACCTGACGACCTCGGGCAACCAATGGCCCACGCGCGCATGGGACCCCGACGCGGCGGCCCCGCTGCCCCGGACGCGGCGGCTCCTGCCCGGGGAGCGCCAGACCTTCGCGCTGCGCGTGAGCGTCCCCGCCACGGCGGCGAACGGCGCGACCGACGAGGCCACGCTCACCGCGGCGTCCACGGGCGATCCATCCGTACGCGTCGCGGCGCGGGTCAAGACCATCGCGGTGACCGAGGACATCCTGCTGGTGGACCAGGACGGCCAGGGGCCGGATGTGCGCGCCTACTACATCGACGCCATCACCCGCACCGGCCGCACGGCCAACGTCTGGGACCTCGCGACCGACCCCGTGCTGCCGCCGCGTTACCAGCGCGCCCATCGCGTGATCGTCTGGCTGACCGGCAACACGACCTCGCCGCTCGGGCCCTACGCGGGCGACCTCGCCGGCTTCCTGGACGCGGGCGGCCGCCTCTTCCTGTGCGGCTGGGACGCCTTCGACGGCGGCGCGGGCAACACCGACTTCGTCCGCGACTACCTGCACGTCGACTGGGACAACGAGCGCGACAACGACATCCCCACCACTCACGTCACCGCCGTCGCGACCAACACCGTCACCGCCGGCCTGGGCCGGCTGCCGGTCGACACGGCGGTGCTGGGCGGCGCCCAGTTCAGCGACGAGCTCGAGCTGCTCCCACCCGCCCAGCCCGCCTTCCGCGACGACCGCGGGCGGCCGGACGCGCTGACGGTCGAGGACGGGCGCTACCGCGTGGTCTACCTGGCCTTCCCCTTCGAGGGCTTGGGGACGCAGGCCGATCGCGCGGAGCTGATGCGCCGCGTGCTGGACTGGCTCGGGCAACCCGGCTCGTGGAGCCTGTACCTGCCGCGCGCGCTGAACGAATCGGCCGCCGCCCTCCAACCACCCGTCGTCCTGGAACTTCCATCCCTCCTCCGCCCCGCTGAGGCCAGGTTGACGGAGGCGATCGCGCCGCCGGCCCGCCCCTTGCAGCGGAAGAGATCGATGATCCTCGCCCGGTGATCGCCCAGTGTCCAGAGCTCGCCCTCTCCATGCGCAGCGTCCCACTTCCCATGACCGTCGAGGAGTTCCACCTCCTCCCGCGCCGGCTCGGCTGGAAGCACGAGTACTGGGACGGCTACGCGCACATTACGCCCGGCCATGCCGTGATGGACGTCAGCATGCCCGTCGAGCCGCGCCCTTCATCCCCACCCTGCCCACTACGGCCCGTCGGACCGGAGGACGAGGCGGCCCTGATCGCCGCCTTCCTCGCCGGCTTCGGCGATTCGGTCGACTACTGTGACTGGGAGCCCGCCGCAATCGAAAAGTCCGCCGCCAAATGCATCCGCGACTTCCTCGCCAGGGCACGCGGCGAGCCGCTCGAAGCCTCGCGCGTAGCCGTCGCCGCGGCTCCGGGCACCGATCCCGCCGCGGCGGCGCAGGTTCAGGTGGAGCCGGGTGAGGTTGACCCGATGACCCCCGTCCCCACCGCCCCGATCGTCGGCGCGGCCCTGGTGGTGCGGGCGGGGGAGGCCGAGGCGCGCCTGGAGATGCTCTTCGTCGCCCCGGCCTGGCGCCGCAGGGGGCTGGCCAGCGCGCTGGTCTCCGACGCGCTGACGGCGCTCCACGCGGCGGGCTTCGACCGCCTGGTCAGCCGCTACCTGCTGGCCAACGCGGACAGCCGCGCCTGGCACCTGCGCTTCGGGTTCACCGAGGAGCCGGACTGGCTCGCCGCCGGTCACCTGCGCCACCACGCGGAGGCCGAGCTCCGGCGGCGCGAGGCGCTGGGCGATCTCTCCGACACCGAGCGCGCGGCGCTCACCGCCCAGATCGCGCGCTGGGCGGCGCGCCGGGAGGAGGTCGATCCCGTGCGGCTCCTGCGCCAGGAGCTCGAGGACAGGGCGGGAGAGAGCTAGGGTTCGGGCAAGCTGTCTATCGGCGCGCTCCTATCACGGCCACACGGGCCGGCACGGAATCTCGTACGCGATGCGCCCGTAGATCTCCGCCAGGTCGCGCGTGTCCGGCGCGGCGAAGTAGCGCTCCGGCCGCCCGGCGACCGACCGCAGCAGGTCCGCGTCGACATCCTGCCCTAGCCCGATGGTGTAGATCAAGAGCCCCGCCGCCTTGGCGCGATCGGCCGCCGCCAGCACCTCGGCCGGCGTCACCCCGGTCGGCGCGCCGTCGGTGAGCAGGATGATCACCGGATTGTTGGCCGCCCGGCGCGCCGGTCCGATCAGCTCGCCCGCCGCCGCATCCAGCGCCAGGTCGATGCGGGTGCCCGTGGCTTGGCTCAGCCGGTCCAACCCCACCGCCACGCGCGCGATGTCGCCCGTCAGCGGTTCGACCACCGCCGCCGCGCCGTTGAACTGCACCAGCGCCGCCTGATCGCGGCCGGGCTGGAGCTGGAGGACGAAGGCGCGGGCCGCGTCACGCGCCGCCTGGAGCTTGGTCGGCCCGCCCGGGCTGGTCGGGTCGCTCATGCTGCCCGAGGTGTCGATCACCAGGGCGACGTCGGCGTTCCGGCTGCCCGGCGTGCAGGGCAGGGTCCACAGGGCGAGCGGAAGGTAGATCGGCACGGGCGGCCGTGGGGTGGACGTCGGCTCGGGGGAGGGCGTCCGGGTCGGCGTAGGCGTGGCGGACCGGGTCGGCGTAGGGGTCGGCGACGGACTGCGGGTCGGCGTGTAGGTCGGCGTGGGCGGCGGCTCGCCGTAGACGCGGATCTTGGGGACCGGGAGGACGACGCGCGCCGCCCGGCCCCAGCCGTCGATGACGTCCGCGGCGGCCAGGACGTTGGTCGGCCAGAGGCCCTCCTCGCGCGGCCGGATCGTCAGCTTGAATCGCGGCGCCTCGGCCGGGCGGAGCAGCGCGAGCGGCCAGGTCAGCGTGCGGGCCGCGGGGTCCCAGGCGGCGGGCGGATCGGCGCTGCCGGGCACGTAGTCGATGTTGGCGGGCAGGGTGTCGACCAGGGTGCCGGACTGGACGAAGCCGCCCGGCCAGGTGCGCGCGAGGCCGCGGCGGATCGCCTGGCGCCCGGCGCCCTGGCCGCGCTCGGCGACCTCGATGCCGCTGAGCACCTCGCTGTTGGCGGCGACGCTGCCGCCGTTGACCGCGACGATGGTGACGCCCGCCGCCTTGAGGTCCGCCGCGGTGCGGGCGATGCTCTCGTTGCTGTAGGCGCAGACGCCGGGGGGCGGCTCGGAGCCGGGGCTGATCAGGACGAGCAGCTTGCGCCGGCCCGGCAGGCTGTCCTTGAACGCGTCGCGCGCCAGGCGCAAGGCGGTCTCGTTGTTGACGCCGCAGCCTCCGGTGGGGCTGGTCTGAATGTCCCGCAGCGCGCTGACCAGGGTCTCGCGGTCGTCGGTCAAGCGGGTGTCGACCTTGCCGTTGATCGCGTAGGTCACCAGCCCCACCCGGTGCCGGTCCAGGTCCACCACCGCGAAGATCTGGCGCGCCACGCGCAGCCGCTCGGCCTCGATGAACAGCGAGGGGTTGGTCATCCGGTGCTGCGCCGAGTTGATCGCCAAGACAATCTCCGATGGCTCCTCGACGAAGCCGCAGGTGCCGAAGAGCGAGAGGAACAGGTCGGCGGTGTCGCCAAGCAGGATCTCGTCCGGCGCCACCCACTTGTCGCCGTCCAGCGCGCAGCGGTCGCCCTGCAGCACGTCGTCCTCGGTGCCCTCGGGCTCGAAGTAGGTGACTTGGTTGTACAGCTTGTCGATGGTGTAGACCCGGCCCCATTCGTCCACCGCCAGATCGGCCAGCGCGGTGGAGGGCGTGATGTCGTTGGGCAGGCCGACGAAGCGCGAGAGAATCGTCCCGTCCGCCGCCATCCGCACGACGTGGCCATAGTTGGTCAGCACGAAGATCTCACCGCCCGGCCCGCCCGCCACCTTCCAGGCATCCTTGGGCGTGGCGAGCACCCGCAGCTTGGTGCCGTCCGCGTCCAGCACCTGGATGCGGTCGTTCAGCGTGTCCAGCACGTAGATCCGGCCGTCCGGCCCGGCATCGACGTCGGTCCACAACGCGTCGCGTTCGGTGCCGTCCAGCGCGATCTCGGTCTTGCGCCCCCGCGCGTCCTCCGGGAAGAGGAACAGCCGCGCCGGCATCGCGATATCCGAGGGGCTGTCAGCCCAAACCTGCAGCAGCACGTACTGCCGCCGCGTCGGCTCGAAGGCGCCGGCATAGTTGTAGTCCACAGCGCCGCGGCGCTGGCTGAGGTTCAGGAGTGTCGTCTTCCAGGCAGTCTCGACCCACAGTCCCCAGATGCAGGAGCCGCCCGAGCAGTAGCGCCGCTTGACGGTGCTGCCAAGGTTGACGACTTCGAGCTTCAGCGAGGGGCGATCGTTGCCACAGGTGAGGCAGCCTGTGGTGTTCGCCGCTACCCCCATCATCCGCCCCGGATCACCCGTCGCCACTGTGAGGTCGGCGCGCATCATCAGCTTGAAGGACGTGCTGGGGTAGCTGCGCACGGCCAGCTTGTCGACCACGCGCCCGTCCGGGCTGAAGCGGCGGAACCAGGGCGGGTCCCTGACCTCGTCCCGCAGCGCGTTGGCGTCCATCACCACCGGGTCACCGCCGGGCAGCACGTCGATGCGGGAGGGTGCTCGGAGCTCTTCGTAGACGCTCGGCCCGCCGCCCCAGCGATAGCGCCCCAGCCAGTAGCCGGTGACCAGGTCGAAGCCCTCGTCGAGGTAGCGCACCACGGCCGGCGCCATCACCCCGGCGCCGCGGTTGGGGTCCGGGCTGTAGGTCGCCAGCGCGAAGAACAGCCCCGCGGCGGGATCGGCCGTGCGCAGGTGGACCTGGTAGAGGTCGCTGCCGCGGTGATTCTGGGGCAGGCTGCCTTGCAGTTGCCCGTCGCGGTAGACACAAGGATCGGCCAGGAGCACGCCATCGCCCAGCGCTTGGATGCGCCGGGCGCTGCAGTTGTACAAGCCGCCGGGGAGGATCTCGACCGTCCGCACCAGCAGCCAGCCCCCGCCGGGCTTCCGCCCGTAGGCCCGCACCTGCTCGCCGCCCCGATCCGCCACCCACACGCGCCCGCCCGGCTCCTCGGCCATCGAGACCAGGCCGGTGAAGGCGTCGTCGCCGCTCGGGGCATAGCGGCCGAGCCGCTCGATCTCGCTCCCGTCGGGGGCGATGCGCCGCACCGCGCCCGCCACCCGGTCCACCAGCCACAGCGTGCCGTCCGCCCGCACCGCCAGGTCGCTGACGTAGACGTCGCGGAGCAGCGTCTCGATGTACTTCCCCTGCCGGTCGAAGACCATCAGCCGCTCGGTCCCCAGGTCCGACACATAGAGCCGGCCGCTCGCCTCGTCCAGGCCGATCGCACCTCCCAGCGTCACGTGATCCGCCCCGCTGCCCGAGCCGGCGAAGGACGCGCCCCAGGTGCCGTCGGGCCGGAGGCGCATCACGCGGCCGGGGAAGCCGTCCAGGATGTAGACCGAGCCGTCGGTCGCCAGCGCCATGTCCGCCGCGCCGCCCATCGCGTCCGGTGGCAGGGCGTCGACCACCGGCCACTCGCCGGCCTTGACGTAGCGCGCCCGGCCGGTCGGCGGCTGGGGGCGCGGGCGGGGCGTCGCGGTGGGCGCGGGGCCGGGCGGCGTGGGCAGGAGATCCGGCCGCGTGCCGGCGCTGGACCAGAGCTCGCCGCCGTGGGCGGTGTTGATCGTGCCGACGTGCAGGCGGCCGCGGTAGACCATCGCGGCCCCGCCGCTGCCCGGACCCGCGTTGTTGTCGTCGCCGAAGCCGCCATCGGCGACCTGCTCCCAGTCCAGCCCGTCGAGCGCCCGCCACACGTCCAATCCCGCCGCCGGGCTGCCCGCGAAGGCGTACAGGTAGCGGAAGGGCGGCTCGTCGAAGGCCGCGAGGGCCAGCCCGCCACCCTTCGCGTCGCCGCCGAATCCGGCCGCTGACGCGGCCTCCCAATCCACGCCGTCGCAGCGCAGGCAGCGCCACAGCTCGACCGGGCCGTCGGGCCCGCGGCCGAGACGCGCGGACATCCGCCCGTCGCTGCCGAGCGCGGCATAGAGGTAGCCTTCGTACTCGGCGAAGCCCGTGACGCAGGGCGCGCCGTCGCCGATCCCGGGCACGGTGTCGCGCGGATCGGCACCCGGTTCGAGATAGCCCGCCGGGCGCCAGGCGTCGCCGTCGCCGCTGGCCCAGACCTGGGCGAGGTCGCCCGCGCAGGTGCCGGCGTACAGCGTGTTGGAATAGACCGCCAAGGCGGAAACCGCGCCGTTCTTCGCCCACTCCGTGCCGCTCGCGCCGCCGATACCCACCCGTCCCCAGCTCCCCGCCTCGCCGCTGGCCGAGCGCCAGAGCTGGGGCGGGGCCGCGGGCCCGAGGCTGCGCGTGCCGGCGTACAGGTTCCCGCCGAACTCGGCGAAGGGACCGACGCCGCTCTGCCTGGCATCCCCGAAGCCGCCGGCGGCCACCGGGTCCCAGCGCAACCCATCATCGCTGCGCCAGATGCCACCGCCGGTGGACGCCTCGGCGATCTTGCCGGTGGTAGTGTCCCGACGCTCGGACAGGTTCTCGACACCCGCGTACAGGCGGTCGCGGAAGACGGTAAGGTCGATGATCGCCTGGTTCGCCGCGTTCCCGAAGCCGCCCGCGGCCACCTGCTCCCACGCCGCGTCGCCCTCCCGCCGCCAGATGGCCGCGCCGGATGTGGAGCGCAGGCCGGCGTACAGCAGGCCGTCCATCTCGGTCAGGGCTTCGACCGCCGTGGCCGACCGATCGCCGAAGCCGTTGATGGTCGCCGGCAGCCAGGGCTCGCGCGCCGGCTCGAAGATCTGCACGCGGTGGTTGTAGGTGTCGGCGACGAAGACCCGCCCGTCGGCTGCCACCGCCACACCCCGCGGCTCGACCAGGCCGCCGGTCCCCGCGCCGCGCCGGCCGCCGATGGTCGTCAGGAAGCTCCCATCCGCTGCGAACACCTGCACCCGGTCGTTCCCGGTATCGGCGACGAGCACGCGTCCGGCGGCGTCGACCGCCACGCCGGTGGGGCCTCGCAGGTGCGCGAAATCAGCTCCCGGCACGCCCGGCTCGCCCAGGGTATGCATCGGGCGACCGCCGGCGTCCAGGACGCGGACGGCGTGCGCCGCGCGCTCGCTGACGATCCAGTTGCCCGCGCCGTCCACCGCCACGCCGACGGGATCGGCGAAGGTCAGGGGGCCGCCGGGACCGGCGAGGTCGCTGGCGATCCGCCCCGCCGCGTCCAGCCGCCGCACGCGCCCGGCGGCGGTATCCGCGACCGCCAGGCTGCCGTCGGGCAGGACGGCGAGGCCGGCGGGCGACGACAGCGCACCCTCGCCCCAGGCGGCGAGCGGGACGCCGGCCTCGTCCAGCACCACGAGCCGGCCATTGCCGGTGTCCGAGACGACCAGCCGGCCGTCCGCCAGGAAAGCCGCGTAGGAGGGGTGGTCGAAGCGGAGCTCGGTGCCGGGCACGGCGGGTCCCGGACCCATGCCGAGGCTGGCGCCGGGCAGCCCCGCCCGGCCCGCGATCCACGCCACCTCGCCGCTCGATCGCCGCGCGACGACACGGTGCCCTTCGTTCTCGACGATGGCCGTGCCGCCATCGGGTGCCAGGGCGACGCCGGCCGGGGCGTTGTGGAGCGCGTCCTTGGTCAGATAAGGCAGCCCGTAGGTGCCCCGTGTGAGGTCGGATCGCGCGGCGCGGTTGACCGCGTAGCAGCCGACGACCTGCATGTGCAGCGGCAGCGCCACGTACAGGGTACCGCTTTCGTCCAGGGCGACGTCGGAGACCAGGCTCCACGAGCCGGCGCCCCCTCCGCCACAACCTGGCAGGGTCACGCCGTCCAGCGTCCGCCACAAGCGCCCGTCCCGCCGTTCCAACACCTGCACGCGGTGGTTGGCACTGTCCGCGACGTACAGGAAGGTCGCATCGACCGCCACGCCGAGCGGCGTGTCGAGCTGGTCCGCGCCCGAACCCGGCTGCCCCGCCCGCCCGTAGCTCTGGATCTCCTTCGGGGCGCGCGAGTCCTTGACGTCGTACACCACGACCCGATGGTTGCCGCTGTCGGCGATGAACAGCCTGCCGTCCGCCGACAGAGCCAGGCGCGCGGGTTGGTCGAGCTGCCCGGGTCCCGCACCGGCCACACCGGTTTGCCCGATCGTCGCCAGGCGCGCGCCATCTGCGCCGAAGACCTGCACGCGGTGGTTTCCCGTGTCGCTGACGAACACCCGGCCCGAGGCGTCGCCGACGATGCCGGAGGGCGCGCGGAAGTGGCGATCGTCGTCGCCCGGCACGTCGGTCTCGCCCAGAACGATCATCGGGCTGCCGGGACTTCCGTCGAACTGGAGTGGGATGCCCACCGCGACGTGGCCGCCGGAATCCGCGATCCACACCGTGCGCGGCGGCGCCCAGGGGCTGCCGGGCGGCTGGCGGCCATGGACCACCACGTCGACGTCCGCCAGGAAGCGCAGCGGCCGGCCGTAGAGCGCATCAATGTCGCCCGCGCGCCCCAGATCCTCCAGCGCGCCCGCGCCGAAGCGCACCAGGTTGCGCCCGGCACCGTTGGCCACCCATATCCCATCCCGGTCGCCGGCGACCGCCCAGGGCTGGTTCAGGTAGGCGTTGGTCCGCTGCCAGGGCACGCCGGCCTGGCCCAGCGTGGCGCTGTACGCCAGGGCTAGGGCTGAATCGCCCGCGCCCGGCCCGGGCTGGGCGCCTGACGGGCGGGCGGGCGCCGGCAGGATCAGCGACAGCACGATTGAGCAGGTACACAGGACGGCAAGACGGCGCAGGGGCATGGTCTACCTCCGTGGTATCGGGTGCTTGAGGACTGAGAAGGCCGGTGAATCGGGCCTCTTACCCCGCCCGCGAAATCCGGGACCGCCCGCCTGCCACCGTCCACGCGCTCAAGAGGCGCATGAGCCTGCCGGCGGCGCGGGCGTTCACCCCCTCTCGCCCAGTCGTGGCGCTGCTTCGCCCTGGCTCTCCTTGCGCGCGACGGATCGTGCCCGACCGCAAGCTGCCGGCGGTGAGGATGGCCGGCACGGCGATCTATCCGCCCCGCTCGCCCGACGAGGCCAGGCTGACGAAGGCGATCGCGCCGTCGGACCGCACCTCGCAGCGGAAAATGTCGACGCGCGGGCGGTGCCGCGTGCCGATCTCCTGGGCGATGATCTCCAGCGCGTCGCGCTCCTGGCGGGCGCGGATCTCGGCAGCGCTGGCGCCGCCGAGCTTGCGGCGGTAGTCGGCGCAGATCGCCGCGTCGGGGCCGCCCTCGGCCGGGCCGTGGAAGAGCAGGATGGCGTGCTCGACCTCGTGCACGTCGATCAGGAAGCGCAGCTCCTGCCGGCACAGGGTCGGGCGCACCAGCTCCACCCCACTGCTGACCAGGGCGCCCGGCCCGCCGGGCAGATACAGGCGGTCGTAGTGCCGCACGCGCAGCACGTGGTCGAGGAACTCGTCGACCGCCGCCTGCAAGCGCCCGTCCGAGCAGGCCACCACCAGGCACCGCGGTCGCTCGCGCTGCCAGGGGTGGGTGGGGATGTAGAGGGGGGAGCGGGGAGGGGCGGGCATGATGGGGGCCGCTTCATTGTACCGTGGGTTCCACGGGGGCGCCAACGGCCGCCGCTCGCGCCAGCGGTAGGCAGCGGCCATCGTTGACCTGTCGCGGCAGCGCGCGGGGCGCCGCGTCCATCACACGGTGACGGCGTTCGAGGCGCTGGAGGGTCGGGGCGTGTAGGTCGCGATGCCCACCGGCGACAGCGAGGACACTGAATGTCAGCGTGTACTCCTCATAGGGCTGGCCTGACACCCGCGCCACAATGTAACCTGCCAGCATGGCGTTGAAGTTCGAGTAACCCGCACAAGCACCGGGCGGGCACACCCGCGCCGCCATGTGCGAGATCAGCCACTCGCGCGCAGGTGTGAGGTCTTTGGCGTCCCGACACCAGGCTGTCGAGCAGTCGATCTTCGAAGCCTGACGTATGCGTCATCAGGTGCTTGAGGGTGATCGGTTGTGGATACGTGTCCGGGATCTGAAAGTCGAGGTAGGTGTTGATGTCCGCATCCAGGTCCAGCTTCCCCTGCTCGACGAGCTGCATGACCGCCGTCCAGGTGAACAGCTTGCCGACCGATCCAATGCGAAAGACCGTAGCTTCAGCATCGACGGGGACGCCGTTCTCCAGATCGGCGTAGCCGTAGCCCTTGGCGAAAAGCAGCTTTCCATCTTTGACGACAGACACGGCCGCTCCCGCGATGTGATGCGCTTCCATCTGCTGGAACAGCAACTCATCCAGGAATGCTTCCAGCTCGGCCGTATCGGTCGGACCCAGTGGTTGCGATCGCGCGGTGGGCATCCTGCCCGGCGCGACCGTGTTAACCTGCGCCATCGCCGGCGGGACTCGCGACAGCAGCGCCATGAGAGTCAATGCGATCGTCAAGGAAGATGCGAGGGCGAGATGGCGAAAGCGAGACGGCATGCGGCGTTGCGACTTGGCCAACCCGTCGAGATGGACTTGTGGGAGCACTTCAGTCGTCACCTATCCGCTCCTTCCTCGAACCTAATGGCCGAGACGGTACGACCCGGAAGATCCCAACCCCTGCCGATCCCCCGTGCATTCTACCTCCACCCGGCTGCGGGCGCAATCGGGTGGGACTGTGGCCGAGATCGCCCGCCGTCCAGTCGATCGTCGCAAGGTGCTCCCCACGCCCGTATCTTCGGCACATCCGAACCCGTTAATAAGGGGTGCAGGCCGCCGACGCCCCGTGCGTTCGGCGTTGCCGTTACGCCTTGCGACAAAGGAGTCCCGCCCCATGGCCGACCTGCCCGAAGCCCCGACCCAGCGCTCCCCCCAGCCCGGCTGGTGCCTCGCGCTTTACCCGCGCCTCTCGCGGCGCGCCCGGCGACGGATGGCCGCGCTCCTGGTCGCGGCGGCGCTCCTGGCCCAGCCGCTGGCAAGCTACGCGCGCGATCCCCGCGCGGACAGCGCGGCGGGGGGCAACTTCCGCGCGCCGATCGCCGAGCACGCACCGCCCACCCTGCCAGGTGAGGCACTGGCGGGTGGTTCGGACGCCGCGAATCCCTACGCGAACCCCGCGGTGGGGCGGGCGCTGGGCGCGCTCGGGCTGGACGCGCCGGCCGTGCCTTCGGCGCCGGACAACACGCCCGCCGGCAGCGAGTTCCAGGTCAATACCTACACCACGGACCAGCAGCGCCGCTCCTCGGTGGCGATGGACGCGGACGGCGACTTCGTGGTGGTGTGGGAGAGCTATGGCTCGGGCGGCACTGATACCGACCGCAACAGCATCCAGGGGCAGCGCTACAACGCGGCGGGCACCGCGGTGGGCAGCGAGTTCCAGGTCAACACCTACACCACGAGCGACCAAGTCCGCCCGTCGGTGGCGATGGACGCGGACGGCGACTTCGTGGTGGTGTGGCAGAGCTTCGGCTCGGGCGGCACCGATACGGATGGCTTTAGCATCCAGGGGCAGCGCTACAACGCGGCGGGCACCGCGGTGGGCAGCGAGTTCCAGGTCAACACCTACACCACGAGC
>CAZCJG010000080.1:0-15001 GCA_964498575.1 uncultured Anaerolineales bacterium | reverse complement strand
TGCGCGCGAGCGACGAGCGATCGTGTTGCACTCGACAAACGCCAAGATTCTGCCCGACGACGAAGGCGTCGCTCCGCAGCTGACACAACCGCTCGCTGAAAACGAAGCGGGAGCGCCCATTCTGGACGAACGGCAGCGCATCGTCGATCTGCCGGTTCAGGGGCGGGGGGGACGGCGCCATGATGTGGGACCGTAACGGCGCGCCATGCCGTTGACCTGCTTGCTCGTCTTCGCCACCGCGCTGGGCCTCGCCCTGGTCGCCACGCCGCTGGCGCGCCGCTTGGCCTGGCGGACCGGCATCACCGACGCATCCTCGCCGCATCGGGTCCACGGCCGGGCGATGCCGCTGCTCGGCGGCCTGGCGATCTACGCGGCGGCGATGCTGGCGCTGGTCCTGTTCGCCGGGCCGGGCGCGCGGGCCCAGGTCGCCGGCATCGTCGCCGGCGCCAGCCTGGTCGCCCTGCTCGGCGTGGCGGACGATCGGCGGCCGCTGGCGCCCAGCCTCAAGCTCGCGGGACAGGTGGCCTGCGCCTTGCTCCTGGTCGCCTCGGGCGTGCACATCCAGCTCGCCGGCGTGTTCCTCGGCGGGACGGCCGAGAATGTGGCCGACGCGCTGCTGACCCTGGCCTGGGTGGTGACGATCGTCAACGCGATGAACTTCATGGACAACATGGACGGCGTGCTCGGGGGCGTGGCGGCGGCGGCGGCGGGCACCTTCATGCTGCTCGCCATCGCGAACGGCCAGCAGCTCGTCGCGCCGCTCGCCGCGGCGCTGCTGGGCGCCAGCCTGGGCTTCTTGGTATACAATTTCAACCCCGCGACGATCATCATGGGTGACGCGGGCAGCCTGTTCCTGGGCTTCGTCCTGGCCGCGCTGGCGATCAAGCTGCGCTTTCCGGGCCAGTCGCCGCACGTCACCTGGATGGTGCCGGTGCTGGTCCTGGCGGTGCCGCTGTTCGACCTGGCGCTGGTGCTGGTGTCGCGGAGCCGGCGCGGGGTCAACCCGTTTACAACCGGCGGCAAGGATCACTTGTCGCATCGCCTGGTCCGCCACGGCGCGACCACCCGCGAGGCGGCGCTGGCGATCTGGCTGATCGCTTGCGCGGCCGGCGGGGTGGCCATCTTCACCAGCTTCGCCGGGCGGCTGGAGGGCTGGCTGGTGCTGGCCGCGGCGGTCGCGCTGGGCCTGGGGGGGATCTGGCGGCTCGAGCTGGCGCGGCCGGCGGGGGAAGCCGCGGCGCGGACGCCGCCGGAGGCGCGGGCCCAGGCGCAATCATTCGCAACCATCGATCAACGATTAGGAGGAGAGCCAGATGGCACGACGTGAACGTGAACGCTACACCGAGCGCACTCGGGCGCAGCCGCAGGCGGCCGGCACCGGGGGCGGCGGGGGATCGAGCGGGTCCTCGATCAAGAACCCGGCGGTCGTGGTGGCAATCGTGGGGCTGGTGATGGCCGGGGTGATGCTGCTCGGCTTCCTGTACGGGGGCAGCACGCCGGCCACCGACACCGCCGCCGGCGCGACGCCGACGGCCGCGGCCGACGTCATCACCCCGACGCTCGGTGCGGCGGCGACCTCCGCCGCCGTGGCCACGCCGACCCAGCCGACGACCTACATGCCCAATCCGGAAGGCGGCAAGTACACCACGGCCGAGGATCAGGCGCTGGACCCCGCGAACAAGGCCTACTTCGCGACGATCGAGACCGCCCACGGGCCGATCCGGCTCGAGCTGTGGCCCGAGGTCGCCCCGCTGCACGTCAACTCGTTCGTCTTCCTGGCCCGCCAAGGCTATTTCGACGGCTTGACCTTCCACCGCGTCGAGCCGGGCTTCGTGATCCAGGGCGGCGACCCCAAAGGCACCGGCGAGGGCGGGCCCGGCTACATGATCCCCGGCGAGTTCAACGCCGCCAATCCCGTGCCGCACCGCGCCGGGACGCTGGCGATGGCGCGCACCGGCGACCCGAACTCGGCCGGCAGCCAGTTCTACGTCGTGCTGGACGATGGTCCGGGGCCGTCCAGCCTGGATGGCCAGTACACCAACTTCGGCCACGTGATCAGCGGCATGGACGCGGTGCGCCAGGTCCAGGTCGGCGACAAGATGACCAAGGTGACGATTGAGGAAGCGCCGATCGCCGAGCGCGTGGTCAGCCCGGACGACGTCCGCGCGGGCAAGCTGCCCGAAGGCGTCGGGCCGAGCGCGCCGCCGGCGGGTGGCGCGGCGGGCGCGACGCCGACGGTGGATCGGTAGGCAGGACGGCCAGATCCAGGGCAATCGCGTTTTCGCCCGCGGGAGCCCGGCGGTTGGAAACCGCGGCTAGGGGCGGCGGAGCCGCCGAATGTCGCCCTTCGGCGACAAGATTCAGTCGGCGAAGGCCGACGCTCGGCCGAAGGCCCTTAGCCGCGAATTCCATTCGCCTGGCTCCCGCGGGCGAAAATGCGATTGCCCTGCGGCCGGATCGGATACAATTGAGTGGTCCCGCGATCGCGGTACCGCCGCCTGATGCACCGCCCCCACACCCTCCAGAGGTTCCCGATGTTGCTGCGTACCTGGCCGGCGCTTGCCCGGCTGCTCCTCCTTGCCTGCCTTGCCGGGATGACGCTGGTCCCGGGCGCCAGTCCGCGCCGGGCCGGCGCGCAGACCCTCCCACCGCCGGTCGGGGTCGGCTACCGCTGGGTTGGTACGTGGACCGGCGTGCCGCCGCGGCCCGGCCCCGGGCGCTTCGGCGACGCGGCCGACATCAGCTCGGCGCCGGACGGGACGGTGTACGTGCTGGACCGCGCCCAAAATGCGCTGCATGTCATCGATCCCGCGGGGCATCCCCGTGCCTGGTGGCCCTACCCCGCCGGCGAGGACAGCGACGGCGGCACCTGGCGCTGGATGCGGCTGGACGTCGGCAGCGACGGGCGGCCCTACGTGCTGGCGCGCGGCACCTTCCCCGCCCCCCCGCCGACCATGACCGTGGTGCGCTATCGGGTCGACGTCCTGTCGCTGGACGGAACCGTCCAGGCCCGCCATGCGCTCGGCAGCGTGGCGCCCGAGCGCTATGTGGACCTGGCGGTGCGCGCCGATCAGCGGGTCTTCCTGACGCATACCAGCGGCAACGTCGCCCGGCTGGGGACCTTCGGCATCGAGGTGCTGGCGCCCGACGGCACCCACGCCGCCCTGCCGATCGGCGCGGCGCCGCTGACCATCCCGTTGACGCTGGACGTCGGCGCCGACGGGACGATCTACGTCGTGGACCAGTTCCCGCATTCCGCGGTGCCGCCGGGGCCGGGCAAGGTCGACGGCGTGGCGGTGTTCGATCCGGATGGCACCTATCGCCGGACGATCCAGTTCACCGGCGCGATGGACGTCGCGGTCGGCGCGGCCGGGCTGTTCGTGTCGAAGGACAACGAGATCTACCGGCTGGAGGACACCGAGTTGCTCTACGGCGGGCCGACGGTCCAGAAGAACCCCTACCGCCTGACCTCGCTGGGCGTGCCGAGCATGTTCTCGCTGGACGTGCCGGTCAGCGGCGGCGGCCCCTTGCGCGCGGCGATGACGCATTGCTCGTTCCAGGGCATCTTGAGCCTCGACGTCACCGGCCACCCCTCGGGTCCCATCCAGCCGACCTTCGCCGGGGCGCTGGACCTGCCGAGCCTGCGCGGCCCGGTCTACCCGCTGCGGATCGACGCCGGGCGGCAGCTCGCCCTGCTCCAGGGCCGCTTCGAGCCGGCGGCAGGTCCCGACCTGCCGCCCGCGCCTTTCTTCAGCCAGCTCTACAGCCCCGACCCGCAGACCGTCCAGCACTGGGGGCCTGACGGCACGCTGCTCGGGCAGATGGGGACCTGTGGGGTGTGGAACGCCCCGCTCGGCGTGGCGGACCTCGCGGTCGATGGCGGCGACGTCTACACGATCGACGCGCACTCGATCACCCGCCGGCCGGATGACCATGCGCCGGACTGGCAGCGCTACGGGCTCGAGTTCCTCGACGATCCCCTCGCCTTGCCGCACCTCACCGCGGTCGCCGCGGACGGCGGGCGGGTGGCGGCACTGGATGTCGGGGCACAGACGGTGCTGGTATTGGACGCGGCGGGCGAGCTGGTCGGGTCGTGGAGCTATGCGAATCTGTGGGACGAGGTGGATTCCGCCCGGCCAATCCCCGTGGACATCGCCCTGGCCGGCTCGCGCCTGGTGCTGGCCCACGGTGGCTTGCCCCTGATCGCGGTCTTCGATCTCGACCGGCCGGGCACGACGCTGCGGGAGATGCTCAGCCACAGCCAAGTGACGGAGACGCCGATTCGCGCGGCGGCCGTCGGCCCGACGGGTGAGATCCTGGTCCTGGCGACCGATGGTTGGGTCTACCGCTACCGCGCCGATCGGCACGAGCCCGACAGCCAGATCCAGATCGAGACCGCTTGGCCCCTGCCGGATGCCGGCGTCTCCGCGCGCGATATCGCGGTGGACGACACGGGCCGCGTGTATGTGACCTGGGTCGACGCCGCCGAGCCCGGCGGCGAGGCGCTCAATCTCAGCCAGCACGTCGACATCCGCCGAGCCGGCGTGTGGGCGTTCGAGCCCTTCACGGCCATAGACTCGGCGGCGGGCGTCCGCCTGGACAACCCAGACTGCGTCAAGCGGGCGGACAAGGCGATAGACCCCCAGGCGATCAGGTTGGGCGAGGCGATCACGGTCACGCTGCGGGTGGATGGAGCTTGCCGGGGCGCGTACAAGCCGCTCCAACTCGCGATCGTGTTCAACACCGCGAAGCAGATGAACAACGACAACGCGATCGATCGCGCCAAGTCCGCCGTGATCTCGCTGGTGAAGCAACTCGATCCTGACCACACCAACGTCTCCTTGATGACCTTCGCCGACCAGGCGCGTCTGGACGTCCCCTTCGCGGGCCCGCCGCAAGGCGGTCTCGATGCGGGCCATGTGGCGGCCACGGTCGCGAGCCTTGAGGCCAGTGAAGAGGGCACGGACCTCGCCGGGGCGCTAGAGCTGGCACGGGCCGAGCTGGCGCGGGTCAGGGGCGATGGCGGCATTGGTCAGGCCGTGCTCGTCGTCACCGATGGCGGGCCACTGGCGGCCGGGGACGATCCGACCGCCGCCGCGGCGGACCTGCGCGCGGACGGCGTCGCGCTCTACGCCGAGGTCCACCCGCCGGTCGGGCTGGAGGAGGCGGATCTCGACGGCTTGGTGGCGCTGGTCGGTGACAAGGAGCGGATCTTCACCACCTACACGCCCGAAGCGATCGACGCCCAACACGACGCGCTGGCTATCTACACCCCCTCGACCCGGCTTCCCTTCGACAGCGTCCGCATCGCCGACGTGCTGCCGGCGAACATACGCTACGTCGCGGCCTCGGCCGAGCCGCCCGCGGCCTACGATCCCGCGACGCGCACACTGACTTGGGAAGCGCTGCCGGCGGATCAGGCCTCGGTCACCGTGCGCTACCGCATCGAGCCGCTGAACTACGGCTCCTGGCTGCCGGTCGCGCTGCACGGAACCGCCGCCACGGGCACCGGGGAGCCGATCGCCACCTTCCCGATTCCGATCGCGCGGGTGCGCGGGGCCGGCGAGGCGTTCCTGCCGATCGGGCGGCTGAACGTGCGCTAGGCGCTGCGCACGGAGCTCGGCGCGCCGGCGCGAATTGTAAAATTATTGTAAATCCCCTTACCTCGCCTGGGGCGACGGTGTTATGATCCCACAGTGTCGGCCGATATCTCGATATGGCCGGCCGGTTTTCCCTGAACCGCCCGCCCGTCATCTAGTGCCACCATGGAGGCGCCCCGTGCATCGAATGCGACTTGCTCTCGCCCTGACCGTGATCGCGACCTTTGGAGCCTTGCCGCTTGGTCGATGGCTGCTCGGCCATCTGCCGGGCGCCGCGGCGCCGGTGGCCGTGCTGCCCGCCCCGCCCGCGGCCCACGCCCAGGCCGCCGACGTGCCGGCGACCGGCGCGACGATCACGCTGTTCGACAACGTCATCGACTGGAAGACCACGCCGTCGACCCAGATCCGCGCCGTCGCCCGCCCGGCCAGCGGCAACAATATCAAGGGCCAGGCCATCGCGATGTCCGGCGCCGACGGCACGGTCCGCTTCAACCTCGGCGGCGGCGGTGGTGGCGGCGGCGGGGGCGGCGGTAACGCCAACCTGGTGTCGGGCGACCGCATCCAGTTCATCCCGGTCATGGCCGGCACCGGCGTCACCGCCACGCTGACCGTCCCGAGCTTCGCGGCCGACGCCGATATCGACGGCGACGCGGTGGTCGGCCGGGCGCCGGCCGGCGCCAGCGTCAGCGTAGTGCTGACGCATGGAACGAGCCCGATGACGCGGACGGCGACCGCCGACGCCAGCGGCATGTACAAGCTCGCCCTGGCCGGTACCACCGACGTCAGCCCGGGCGACTTCGGCGTCGCGACCTATACGACGCCCGAAGGCAACGTCTTCCGCGCCGAGTACGCCGGCTTGATGGCGATCGCCAGCCTGAACTCGCGCCAGATCTCCGGCGACGCCACGCCGGGCAACGTGGTCCGCACCGGCATCCGCGGCGCCGGCGGCAACGCCAAGGGTACGCGCACCGCCACCGTCCAGGGCGGCGGTACGGACTTTACAGTGGGTCAGATGGGCGGGGGCGGCGGCCCCGGCGGTGGCGGTCCGAATGCCTTCGGCCCGGTCGCGGTCGGCGACACGATCACCCTGACCGTCACCAGCAGCCTGCCCGGCGGCTCACGCGCCATCCAGGCCGTGGTCCCGCAGATCACGATGCAGGTCAACTCCAGCGCCAAGACCGTCACGGGCAATGCCCCGCCGGGCACCAGCGTCGTCATCGAGGCGCAGTCGGGGCAGGCGGGCCAGCCGACCATCCGCGTCCCGGCCACCAGCAACCCGGACGGCAGCTTCAGCGCCTCGCTCAGCAGCGCCACCGGCCTGGGGGCGGGCTGGCGCGTCAGCGCGGTCGTCATGGTCGCGCCGGGCTTGCAGATCCGCGTGACCGACGCGCTCGAGCAGGTGACGGTCGGCGTCCACACCAACCAGGTGTCGGGTGTCGCCGATCCCGGCCAGCCGATCACGGTCACTGTGAAGACCTCCGGCGGCCAGGTGCGCGGCACCCGCAACACCCAGTCCGGCAACAACGCGACCTTCAACACCAACTTCAACGGCGGCGGCGGGCCGGGTGGCGGGGGCGGCGGCACGCCCGTGGACTTCAACGTCGGCGACATCGTCGAGGTCGAGTTCATCAGCGGTGATCCGATCGTCCTGACCATCCCGCAGGTCACCGCCCAGACCAGCGCCGCGGCCAACACGGTCGGCGGCGAGGCGCCGGCAGGCAGCACGATCACCGTCGTCCGCACCGGCGGCGGCGGCGGGCCGGGCGGCGGCGGGGGGGGCGGCGGGCAGACGGTTCAGGTGACCGCCGACGCCGGCGGCCACTACCAGGCCGACTTCACCGGCACGCTGGACGTCGAGCCGCCGATGAACGGTTCGGTGACGATCCGCCTGGCCAGCGGCCATCAGTTCCTGACGAGCTGGGCCGCGGTGAGGATGACGATGGAGATCGGCGCCAACTACCTCAGCGGCAACGGTCCCGCCGGCCGCACCGTCACCGCCAGCCTGCGCGACCAGGCCGCGTCGGTCGACGTCGCGGCGGGCGACGACGATGTCGGTGGCGGGGGTGGCCCCGGTGGCGGCGGCAACAACTGGACGATGATGTTCCAGGACACGCTCGGCGGCCCGGTCGACATCCGCGTCGGCGACAAGGTCCACGCGGTGGTCGGCGACGACACTTTCGACGTCACCGTGCCCGAGCTCTCCGGCGTCGCCTTCATCGCCGACGACATCATCAACGGCAAGACCCTGCCCAATGCCAGCGTGACGATCAACGTCCAGCGCCTGCTCGGGCCGGACAGCCAGCAGGTGACGGTGACCGCGGACGCCAACGGCAATTTCACGCATACCTTCCCCGACGAGGGCGAGGGGGCGTTCGACATCCAGCACAACGACGTGATGATCTTCCAGACCCGCGAGACCGGCGGCCACAACATCATCAGCCGCATCGCGGTGCCCGGCCTGCGCCTCAACCTGGACGAGGCGCGCCTGACCGGCTCGTGGAAGCCGAACATCGACCTCAACATCAGCCTGGTCAGCGGCGGCAAGACGATCCGCGCGACCGCCAAGACCGCCGCCGACGCGACCTTCGAGGTGATCTTGATGGACGGCGCGAACCGCGCCCAGCCCAAGACCGGCGACGTGCTGACCGTCACGGCGCCGTCGGTGCCCGGCGAGACGCTGACCCTGACGATCCCCGAGCTGACCGTGACCGGCGACGCGAACGCCGACACCGTCGGCGGCCGGGCGACGCCGGGCGGCGTGCTCCAGCTCCAGCTCTCGCCCACCTTCCCGCGCGCCGGTGGGGGCGGCGGGATGGGACCGGGCGGCGGCGGCCAGAACCGCAACACCCAGCCGACGATCAACGCCGACGGCACGTGGACGGCCAACCTGACCCAGCCGACGCAGTACAACGTCCAGACCGGCACGCGCATGTTCACGCTGTACCGCGAGCCGGGCGGCCACCTGGTCGAGCGCGTGCGCTACATCCCGATCGCCAACATCCAGCACGGCGGCGCCAACGTCTGCGGCTTCAGCACGCCGCGCGCGAGCGTCCAGTCGTCGCTGGTCGAGACCAGCGGCCAGACCGCGGGCAGCGCCAGCGGCCAGGCGGATTACGACTCGAGCTTCGGGCTGGAGATGGTCGACAACGCCAAGGCGCCGGTGATCTCGGTCGCCGGGCAGACCGCCAAGGTCAACCTCGGCAGCGGCAGCACCGATGTGCTCTTGCCGACCCTGGCGGTTTCGGTCACCTGGGGCCAGGCCCTGGTGCAGGTGATGGGCCCGCCGACCACCCAGGTTTACATGCTGCGGCCGGCGCGCCAGTGCCTGGACATCGCGCCGCGCTTCATGGTGCAGGGCCAGACCAACGCGCAGGGCGTGTACAACGCGCCCTTCGGCGGGGCCGGCGTCGATCCGGGCGACGGCATCGAGGTCGCGATGTACATGCCGAGCGGCCACCGCGTCTACCGCCACGTGTTCCGCTCGCTGGGTCAGGTCTACGTGCGCACCGACCGCGTGGCCGGCCGCGCCACGCCGCTCTCCAGCGTCACCGTCGTGCTCCTGGCGCCCGACGGCACGACCGAGCGGGCGCGCGCGACGGTCAAGGCGGACTCGGACGGCAACTTCGAGGCGCACCTGAAGAACGGCGCGAGCGCCGTGACGATCGGCGACGCGGACAAGGTGCGGCTCGAGGCCTCGGGCGAGTCGCCGGTGATCCAGGTCGAGAAGCTGGCCTTCGACTGGAGCCGCGGCGACATCGTGACGCTCGAAGCGACCGCCAACCGCGTGGTCCAGCTCTCGCTGGCCATCCAGAACATGCCGGACGTGGCGATCACGGTCGTGACCGACGCCAACGGCAACTACAAGTTCCAGGCCAGCGACATCCCGCCCCGCGCGGGCTGGACGCTGAACGACATCACCGGCGTGCGCGCGGTGATCGACACCGCCAACGGGCACCAGATTGTCGCGTCGGCCGGCGAGGACGTGGTCGTCCCCCCGCCGCCGAAGAACAAGGTGTTCATGCCTGTCGCGCAAAAGGTCTACCTGCGCCCGCGCTAAGGCCCGCGGATCAAGCGACGTGCGAAGGGGCGGCCAAGCTCGGCCGCCCCTTTCGCTATTCAATCGTTCGAGATTCTATGCGTTCGAGCCGCCGTTGCGGCGGGTGTGGGTTACCGCTGCAAGGCCGGATCATGGCGTAGGGGCACCGCTTGTGGGGGTCTTGCCGGCCACGACAGGATATTGTCGTGGCCGGCAAGACCCCCACAAGCGGTGCCCCTACGATGGAGAAGCACACCAATGGGGGGTCCCGATGCGGAAAGCCCCTAGTTGTGGACCCGCTGCTCCTCAAGCTCGAATTCGTAGTAGCCGGGCCCGGCAACGAAGTAGTCCGCGTTGACCTGGGTCATGTGAACCTGATCGTCGGGCACCTCGAACTCGGGGAAGATCGCCTCGGGCGGACAGACCGGCACGCAGGCGCCGCAGTCGATGCAGACATCCGGGTCGATGTAGAACAACGGCCACTGCGCATCTTCCTTCGGCCCCGGCACGATGCAGTCGACCGGGCAGACTTCGACGCAGTCACCCTCGCGGGTGCACAGCTCGGTGATCACGTAGGTCATGGTTGATCCCTCCAACGTGAAGAAGAACTGCGGCCATTGTAGCTTGAGCCGGGTGTGCGCGCCATGATGCGCGTCAGCCGGTCCGATCTGGCGAGTGGCCGGTGGCCGGGCGGGCCGTCGATGCCGGCCGCGGTCCCATCCTGGCTCGCCGCGCAGGCTCCCACCTCGTTGCCCTAGCGCGACAGCAAGCGCAGCGCGCCGAGGATGCGGCCCTCGACGGTCTGGTCAGTGTCCGGCGGTAGGGCGGCGAGCGCCTGGCGCGCCTCGCCACGGGTATAGCCCAGGGCGAGGAGGGCGGCCAGCGCCTCGGCCTCGCCCGCGGCGGCCACGTCCGCCACCGCGAACCGCCCCGCCGTCGCCGGCGCCACGCCGGCGGCTTCCAGCCGGCTCTTCAGGTCCAGCACGATCCGCTGCGCCGTGCGCCGCCCGACGCCCGGCACCTCGCACAGTCGCGTGACATCCTCGCCGACGATCGCCTGCTGGACCGTCGCCACGTCGAAGGTGGAGAGCACCGCCAGCGCCAGGCGCGGCCCGACGCCGCTGACCGAGAGAAGCTGGCGGAAGAGCACGAGCGTTTCGGCATCGAGGCCGCCGTAGAGCTCCAGGTCGTTCTCGCGGACATGCAAATACGTGTGCAGCGTCGCCGTGGCACCCGCCGGGCCGAGGTCCGCGAGCTGCCCCGCCGGCATGTGCACACGATAGCCGACGCCGCCGACATCGATGATGACGGCGCCGTCCTCAATGGCGGCCACACGGCCATGCAGGCGCGCGATCATCCTTGGATTATACAACATGCGGCAGGCGGCGGTCATCGATGTGACCTTAATCAATCGCTTGACGATCCGTAACATAGGGACTAGAATTATTTACTTGGTTTCTCTGCTTCGATGCCTTGCTTGTCACGACCGCCTGATCAGAGCGGTGATGCGCGCCAAGTGGCGCCAGTAGGAAGCGGGTACTGCCTTGATGCTTGAACGTGACGCCCAGGCCGCCCTCTCCGATGCGCTGGAGCAGCTCTTCAGCCTGGGTCGCGAGCGTGGCTATATCACCACGAGCGACATCGAGGAGCGCTTGCCGGAAGCCGAGGACAACCCGCGCCTGCTGGCGTTGGTCAGCGTGCGGCTCGAAGCGGCGGACATCGAGCTGTATGGCACGGGCGAGGACCCGGCCGCCGGCGACGAGATCGACGAGCGCTTCGACGACGACCTGCCCGGTGCTCGCCCGGCCGGCTTCGACGGCATCGACAGCGACGACACGGTCAGCCTGTACTTCCGCGAGGTGGGCTCGGTGCCGCTGCTCAGCCGCGACGAGGAGGTCGCCCTCGCCAAGCGCATCGAGCGCGGCCGGAATGCCTTCGCGAGCCTCAGCCCGGATTGTGCGCCCGAGCACCGCCGCGAGATCGAGCGCGCCTGGGTCGACGGTCAGCTCGCCTGGGATCACTTGGTCACCGCCAACAGCCGGCTGGTGATCGCGATGGCCAAGAAGTTCCGCGGACAGGGCGTGCCCTTTCTCGACCTGATCCAGGAAGGCAACGTCGGCCTGATGCGCGCGGCGGACAAGTTCGAGTACACGCGCGGCTTCAAGTTCTCGACCTACGCCACGTGGTGGATCCGCCAGGCGATCACGCGCGCGCTGGCCAATCAGGGCCGGACGATCCGCGTGCCGGTGCACATGAGCGATCGCATCCGCAAGCTCTTCGCCATCGCCCAGGTGCTCGAGCAGGATCTGGGGCGCTCGCCCACGCCGGCCGAGATCGCGGAGCGGATGAGCCTGCCCGAGACCAAGGTCTGGCAGCTCCTCAAGGTCGCGCGCCACAGCGTCTCGCTGGAGAAGCCGGCCGGCGAGGACGACGACGCCGAGCTCGGCGACTTCCTGGAGGATCACCTGTCGCCGGATCCCGTCGAGGTCACCACCTACCTCTTGCTCCAGTCCGACCTCGACGAGATGCTCGAATGCCTGACCGCCCGCGAGGCGCGCATCCTGCGCCTGCGCTTCGGCCTGGACGGGGGGCGGACCTACACCTTGAAGGAGGTCGGGCGCAAGTTCAACCTGACCCGCGAGCGCATCCGCCAGATCGAGCAGGAAGCGCTGGCCAAGCTCCGCCAGCCGCACCGGCGCGCGCGGCTGTCGAGCTACCTGCGCTAGTGGGCGGCTGGGAGCGCCGGCTTCCGGCCGGCCAAGGACCCTGCAAACACTGTGAATCCTGCCCGCGAGCGCGTCCGTGCCGGCTGGAAGCCGGCGCTCCCAGGCGTCTAACCCGCTCGCCTCGGGCGGCGTTATGCTCGCCGTGAGCGCCGCGACCGCGCCTAGCCCCGGCGGGCGGCATCGTCTTCGTCCATTCGTTCACACGCACATCGCAAACGGAAAGGAGGGCGCCATGGAGGTATCCAGGCGTCAATTGCTTCAAATCGGCGGCGCGACCGCGGCCGCCGCGGCCCTGCCCCTGGGGTCCGACGCCGGCCTGCGGCCGCGCCCACCGCTCGCCTGGGCGGCACGGGTCGCCAGCGACATGCCCGAGCCGGACTTGGCCACCCTGCTGTGCACCCGTGCCGCGTTCGGGCCGCGGCCGGGCGAGGTCGAGGCGCTGCGCGCGCAAAGTCCCTACGACTGGATCGAGGCGCAGCTCGACTACACCGCGATCGACGACGGCGAGGTCGAGGACGCCCTGCGCAGCCTGGCGACGCTGACGATGCCGCCGCGGCAGCTCATGGACATCGGCAATCGTTACCAGATCGTCGAGGAGCTGCGGCTGGCGACGCTGTACCGAATGATCTTCAGCCCGCGCCTGCTGTACGAGGTGATGGTCGAGTTCTGGACCGACCACTTCTCGATCTACCATCTGACCGACCAGTGCGACGCCTTCAAGACGGTTGACGACCGCAACGTGATCCGCAAGCACGCCCTCGGCAAGTTCAAGGACCTGCTCACCGCCTCGGCGATGAGCCCGGCGATGTTGAACTACCTCAACAACGACGTCAACTACCTGAACTACCCGAACGAGAACTACGCGCGCGAGATCATGGAGCTGCACACGCTCGGCGTCGCGGTCAACGGGGTGCCCTACACCGAGCAGGACATCAAGGAGGTCGCCAAGTGCTTCACCGGCTGGACCTGGACCTATGCCCAGGGCCCACGGCGCGGCGAGTTCGAGTTCAGCCAGGACCGCCACGACCCCAGCGGCAAGTCCGTGCTGGGCCAGCACGTCCCGTCGGCCGGCGACATCGAGGACGGGAAGGCCGTCATCGACATCCTCTGTGATCACGAGGCGACCGGTCGTTTCCTGGCCCAAAAGATGATCCGCCGCTTCGTCACCGACGATCCGCTGGGCCAGACGCCCGAGCTGGTCGACCGCGTGGCCGAGACCTACCGCAACAGCGGCGGCGACATCAAGGACATGGTCTACACGATCCTGACCAGCCAGGAGTTCGCGCGCTCCTTCGCCACCTACGGCGGGCGGCTGTCGCGGCCGTCGGACCTCCTGGCGCGGGCGCTGCGCGCGGTCGACCTCCAGCCGGCGCAGTTCCCGGTGCGCCTGCCGGGCCGGGGGGGTGGCCAGGCCAACCAGAACCCGATCTACAGCCGGCTGATCTACGCGCTGACATCGATGGGCCATCTGCCGTACTACTGGCCGACCCCGGACGGCTATCCCGACATCAAGGATGCCTGGGCATCGAGCATCGGCATGCTCGTGCGCTGGAACTTCGGCCTGGCGCTGGCGGGAGCCGGCAGCGGCTCGACACCGCTCGGCGGCGAACTCGTCCCTGGCTTCAAGCCCTACGAGCAGATGCCGGCCGACGTCGCCACCGCCGGCGCGGCGGTGGACTGGTGGACCGCGCGGCTGGTCCACCGGCCGCTCCTCGCCGAGGACCGCGGCATGCTGGTCGACTATCTGACGAGTGGCGGGGCGGCCGACACCGCGCTCGACGGCGCCGCGCGCCGCCGCCTGCCCGAGCTGGTCGCGCTGATCCTCGATAGCGCGTACTTCCAGTGGCGCTAGGACCCGACGAAGGAGCATCGACATGATCATCACACGACGCACACTGTTCGAACGCGGCGGCCTGCTCGCGCTGGGCACGGCGGTCTGGCCGCGCTGGATGCCGCGCATGGTCTTCCGCCAGGAGGACACGCCGCCCAAGGGCGACATCCTGATCGTGGTCTTCGCGCGCGGCGGCTACGATGGGCTGAACATGGTCATCCCCTACGGCGAGGAGGGCAACTACTTCAACCGCCGCCGCAACATCGCGATCCCGTCGCCGGACTCGACCGCCGCCCGCAAGGGTGTGCGGCTGGACAACTTCTTCGGCTTGCATCCGACCCTGGCCCTGCCCGACGAGGGCCGCTGGAAGCAGTGGTACGACGAGGGCATTCTCGGCATGGTCCACGCGGTGGCCATGTCCAACGACACCCGCAGCCACTTCGACGCGATGGACTTCATGGAGCGCGGCACGCCGGGCCAGAAGAGCCGCACCGAGGGTTGGCTGGGCAAGCACCTGGCGACGGTCGCCTCGTCCAACGGCTCGCCCTTCCGCGCCGTGGGCCTGGGCGCCCAGCTCCAGGCGTCCTTGCGCGGCCCGGTGCCGGCGGTGGCCTTGCAGTCGATCGCCGAGTTCCACTTGCAGGGCCGCGCGACCGAGATCGCGCGCTTCCAGCAACACTTGCAGACGCTCTACGGCGGCGAGGGCTGGCTGGACGAGCAGGGCCAGGCGACCTTCGCGGCGCTGCACATGCTGGAGAAGAGCGTGACGCCCGGCACCTATCGGCCCGACAACGGCGCGGTCTACGAG
>CAZCJG010000079.1:0-15093 GCA_964498575.1 uncultured Anaerolineales bacterium | reverse complement strand
TTCGCTGCTACCATTACGAAGCCCGCCTGCGCGGGCTGGGCGCCGAACTCTCACGTGAATAACCGGCGAAGGCCGGCTTTGTAATGGTAGGCGCGAATTCTATTCGCCGGCCCATGCGGGCGGCTGAGCGGATATCCTAGATCAGGCCGCTGACGTCTACGATGCCTGTCACGATCAGGAAGTGCAGGAAGGCCACCAGGCCGATGGCGCCCGCGATCGGCACTGTTCGCCGGCCGACCGCCATGTAGGCCAGGGCGATGCTGAGCGGGATGATGGCGGCGTCGGCGATCGCCAGCCAGACGTTCAGCTCGCCGAAGGCGCCGGCGCTTCCCGGCAGGCCGAGCAGGCCCAGCGCCCACAGCGCTTGGAGGACGACCAGCGCCGCGATGGCTATCGCCAGCGGCCGGGTCGTCACCCCCCAGGTCCGGACGACCTCGATCAAGCTGAGCACCAGCATGATGAGGATGGGGATGGTGACGGCGTTGAGCGCCAGCGTCAGGGAGCCGATTTGCACGGATGCCTTCCCTTCGCGTCCCGGCCGCCCGGCGCTAGTACCGGCCGCGCCAGGCGCGGCGGCGCCAGCGGCCGGGTCCGCGGAGCAAGCCGAGGATGAATACCAACAGGATCGACCCGAGCAGCGCCCACACGATCTCGATCGTCCGGTCGCCGACCGTGATGGGCAGGAGCACGGGCAGATCGAGCTGACGGGCCAGCCACGAGCCGATCAGCGCCCCGGCCAGACCGATGATCACTGCGACCAGAAAGCCGCCCCGGCCGAAGCCGACGATGAACTCAGCGATGCTGCCGACGATGCCGGCGATCACCAGGATGACGAGCAACTCGAAAAGTGTCATGGGCTGCCCTACTTGACGCTGCATCCCCGCGATTGGTTGCCGATTCGGGAGCTTTATTCTCGGCGCCGCTCGGCCGCGCTCCGCGGCAATCGCTCGCTGCCCGGGTCGCCGGATCGTGCGGCGGCGCGCCGCGCCCGCGCTTCTAGCGCGTCGATCGCCCCAGCGCCGAACCATTTCGGCCTGAGGACTTGGCCGCGAGCGGCACCCAGACCTGCCGCCCGCTCGCCTCCGGCCCGATGCGGGACCCGGTCGTGGCCAGCACGCCGCGCTTGCCGTCGCTTCCGATCTCTTCCAGACGGTAGTAGAACATCCCCGTTCCGGGCGCATCGCGCAGCAGGTAGACGTGGCCGGATCCGGCGCCGCCCCGCGCCGTCACGATTCCCTGGTTCACCAGGGCCCAGGGGCCCCACCAGCTCGGTCGCCCGATAGAGGTTGAAGCCCAGCACGTGCGGCTCCGCCGCCGTCTCCCAGACCAGCAACGCGCGGTCCCGCAAGCCGATGGCGGTGAACCGGAGCAGGTCTACGCCGGTCGGGCAGTTGAGCGTGGTGCACGCTTGAGTGTCCACAGTCCCGCTTTCGGCGTCGCTTTCGAAGTCTACCGCCGTGTCGATACACAACGTCGATCCCGCGGGCACGCTCGCGCCGACCGTCACCTGGTAACCGATCGTCAGCGTGGACATCGCCGGGAGATCGCCGGTCCATGTCAATCCGCCAGCGCTGACCACGCAACTCGTCATGCCGGACCCGCCGTCGAACGTGCAGCTCCCGCCGACGCCGACGAGGCCGGCGGGCAGGGTGGACTGCACGGAGATCGCTTGGGATGAGCCGGTCGGGTTGTTGACCACCACCTCGACATCCAGCGTATCGCCGCTGCCCGTGCATCCGAATGGATCGGTGATCGTCACATCCGGCGGCGGGAATGGCGCCGTGGTGCTGGTCGGCGTGCTGGTCGGTGTGTTGGTCGGCGTACCCGTTGGTGTATCGGTGGGGGTATCCGTCGGTGTGTTGGTCGGTGTCGGCGTGTCCGTCGGCGTGGGCGTAGCCGTCGGCGTGTGCGTGGCCGTCGAGCCGTTCCAGGTCTTCGTCACCGAGCTCGCTCCGGTGGACGAGAGGCAGGGCGCGGTTTGGCCGCCGCTGGTGACCTCCGCGGAGATCGTGTCGACACCGGTCATGTTGTTGTTCGTGTAGGTGAAGGTCGCCACGCCGGAGCCGTTGGTGGCCGGATCAGGCCCCGTGACCGCTTGGGTGCCCGCCACCGTAAAGTCCACCGTCACCCCGGTCACCGCCGTGCCGCCGTTGGTCACTGTGGCCGTCACGTTGTGCGTCGTCTGGCCGGGCAGCGTGTTGGTGGCGCTGTCGGGCGCGAGCAGGCAGGCCAGCACGGCGGCGTTGGCGGCGTTGCCATCGCTGCCGAACTCCGACGTGTCGCCGAGGGCGTTGCGCGCCGTGGCGGCCATGAGGTGGCAGCTCGCCGGCGGCAGGAAGGTCGCGAGCGTCCCGGTCGTAAGGCAGGACGAGGTACCGACGTATTCCGAGGTGCCGACGTCGCCGGTCAGAACCGCCGAGCCGGCGAAGGTCTTGCCCTCGCCATACCCGGACGTATCGGCCGTATCGTTGCAGAAGAACTCGAGGGTATAGTTCGCCTCGGCCGGGTTGCCGTCGAAGCAGCCGATAACGTCGAGCAGCCCGCCGCTCCACATCGTGCTGGTGACAAAGGGGAAGTTCATCCGCTCGTTCGCGCCGAGATCGTCGTCGTTGGCATCGTTGTCGGTGACGCCATCGCTCGCGATGTCGATGCCCAGGCCGTCGTTGCCGTAAATGCTGTTTTGGGTGATGAGGTAGCCGTCGGTGCTCGCGCCGTCGAGCTCGATGCCGTCCTGGTGGGTGTTGGTGGCGATGAAGCCGTTGAAGGCGATGGTGTTGCCGGTGATCGTCGTGGTGTTGCCGTTCGTGAGGTCGATGCCGTTTTGGTGGTTGCCGAGGTTCGCGCCGCCGCTGTTCGTCCCGATGGTGTTGGTCTGGATCGTGTTGCCGCTGGTCCCCGCGGCCCCGAGCTCGATGCCGTCGCCCTGGTTGTCGCCGGTTGCAAGGCCCTGGAGACGGCCGTTGCAGCCGATCACGTTGTCCTCGATGATCGAGTTCGTCAAACCGGGAAAGCCGCCGATGTCGATGCCGGTTGTCCCGTTGCCGAAGGTGTTCCAAGGGGGCGGAGTGACGGCGGCCGCGCCACAGGTCGTACCGGTCAGATCGGTGCCGATGAAGTTGTCCTGGATCAGCAGGTTGTTGCTGCTGGTGTCCATCATCCCGCCGACAACCCGGATGCCGTTGCCGCCGTTGGCCGAGATGACGCTGTTTTCGATGGTCACGTCATCGGCGCCGTCGGCGACCTGAATCCCGTTGGCGCCGTTGCCCGCGGCCGCGCCCGTGCTGTCCAGGCCGATCCGGCAGCGGCGGATGGTGACGTCGCTGCTCGCGGCGTTCTGGATGTAGATGCCCCGCATCGTGCCCGCGACGACGATGCAGTCCTCGATGACCAGCGTCTGTGCGAAGAGCGCGTGGATCCCCGCCTGGCCACCGAACTCCCGGATCTCCAGGCCGCGGATCGTCACGTTGACCGCAGCCGCGGCGGGCGACGCCGCGCGCCCGATGGCCAGGCCGACACCGGCGCCGCCGTTGCGGTCCAGGACGATGTCGGGCACCATGTCGTCGTCGTTGTCGCCGTCGATGGTGACATAGCCGGGGTCATCCGACGTCCCGCCGCCGATGCCCGGCAGGGCGCTCGACAGGGTGATCGTGCCCGACAGGCTGAAGGTGATGACGTCGACGACGGGATCGTTCGAGCCGGCCGCGCACTCGCCGGCGGGGACGCCCGAAGCCGTGTTCGAGTTGGCCGCCTGGATGGCTTCGCGCAGCGTGCAGGTGCCGTCGCTGTTGGTCGAGCTATTCGCCAGGCTGTTGACGACGATCGAGGCGGCCGAGACGCGCTGGGGAGAGAGGAGGACCGCCAGCAGGGTCAGGAGGAGGGCGCCTTTCCAAACCCGGCAGGGCCGAGCGGTGTCGGCCACAGGCCATGGCCAGCGCGGAATTTACCCGGTTTTCATCGATTGTTCCCCCGCAGTCGGAGCCTTCGCGGACTCCGCCGTTGCATCCCATCAGAATTGCCGTCGCGGGCGGCGACGCGCCGCGCGCATCGATAGTATTAACGGTGCATGCGAGGCCAGGATACGGCCCCGGGGGGGCGAATTTGGCGCATGTACGATAGGCCCTGGCGGAACCGTTCTCTCGTCGGGGAGCTTGAGCGCGGCGACACCGAGTTATCCACGTGCGAAGACCGCGGCAGCCCTCCCGCGATCCCGATTGACTCGCGTGGCGCCCGGGTTATACTCCGTCGCGCGGACACCCGGTCCGAGCCCCCTCTCCCCGAAAGGCCACCCTCGTGAAGCGTTTCCCCTTACTCGCCCTGCTCGCCATCGGACTCGTCGCCGCAGGCTGCCGCGGCACGGGGGGCGGCACCGGGGGCGGCGACGGTGGCGGGATGCCGTCGCCGGTGGCGATGGGCACGGGGGAGGCCGGTAGCGAGGCCACGGCGCCCGGCGGCACCGTCGTCCGGACCCCGATCTCGCTGTCGGCGCTGCTGGATCAGACCGGCTCGCTCGCCCACTTCGGTGAATCGGCGGCGGTGGCGCTGGAGCTGGCCGTGGAGGATGTCAATCGCGAGCTGGGCGACCAGGTCGAGCTGCAACCGATCAGCATCGTGGATTCGCAGGTCAATCCGGCCAGGGCGCTCGAGGCGCTGAAGTTCTTGCACGAGAACGGTCAATGGATCGTCATCGGCCCGCAGAGCAGCGCCGAGCTGGCCGAGGTGAAGCCCTACGCCGACGCGAACGGGATCATCCTCGTCAGCCCATCGAGCGTCGCCCGGTCGCTCAGCATCGCGGGCGACAACGTGTTCCGGCTCGCGCCCGACGATACCCTCCAGGCGGAAGCCATGTCGGCGATGCTCCGTGAGGCGGGCCTGGAATCGGTGGTGATGGTGGTTCGCGACGATGTCTGGGGCGACGACCTGTCGTCTCAAGTCAAGGGGATGCTCGCCGAGGATCCGCCGGTCGCGGTCGACGAGATCACCTACGCGCCGAGCACCACCGATTTCGCCGAGCTCGTCTCGGGCATCGACGAGCATGTTCGGCAAGCGGTGGCGGAACACGGCGCGGACAAGGTCGGCGTCTACCTCCTGGCCTTCGCCGAGGCGGTGCCGATCCTGGCCGAGGCTTCCCACCACCCCGACCTGGCGGCCGTGCGCTGGTTCGGCGCTTCGGCCATGGCCCAGAGCCCGGCCCTGACGAGCGACCCGCTGGCGGCGGCCTTCGCCGAGTCGGTGGGCTATCCCTGCCCGGTGTTCGGCCTGGATCCCACGACCGAGGATCGCTGGGCGCCGCTCCGCGAGCGCATCGAGGCGAGGACCGGCCAGGACGCCGACATCTACGCCCTGGCGGCCTACGACGCCGTGTGGCTCATCGCGAAGACGCTGCTGGCGGCGGGCAAGCCGGACGACTTCACCGCCTTCAAGGCGCAACTGCCGCAAACGGCGGCGACCTATGTCGGGGTGACGGGCCCCATGGAGCTCAATGAGGCAGGCGATCGGAAGCGCGGCAACGACGACTTCTGGGCCGTGCGCGTGTCCGCCGGCGGCCCGGAATGGCTGCGCGTTGCGACTTACGATAGCCTGACGCACGCGCTGACCACGGATGTGCGGCAGCCGTGACGGCCGCTGCACAGTCGGCGCCTCTCCCGGCTGACACGTCACCCGGTGTCAGTCGCGACATCGCGTACTTGACCATAACAAGGCGCATGTCGCCGCTGATCTCCGCAATCACGCCCGCTTGGGCTGGCCAACCTTCAGAATCGCGGACCATCGGACCTGCCGGATCAGCGGGCCGAGCGTTGACCACGGCGCGGCCAGGGCGTATAATCTGCCACCAGATCGCGGGGCGTAGCGCAGTCCGGCAGCGCACCTGGTTTGGGGCCAGGGGGTCGGAGGTTCAAATCCTCTCGCCCCGACTCGCGCGGGCGTAGCTCAATGGTTAGAGCTCCGGCCTTCCAAGCCGACGGTGTGGGTTCGATTCCCATCGCCCGCTCTTGCATGACCCAGGGCCCATAGCTCAGCGGTTAGAGCAATCGACTCATAATCGATGGGTCCCAGGTTCGAATCCTGGTGGGCCCATCTCCATTGATGTTTGGTCATCTGCAAGGAGCATCGCCGTGAACGCATCGACCCCTCCCTCGCGCCCGCCGTGGCGCTCGCCGCTGCTCGCCGTGCTCGCCGTCTGCGGCCTGGGCATGGCGGCGGGCCGGGCGGCGGCGGCGCCGGAGCAGCAGACGCCGCCACCGCCGCTGGCCTGCACCTGGGACAAGCTGGCGCCGATGGCCACGCAGGGCGTGTACTTCATGGCCTCGGCCTTCGACAGCCTAGGCCAGAAGTTCTACGCGTACGGCGGGGTCGACCAGAGCGGGGACGTGACCAACATCCTGAGTCACCTGGACGTGGCCGACGCCGACCTCGCCAATGCCAGCTTCCACGCCGACAACCCGCAAGGCTCGCGCTTGCAGCGCTACGGCTCGGCCGGCGCGTTCCGGCCCAAGGGCGACGACTCGGCGATCTACTGGATCGGCGGGGCGGACGACAACGGCGACGCGACCTCGGAGGTCCAGGTCTACACCATCAAGACCAACACCTGGCGCAAGGAGTCGCCGACCGGCGCGACCAAGCGCGTCTTCCACGCCGCGGCCTACGACCCGATGCACGACGCGATCGTCGTGCAGGGCGGCTCGGACGCCTGCAAGGTGACCGACATCCAGCCCGCGGACGAATGCAAGGGCGCGACCTTCCGCACCCAGTTCCTGGTCTTCGACGCGACGACCGGCGACATGCACTGGGAGAACGGCCCGCAGGGCGGCCCGGCCCAGGCGCTGGGCCTGACGATGGTCTACGACAGCGTCCGCAAGCGCATGATCGCCTACGGCGGCACCAGCGACGGCAGCCTGGCGCTGGACCGCGCCTGGCAGCTCGACCTCTCCAAACCGCTGGACCAGGCGGAGTGGAAGACCCTGAACGCGGTGGGCACCCAGCCGCAGGGGCGCTACTTCCACAGCGCCGCCTACGACGCCAACCTGAACATGATGGTGATCTACGGCGGTGTGGCGCAGCAGGCCTTCACCGGCCGGGAAAACGCGCTGGACGACACCTGGGCGCTGCGGCTGGGCGGCACCCCGGCCACGTGGACCAACCTCTCCACCTCGGTGCTGGACCGCGTCGGCTCGGCGATGGCCTGGGCGCCCAACCACAAGGAGTCCATCCTGTACGGCGGCCGCGGGCAGTTCCGCACCACCGGCACGCAGTCGGTGACGCGCGACTACTACGCGCTGGGCTGCGGCGCGGCGCCGACGCCCACCGCGACGCCGCGCGTCACGCCGGCGCCGACGCCCGGCGGGCCGCTGGTGCCCTTGATCTGCCCCTACATCCGGTCGCGGGTGCCCACCGGGGTGATCAACGACGCGATCGCCAACGCGGTCAACGTCGGCGGCTTCGGCGAGCCCTGCAACCCCGGCATCCCGCCCGACCCGGTGAGCAACCCGCCCAAGCGCCAGCTCGGCCTGCTGAACCCCGGCGTGCCCTGGGACGCGCTGTTCAACCCACTGAAGTACAACTGCGGTTGCCGGTGATGCGGCGGCGCGCGGCGATGGCGACCCCCGGCGACGGCACCGCGGCCACGATCGACCTGGCCGGCGTGACGGACGCCGCCGAGTCCGCCCTCGTCCTGGCCCACGCCGGCCTGTCCGCCGCCGACATCGTCCGCGACTACCGCCTGGCCTACCAGAGCCGCGAGGCCAGCCTGGTCGGCCGGCGCGAGGTGATGAGCGGCAAGGCCAAGTTCGGCATCTTCGGCGACGGCAAGGAGCTGGCCCAGCTCGCCCTGGCGCGCGCCTTCCGGCCCGGCGACTTCCGCTCCGGCTACTACCGCGACCAGACCCTGATCTTCGCCGCCGGCATGGGCACGCTCGACGAATATTTCGCCCAGCTCTACGCCCACGCCGACCCCGCCGCCGACCCCGCCTCGGCCGGCCGCATGATGAACGCCCACTTCGGCACGCGCAGCCTGGAGCCGGACGGCGCCTGGCGCCGCTTGACGGATCAGTGCAACACCGCGTCGGACATCTCGCCCACCGGCTCGCAGATGCCGCGCCTGGTCGGCCTGGCCCAGGCCTCCAAGCTCTACCGCGAGATGGACGACCTGCGCGACATGACCGACTTCTCGCGCGGCGGCGACGAGATCGCCTGGGGCACGATCGGCAACGCGACCTGCGCCGAGGGCATGTTCTGGGAGTCGATCAACGCCATCGGCGTGCTCGGCGTACCGGCCGTCGTGTCGATCTGGGACGACGGCTACGGCATCTCCGTCCCCAATAAGTATCAGATCACCAAGGAGAACCTGTCGGTGCTGCTCGCCGGCTTCCAGCGCGAGCCGGGCTCGCGCGCCGGCTTCGACCTGTACACCGTCCGCGCCTGGCGCTATCCGGAGCTCGTCGCCGCCTACCACCGCGCCGCGGCGACCGCCCGCGCCGAGCACGTGCCGGCGATCATCCACGTGGTCGAATGCACCCAGCCGCAAGGCCATTCGACCTCCGGCAGCCACGAGCGCTACAAATCCAAGGAGCGCCTGGCCTGGGAGGAGGAGTTCGACCCGCTGCGCCGGATGCGGCTGTGGATGGTCGCCGAGGGCATCAGCAGCGAGGTCGAGCTCGATGCCTTCGAGCGCGAGGACCGCGCCATGGTCGAGGCGATCCGCGAAACCGCCTGGAACGCCTTCATCGAGCCGATCCGCCACGAGCGCGACACCGTCGCCGACATGCTCGACGAGGTCGCCAGCGCCACGCCCGCCGGCGCGGCGGCGCTGGCCGCCATCCGCCAGCGCCTGGCGGGCATCGACAACCCCTGGCGCAAGGACGTGATGGTCGCGATACGCGAGGCGCTGCTGGCCCTGGAGAAGGACCCCGTGCCCGAGAAGCAGATCCTCGTCGACTGGAAGCGCGCCCAGGACCCGCAGAACGCCGACCGCTACGGCTCGCACCTGGCCAGTCAGTCGCGCTGGGCGGCGGTGCATGTCGCGGAGGTCAAGCCGACCTATTCGGACGCCTCGCCGGTCCTCAATGGCTTCGAGATCGTCAACGCCTGCTTCGACGCGATGCTGGCGCGCGACCCGCGGGTGGTCGCCTTCGGCGAGGACCTGGGCAAGATCGGCGACGTCAACCAGGGCTTCCGCGGCCTGCAGGACAAGTACGGCGAGCTGCGCGTGGCCGACACCGGCATCCGCGAGACGACCATCCTCGGCCAGGGCATCGGCCTGGCGATGCGCGGCCTGCGGCCCATCGCCGAGGTCCAGTACCTGGACTACCTGCTCTACTGCCTGCAGATCATGTCGGACGACCTGGCGACGCTACACTGGCGCACCAAGGGCGGCCAAAAGGCGCCGGTGATCATCCGCACCCGCGGCCACCGCCTGGAGGGCGTCTGGCACGCCGGCTCGCCGATGGCCGGCATCATCCACCTGATCCGCGGCATCCACGTCCTGGTCCCGCGCGACATGACCCGCGCCGCCGGCTTCTACAACACCCTGCTGCTGTCGGACGAGCCGGGCCTGGTGGTCGAGGTCCTTTCAGGCTACCGCCTGAAGGAGCGCCTGCCGGACAACATCGCGGACATGACGGTCCCGGTCGGCGTCCCCGAGGTGCTGCGCGCGGGGGCGGATCTGACCTTGGTGACCTACGGCGCCTGCTGCCGCATCGCGCTGGAGGCGGCGGAGCTGGCGGCGGGGCTGGGGATCGACCTGGAGGTGATCGACGTCCAGTCGCTCCTGCCCTTCGACCTGCCCGGACGGATCGGGGAGTCGCTGAAGAAGACCGGGCGGATCGTGTTCCTGGACGAGGACGTGCCGGGCGGCACCTCGGCCACCATGCTGCGCGAGGTCATCGAGCGCCAGGGCGGCTACCAGTGGCTGGATTCGCCGCCGCGCACCCTCCCGGCCAAGGCCCACCGGCCGGCCTACGGGACGGATGGCGACTACTTCTCCAAGCCGAGCGTCGAAGATGTGCTGGCGCTGGTGGTGGAGATGATGAACGAGGTGGACCCGGAGCGGTATCCGCTGGTTTTGGGGGAGTAACGGTCTGCAGCTCAGGCACCTGAAGCAGGGGGTGGACCCGCGCAAATCCACCCCCACCTCCACCCAAAGGTGGATGCGGCCCCCCGCCCGGCCGGGTATACTCTTGATCGTCACGTATCGGACATCCGACTCACGATCAGGAGGAACCTCATGAACCAGTGGCTCGATGAGTACGCACGGTTGGCTCGGGCCGACGAGCTCCAGCGCGAGGCGGCCAACCAGCGGCGGCTGCGCCAGGCGCTGGCGGGTCAGTCCGCCGGCACGCCTGCGACGTCCCGGCTCGCCCAGCTCGGGCAGTGGCTGAAGGGGCTGACGTGGCTCCTGTAGTCGCCGCCGACCAAGCGGTGCACACCCGCACCTAGAACGCCCCGGCCTTCCCAGCCGGGGCGTTTTCGTGTGGGTCGGGGCCGGCATCTCTCGGAAGCGGGTTGGGGTCGCGGGCGGAAGGAGGCGGATCATCCGGGGGTATGCTCTAATAGGCGCGATTGTAGCCCGCACGTGGCATAATAGTTGCCGTGCCGCTGAACTTGCGATCTTTCGAGCCACGGACGGGCCGTCCCCGGCGACTTCCCCAGCGTTGGGCTACCCTGCCCTAGACCGCCGCAGCGAGCGGTTGAGCACGCGCCCCCCGGGTTCCCTCACCCAAAGGAGAATATCACCATGACAGGCTCAATGCGTGAAGGGCAATGGGTCATTGGCTTGTTTCGCGCCTTCCGTCTGGAGCGAGGCGGGGAGGTCGTCGCGCGCTTCGAGGGGCGGAAGGAAGAGCTCCTCCTGGCCTACCTCGCCCTCGCCCCCCAGTCCGCGCATCGCCGGGCGAGCATCGCCGAGGAGCTCTGGCCGGGCAAGGACGCCTCGTCCGCCCGCCGCGGCCTATCCTACTCGCTGTGCATCCTGCGCGAGCAGTTGCGCAAGCTCGGGCTGCCGGACGGCATCTACGTCGGCGCCCAGACCCTGCAGCTCAATCCCAAGGTCGGCACCGACATCCAGCGCTTCGGCGAGCTGGTGCTGGCCGCCGCCCACAGCGAGGCGCCGGCCGAACAGATCCGCTTCCTGGAAGAGGCGGTGGCGCTCTACGGCGACGGGCTGCTGCCGTCGTACACGCAGCCCTGGATCGACGCTACGCGTGAACAGCTCGAAGCCGTCCACCAGGCCGCGCTGCGGCAGCTCTCGGAGCTGCTGCCGTCCGGCGACCTCCACGCCACGCTGAAGAACTTGCCCACGTCGGCCTGGGAAGGCTATCGGCGGACGGCGGCGGGCGTGGGGGGCTCGGGACGTCCATCGCCCGCCTCACCCGCTTCGGCCAATGGCCCGCCGGCTCCGGCGGCCGATCCAAAGCAGCTCCTCGCGTTGGCCCAGGAAGCCGAGTCGAAGCTGGCGGGATCGGAGCGCAAGGCCTGGCTGGAACGGATCGATGCGCGCTACCCCGAGATCCGAGCGGTGCTGGATACCGCCGCCCGGCAGGACGGCTCGCGACATGCCTTGCCGCTGGCGACGGCCATGGGGCCGTACTGGCAGGCGCGCAACATGGCCGGCGAGGGCCTCCGCTACCTGGAGCAGCTCTTGCCCGGCCGCTTGCCGTCGCCGACGCTGCGGCTCGCTCGCGCGCTGCACGCGACCGGCGCGCTGGCGCTGGCCGACGGGGACCTGGCCCACGCCGGCCAGCGCTTGAACGAGGCGCTGGCGATGTGGCGGCGGCTGGACGACGCGGCCGGGCTGGCCCGGACGCTGGCCAAGCTCGGCGAGCTGGCGTACACCACGGGCGAGCTGGACCGGGCGCATGCGCTCTACGACGAGGGCCTGCCGATCATGCGCCGGCTCGGCACCGAGCCGGCGCTCATGGATTGCCTGCTCGGCGCGGCGCTGGTCGCGATCGATCTCGAGTCCGCCGCCGGCGCGCGGGGCCTGCTCGAAGAGCGACTGGCCCTGGCCGAGCGGCTGGGCGACCCGCGCGCGACGGCCAGCAGCCTGTCCCAGCTTGGGATCACGGACGTGATGGCGGGCGATCCCGCAGCGGCCGAACAGCGCGCGGGTCAGGCAGTCCGTCTTGCCAGCGCCCAGGGAGACTTGGGCGGGGAAGCCCTGGCCCTGCTGGTCGCGGGCCGGGCGGCGCACGCCGCTGGCGAGCATCAGGTCGCCCTGCGGCACTTTATGCAGAGCCAGCGCGCCGCCCACGAAGCGGGCGACATGGTGGCGGTCGGCGAATCGTTGCGCTACCAGGCCGCGACCTATCTGGCCTTCGGCAAGCCGGGTCGAGCCGCGGCGTTGACCCGGCAGTCGATCGACCTGCTCCAGGCCAACAGCAACCCGCGCGGCGTCGCCCTGGGCCAAGCCCTGCTCGCCGAGATCCCGGCTACCCGCGGGCGGCGAAAGGCGGTGGTCGCCGTGCCGGCGCTGTAGGCACGCGTCATGACGTTGTCCGCGTGGAGCTGCCAGGCGATGGATGGCTTCGCAGCTCCACGCGGGCAGTTACGCCCGCCCGCGCCCGGCCAGCGCCGCCTCCACCCAATCCAAGATACGCTCGGCGATCGCGGCCTTCGTCAGGTCGCCGAGCGCTTGCTCGTCGGCCGCGTCGACGAAGGTCGCCGCGGCGCGCTCGGCGCCGAAGGTCTCCGGCACCGGGTTGGCGACCACCAGGTCCAACCCCTTGCCGAGCAGCTTGGCGCGGGCGTGGGTGATCATGTCGTCAGTCTCCGCCGCGAAGCCGACCCGCAGCGGCCGCCACTCCGGTGGCACCTCCGCCAGTTGCACGTCGAGCGCACGCAGGATGTCGGGGTTCGCGGTCAGCGGCAAAGCGACCTCGGCCGCGCCCTTTTTGATCTTGATCGGGCTGATCTCCGCCGGCCGATAATCCGCCACCGCCGCGGTCATCACCAGCGCGTCGATGGTGCCGGCGCGCGCCAGCACCGCATCGCACATCTCGACCGCGCGCTCGATTGCCACGACCTCGACCCCGACCGGCGGCGCGAGCGCGACGGGGCCCGTGATCAAGGTCACGGCCGCACCCCGATCGCGCGCCGCACGCGCCACGCCATAGCCCATCCGGCCCGACGAATGGTTGCTCAGATAGCGCACGGGATCCAGCGGCTCGCGCGTCGGGCCGGCGGTCACCAGCACGCGCCGGCCGGCCAGGGGACCGGATCGACCCAGGACCACCCGCAGCCAATCGACGACCTCGTCCGGCTCCGCCAGCCGTCCGAGCCCCAGCTTGCCTGACGCCATCCGGCCGCCCACGGGACCCACGAACAGGGCGCCGCGGGCGGTAAGCGTCTGGACATGCCCCTCCGTGGCGGGGTGGCGCCACATATCGGGCTCCATCGCCGGGGCGATGACCAGCGGCGCGCGGGTGGCCAGCGCGGTGGTCGCCAGCGCGTCGTCCGCCAGCCCCAGCGCCAGCCGGGCGATGCAGTCCGCCGTCGCCGGGGCAACCAGCAGGACGTCGGCGGCCTGGGCCAGCGCGATGTGATCCATCGCCATCGTGCCGGCGGGATCCCACAGGTCGGCCACGACCGCCCGATGCGTCAGCGCCTGGAAGGCAAGTGGGCGGACCAGCTCGGCCGCGGCGGCGGTGAGGATCACGTCGACCGCGGCACCGGCCTGGACCAGGCGGCTGGCGATGGACAAGGCCTTGTACGCGGCGATCGAGCCGGTCACGCCCAGGACGATACGGCGGTTGGCGAGCGGCTCGGAGGTCGGCTCCATAATGGCTTCCTCACAGGGGTCGATTCAAGTCCAGGATGATCCGCAGCCCGTCCAGGATCAGGTCCGGCTCGATCGCGGTGATCCTGGGCACGAGCGGCGCGACCACACCTGCCATGCCGCCGGTAGCGATGACCGGCACGTCACGGGCGCCCGGCACCATACCCTGCGCGCTGTAATTGTCGGGCATGCCGTCGCTGGGTCCCATGTCGGCGAGCTCGGTGTCGATCCGCGCCAGCAAGCCTTCGACCAAGCCAGCGTAGCCGTAGAGGATGCCGGAGCGCATGCTCGCCTCGGTGTTGCGGCCGACCAGCGCCGGGGCATCGTTCCCCGGCGGGGCGATGTCGATACGGCTGAGGCGCGCGCCGGCTTCCGCCAGGGCAGCCGCCGCCAGGCCCACGCCGGGCGCGATGGCGCCGCCGACGAAGGTGCCCGCCGCGTCGACCACGTTGAAGGTCGTCGCCGTGCCGAAGTCCACCACGACGACCGGCGCGCCGAACCGTGTGCGCGCCGCCACCGCGTCGACCAGTCGGTCGGTCCCTAGCGCCGCGGGCGGGCTGTAGCGGATCGCCAGGCCCGTGCGCACCCCGGGCGCGACGACCAATGGCCGCTCGCCGAACAGGCGCCGGCACATCGCGACGATCACCGGGGTCAGCACCGGCACGACGCTGGACAGGGCCACGGCCCCGACCGCGCCCGGCGCACAACCGTCGAGCGCGAACAGCTCGCCGACCAGCACGGTGTACTCGTCGGCGGTGCGGCGCGGGTCGGTCGCCAGCCGCCAGCGCGCGCGCCAGCCGGCGGCGTCGCCCAGGCCGAGGGTGATCTGGCTGTTGCCGATGTCGATGGCGAGGTCCACGTCGCTATCCAGTCAGCCCAGCCCGAGGGCAACGAGCGTGAGCAGGCCGAGGATGAGCACCAACATCACCAGTTGCACGCGCAGGGGGGCTGGTCGACGAGAACCCATGATCGCGTGCGCGACGGTGCGGTCCTTCATTCGGCGTTCCATAGCAGCGACGACTGCGACCAACACGGCCGTGAGGACCAGTAAGATCACGATCAAGGGCAAGAGATCCCGGACCATCGCGGGCAAGGGTATCATCGATGATCGAAAACGCCAACGAAAAGCACAGACGGGGCGTGGGCGCCTCGTCTGTGCTTGAATCGAGTAGCGGGGACAGGACTCGAACCTGTGTCCTTCGGGTTATGAGCCCGACGAGCTGCCACTGCTCCACCCCGCAGTGTGGTGTTGTCTTGGTCAGGCTTGGGACCTTGACGGCAGGAGAGAGGGCGAAAGCCGGGCGTCCTTTCGGCATAGGACGGAC
>CAZCJG010000078.1:0-15119 GCA_964498575.1 uncultured Anaerolineales bacterium | reverse complement strand
TCGCGGCTCTTCTGCTCACAGTCGGTGCCGCCGGATTCCTTGCAGGCCTTGAAGACCTCGTCGGCGTGCAGCTTGCACTTCTCTTCACAGGTCGGATCGCGCGGCTTGCAGTTGGCGTCGAGGCAGGCCTTGAGCGCCTCCTGCGCCTTCTGCTCGCAGTTCTCGCCGCCGGAGGCCTGACATTGCTTGAGCACCTCCTCGGCGTGCGCTTTGCAGCGGTCCTCGCAGGACTGCTCGCGCGGCTTGCAGTTGGCCTTGACGCACTCGTTGAAGGCATCGAGCGCCTTCTGCTCGCAGTTCTCGCCGCCGGAGGCCTGGCATGCCTTGAGCACCTCGTCGGCGTGCGCCCGGCACTTCTCCTCGCAGGTCGGCGCCTTCGGGCAGGCTTCCTTGCAGGCCTTGAACGCCTGCTCGGCGGCGGCCTTGCATTCGCGCGGGTTGGCGGCGGTCTCGCATTGCTTCACCGCCGCCTCGAAGACCGCCCGGCAGTTCTTCATGCAGGCTTCCGGCGGCACGGCCGTCGGGTCGGGGTCCTGCGCCAGGGTTCGGGCCTGGGCGACGCTCGGCGAGAGCGGGGCCGACAGGCTGCCCGCGACCATCGAAACGACAAAAGCAAGGCTGAGGATGAGGCTGGAATTGAGAATGAATCGCTTGTCAAGCTTCACCTGAATGAGCTCCTTTCAGACAGTGACGCGCGGGACGTGAACGCCCGCGCTCGAACAAGGCTGTATGACGGGCGCCGGCGGCCGGTTGTTATGCGCCGTTCCGGAACGCGGCGGCTCGGGAACCGGCCGCGTCACCCATCGTGTTTGCTCAACGCCGGACCGCGGCACTAGGATAGATGTCGCCGGTCGCCCGAATCGTCACAAGGGCCCATCCGCCGCGTCGCCCGACCGCCATGCATCACGATCACCGCAGCCCGCCTCCACCATGACCGTCTACCAACTGACCCGCGCGCTGGACTTCCCGCCGCCCGAGCACGCCGAACCCGACGGCCTGCTGGCGATCGGTGGCGACCTGGGTCCGGAGCGCCTGCGCCTGGCCTACAGCCAGGGCATCTTCCCCTGGCCGCACCGCGGCTATCCCCTGCTGTGGTTCTCGCCCGATCCGCGCATGGTGCTGCGGGCCGAGGACCTGCACATCAGCCGCCGGCTCCGCCGCCTGATCCGCCAGCAACGCTTCGAGATCCGCCTGGATACCGCCTTCGACCAGGTGATCCGCCGCTGCGCCGCGGCGCGCCGGCCGGGCCAGCGCGGCACCTGGATCACGCCGGCGATGGTCCAGGCCTACAGCGCGCTGCACGCCCAGGGCTACGCGCATTCGGCCGAAGCCTGGCTGGACGGCCGGCTGGTCGGCGGCCTCTACGGCGTGTCGCTGGGCCGCGTGTTCACCGGCGAGTCGATGTTCGCCGCCGTGCCCAACGCCTCCAAGGTCGCCTTCGCCACCCTGGTCCGCCAGCTCGATCCCTGGGGCATCGACATCCTCGACGCCCAGGTCCACACCCCGCACATCGCCGCCTTCGGCGCCACCGAGTGGCCGCGCGCGCGCTTCCTGGCCCTGCTGCGCGAGGCGCTCGCCGATCCCGCGCGCCACCCCACCCGCCGCGGCCCCTGGCGCCTGGACCCGGATTTCGACCCGCGCCTGGTGTGACGGCTCCCGCCTCTGAAATTCGCCGAAACCCCGCGTTCAACCCCCCGAAAGCTGTCGCAATCGTGGCGCAATGATGGCGCCAACCCCCTGTCGGTGGCGGGGCTCGATCGGTTATGCTGGGGGCACGTGGTTGTCCAGCCCGGACACCGGATCAAGACAAGGAGTCTGGCAATGTCAAAGGTGATGCAGTGCGGCGTGGGTATGGTGGGGGTGGTGCTGGCCGTCGTCGGCGGTCTCGCCGCCTTCGGGGTGAAGGTGGATGCTCGAGACCTGGGACGACGGCCGGCGCAGGGGGCGAAGGTCGTCATCAACGAGGTGCAGTACGACCCCACCGTCACCGGCAGCGAGACCGCCTACGAGTGGGTCGAGCTCTACAACCCCGGCACCACGCCGGTCAGCCTCGCCGGCTGGCAGATCGCCGATGGCCAGTCCGCGGACGCGCTGCCCGAGGCCGACCTGGCAGCGGGCGCCTTCCTGGTCCTGGCCGCCGGCCAGGGCTTCGCCGAGCTCTTCCCGGGCTATTCCGGCCCGGTCGTGGTCCTCGGCGGCTCGATCGGCAACGGGCTGGGCAACAGCGGTGACCAGGTCCGCCTCCTGGCACCCGGCGGCGAGCTGGTGGACGGGCTGAGCTACGGCGACAACGCCGGCCTGCTCAGCCCGCCCGCGCCCGACGTCGCCGCCGGGCACAGCCTGGAGCGGGTGCCCGCGGGCAAGGATACCGACACCGCCGGCGATTGGCTGGACCAGCCGGCACCGTCGCCCGGCGCGGCCGCCGGCGACCTCCGCCCGACGGAGGCGCCGACGGCCGCGCCGCTGCCAACTCTCGCCACCGGCGCGGTGGTGGTGCTCAACGAGCACCTGCCGGCCCCGCGCGCGGTGGACTGGGACGGCGACGGCCAGGCCACGCGGGATGACGAATGGGTGGAGCTGTTCAACCCAGGCGACGAGGCAATCGAATTACGTGGGTGGCAAGTGGACGACGTCGCCGACGGTGGCTCAGCGCCCTACGACATCCCCAGCGGCTGGGTGATCCAAGCCCGCGGGCACCTGGTGATCTTCAAACGCGAGTCCGGCATCTCGCTCAACAACGACACCGACACCGTGCGGCTGCTGCGCCCCGACGGCAGCGAAGCCGACACGCAAACCTACACCAACGCCAAGCCCGACGCGAGCTTCGCGCGCCAACCCGACGGCGTCGGGCCCTGGACCGACGCGCTGCCGCCCTCGCCCGGCCGCCCCAACGGCACCGGTGCGACGCCGCCGCCCGGCGGATCGACGGCGACGCCGGGCGGCAATCCGCCGGCCACCTCGGTCGCGCCGACGCCCGGGGGGAACGGGGGGACGCCCGGGGCGGGCACGCCCGCCGGCCCCACCCGCCCCGCGCCGGAGATCTACCTGCCCTTCCTGGTCAGCGAGGTGATGTTCGATCCCGAGGCGGCGGGCAACGACGCGGCGCGGGAATGGGTCGAGATCTACAACCGCGGCGACGCGCCGGCCGAGCTCGCCGGCTGGGCGATCGGCGACCGGGCGCGCTGGGACGAGCTGCCGGCGGCGGTCGTCCCGCCGCGCGGCTTCGCGGTCGTCGCCGCCTCGCAGGCGGTCGCGGACCGGCTCGGCACGGGCGGAGCGGGGGTCGGTGCTGCCGCGGTGGTCGCCGTGGCGGACGGCGCGATCGGCAACGGCCTGGCCAACCGCGGCGACCTGGTGCGCCTGCGCGGGCCGACCGGCGCCATCGCCGACGCCGTGAGCTACGGCAACAACCTCGACGCCTTCGATCCGGCGGTCCCCATGGGGCCGCCGGGTTCGTCCATCGAGCGCCTGCCGCCGGACCTGGACACCGACAGCGCGGCCGACTGGTGGGTCCAGCCCGCCCCCTCGCCCGGCCGGGCCGGCACGCGCCACGAGGGCCCGCCGGAGGTGAAGCTCAACGAGGTCCTGCCGGCGCCGATCGACATCGACTGGGACGGCGACGGCAGCGCGGGGTTCGCCGACGAGTGGATCGAGCTGTACAACGCGGCGGACTATGCAGTAGACCTCGGCGCCTGGCGTCTCGAGGACCGCGAGACCGACGGCTGGTCCTATGAGCTCCCGGCCGGCAGCGCGATCCCCTCGCGCGGCTTCGCCGTGATCTACCGCGCTGCCTCCGGCATCGCACTGGACAATGCCGCCGACACGATCCGCCTGATCCGCCCGGACGGCGTGGTCGCGGACCGTTTCGCCTGGGTCCGCGCCGCAGGCTACGACCGGTCGTGGAGCCGCGGCGTCGACGGCGCTGGCGAATGGACCGCGGACTACGCGGTGACGCCCGGCGCCCCGAATCGGCCGATGCCCGCCCCCGCGGCGAAGTCGCGTGACGAGGAGCGATCCCCGGACGCCCCGCCCGCCGCCCGCGCCGCCGCGCTCTCCGAGCTGCGCGCCCTGCGGACCGGCACCCGCGTCCAGGTCCGCGGGCGGATCACCGCGCCGCCCGGAAGCTTCGGCAATCGGACCGCCTACGTCGGGGACGAGACATCCGGCGTGATGGTGTTTCTCGACGCCCGCGACGCCGCGCTACCGCCGCTGGCTGAGGGCGAACGCGTGGTCGCCGTCGGCCGGCTGAAGGACTACCACGGCGAGCGGGAGCTGGTGCTGGAGGAACCAGGCGACCTTGTGAGCGAAGGTCCGGGCGACCCCGTCCCACCGATCCCGATCGCCACCGGCGCCCTCGACGAGTCGGCCGAAGGCCGGCTGGTCCGCCTGCGCGGCCGGGTCGCGGGCGGCCAGGGCTTCAGCGCGACGCTCGACGACGGCTCGGGACCCGCGCGCATCGTGATCCGGCGCGAAACCGGCCTGCCGCGGCTCGGCTCGGCGCGCGGCGCGACGCTCGAAGTCATCGGCATCGCGAGCCAGTATGCCTCGCGATCGCCGTGGCAGGGCGGCTACCGCGTGCTGCCGCGCTCGGCGCGGGATCTCGGTGCCGGAACACCGATCGGTGCCCCGGCGCCGCCCTTCCGCTTGCCGGCGACCGGCTTCGGCGGTGCCTGGCGCGAGCGCCCGTGATCCGGAAGGCTTTCCGGCCCGCCGCCGCCCGTGGACCACCGGGAGACGCGCGGCCCCGCTTGACCGCCGCCGCCAATCCGGAATAATGTCGCGGGTACGGAATCGCGGACGCGGTTCCCCGCATCGACAGGAGCACCTATGCCCAGCCGCCCCCTCACCGCCGCCGACCTCTGGGCGCTGCCGCGGGTCGGCGCGCCGGAGCCGGACCGCGCCGGCGCGCGCCTCATCGTCCCGGTGACGACCTACGAGATGGAGACCAACCAGGCGACGACCCGGCTGTGGCTGGTCGATGCGGCCGCCGGCGCGGACGAGGCCGGCACCGGCGCCGCCCCGCGCCCGCTGACCACCGCCGAGGCGACGACCAGCGCGCCGTCGATCAGCCCCGACGGCCGGCGGATCGCCTTCGTGCGCAAACCCGGTGGGAACAAGGGCGACGGCAAGACCAAGCCCGGGCCCAAGTACCCCGACAAGCCCCAGGTCTACGTCATGCCGCTGGATGGTGGCGAGCCGGAGCGCCTGACCGACCTGCCGCTCGGGGCTTCGCAGCCGCGCTGGCTACCCGACGGCCGGCGGCTCGCGCTCATGGTTCCCCTCTACGCCGACGCGCCGACCATCGACGGAACGGCCGAGCTGGCCAAGGCGCGCGAGGAGGATCCCGTCAAGGTCCGCGTGACCGAAGACCGCGTGTATCGGTTCTGGGACCGCTGGCTGACCGAGGGCCAGATCCACCATATCTTCGTGCTGGACATCGAGACCGGCGTGCTCACCGACCTGATGCCCGACTCGAAGCGCTGGCTGGGGCTGTTCGAGCCCTCCGGGAGCTGGTGCATCGCCCCCGACGGCCGCGAGATCGCCTTCACCGCCTGCCGCAGCGAGCCGCCCTACGATCCCCTCCTCTTCGGTGTCTACACAGTCGGAGTTCCGGAAGCACCGGCGGTCGCCGCGGATGGGACGCCCGGCGCCCCGCCTTCCCCGGTCCTGATCACCGCCCACCACGACGGACCGGCGACCCGCCCGGTCTATTCGCCGGACGGGCGGTGGATCGTCTACGGCATCCAGCGCGAGCTGGACTACTACGCCGACCCGGTCCGCCTGGTGGCCTACGACCGCGCGGCCGGCACGCACAGCCTGCTCACCGACATCGACAGTTGGGACTTTTCGGCTTCGGGCTGGACCTTCGACCAGGACGATCCGGATACGCTCTACCTGTCCGCGGAAGTCCAGGGACGCAACGCGCTCTACGCGCTGGGCCTGGCGGCAGTGCTGGCCGGCCGCGCCGCGAGCCCGCCGCGCGAGCTGGCGCGCGACCACTGGCTGGGCGATCCCAAGGTCGCCGGCGGGCGCATCTTCACCACCCGCGAGTCGCTGTCCCGGCCGCCGGAGGTCGTCAGCTTCGCCGCGGACGGCGGCGATCCGCGCGCGCTGACCGACTTCACCGGCCCGCTGCTGCGCGAGATCGACTTCGGCCCGGTGGAGGAGATCGTTTTCACCGGCGCGGAAGGGCACCCGGTGCAGATGTTTCTCGTGCACCCGCCGGGTGGGGAGACGGCCGGGGGGGCAAGCGGTTCCACGCCTGGGACTTTGGGGAACGGCGTCGCCCCGCCCTTGGTCCACATGATCCACGGCGGGCCGCACGGCGCTTTTGGCGACCAGTGGCATTGGCGCTGGAACAGCCATGCCTTCGCCGCGCCGGGCTACCTCGTCGCGCTGGTCAACTTCCACGGCTCGACCGGCTGGGGCGACAGCTTCGCCCGCTCGATCCTCGGCCGCTGGGGCGACCAGCCCTATGCCGACATCGTCGCGGCGACCGACCTCCTGGTCGAGCGCGGCATGGTGGATCCGGACCGCATGGCGATCACCGGCGGTTCCTACGGCGGCTACCTGGTGGCGTGGATCTGCGGGCAGACCGATCGCTTCCGCTGCGCGATCAACCACGCCGGGGTCTGCGACTTCCAGACCCAGTACGCCAGCGACATCACCCAGGGCCGCCGCCGCTCGATGGGCGGCGAGCTGTGGGACGACCAGGCGGGTCTGGACCGCTACAATCCGGTGCGCCACGCGCGCGGCTTCCGCACCCCGATGCTGGTGATTCACGGCACGCAGGACTACCGCGTGCCCTACAACCAGGGGCTGACGATCTACAACATCTACAAGGCGCTCGGCCTGCCCGCCCGGCTGGTAGTCTACCCGGACGAGAACCACTGGATCCTCAAGCCGAAGAACAGCCGCCACTGGTACGGCGAGGTGCTCGGCTGGCTGGCGCGGTGGCTGGGATAGTCGAACCCACGGGTCCGGCCCGCCGGCGGCCGCGACGTTGGCAGACGCGCTTTGTGCCGCGCCGCGAGCCGTGCCGCGCGCCGTGCTGAGATGACCGAGGCCCCGGCCGACTTCGGCGTCCCGGCGGAGGTCGCGGCGCTGACGCCCGAGCAGCGCCTGGCGGCGACCTGTCTGGATCAGGACGTGCTGGTGACCGCCGGCGCGGGCAGTGGCAAGACCCGCACCCTGGTCGCGCGCTACCTGTGGCTGGTGGGACATGGGCTGAGCCCGCGGCGGATCCTGGCGATCACCTTCACCGAGAAGGCCGCGCTGGAGATGCGCAGCCGGGTGCGGCAGGCGCTGGCGCGGCAACTCGCGGGAGGGATTGGCGGGAGCGACCCGATCCAGGCCGGCGCGGGCCGGCGGGGCTGGGCGGAGGCCGAGGGGGAGATCGACGCGGCGCGGATCGGGACGATCCACGGCCTGTGCGCCGAGATCCTGCGCGCCCACCCGGCCGAGGCGGTGGTCGATCCCGGCTTCGAGGTCGCCGACGAGGCGCGCGCGCGGCTGCTCAAGGCCGAGGCGGTCGAGGACGCCCTGGCTTGGGCGCCCGCGGACGAGGGGGTCGTCCCACTGCTCGATCGGTTCGGGATGTGGACGCTGCGGCGAATGCTGGCCACCATGCTCGAACGCCGACTCGAGGTGCTGGAAGCGATCGGGAGAGATGATGGCGGAGGGCACGACGACCCTCGCGCTGCGGCCGCGGTCGCCGCGGCGCTGCGCGAGGCCATCACCGCCGGGCCGTTGGTGGCGGCTATCGAGAGCCTGCGCGCGCTGCGGGATGCGGGCGATCTGGTGGACGACGCCGGGCCGAAGCTGGCCGAGCAGGTCGAGCGGCTGCTGGATGCCTGGGCGCAGCTCGACGCGGCACTGGCCGCGGGCGACGTCGTCACCGCCGCGGGGCGGCTGTTCGCGGCGCGGCGCGAGCACATGAAGCGCGGGGCGGGCAAGCGGGGGAGTCTGGCCAGGGACGATCTCGACGAGGTCCAGGCCGCTTACGACCTGCACATCGATCCCTGGCTCGGCGGCAAGGACAGCCGCGACGCGCCGCCGGACCCGGAGGCCGAGGCGCTGTTCGCGGCCGACCAGCCGCGCCTGGTCGCGCTCGCCCGCCGGGCCGAGGCGGGCTACCGGGCAGCGCTGGCGGCGCGGCGCTGGCTGGACTTCGACGATCTGGAGCTGGGCGCGATGCGCTTGCTGGGCCGGCCGGAGATCCGCGCGCGCTGGCAGGCGGCCTGCGGCGCGATCCTGGTCGACGAGTTCCAGGACACCAACGCGCGCCAGATCGCCATCGTCCAGGCCTTGCGCGGGAGCGCGGAAGGCGGCCGGATGTTCGTCGTCGGCGACGCGCGCCAGAGCATCTACCGCTTCCGCGGCGCGGATGTCGAAGCCTTTACGCGCATGGAACAGTCCTACGCCGCGGGAGGCGCGCTGGCGGTGCAGCTCAACCGCTCGTTTCGCGGCCACGCGGGGCTGATCCGCGGGCTGGATGCCATCCTCTCAGGGTGCATCGATCCATACACACCTTTGGACGCGCACCGCGCCGATCCCCGCGCGGGGGTTCGGTCACCGTTCATCGAGCTCGTCATCGGCGCAGGGGCCAATGCCGAGGCCGCGCGCCCGGTCGCGGCGCGCGCGCTGGCCGATCGCCTGCTGGCGCTGCGGGCGGCGGGGGAGATCGGCGAGTGGCCGGATGTGGCGCTGCTCTTCCGGGCGTCGAGCGGCTTCGCGGCTTACGAAGCGGCCTTCGAGGATCGCGACATCCCCTTCGTCACCGTCGCCGGTGGCGGCTTCTACGACCGGCCGGAGATCCGCGACATCCTGAACATCCTGCGCGCCCTGGCCGAGCCCTGGAACGACCTGAAGCTGGCCGGCCTGTTGCGCTCGCCGGCCTTCGGCCTGACCGACGCGGCGCTCGTCGGGCTGCGCTGGGACATCGCGCGCGGCATCGGGCAGCGCAGTCCGCGCCACCTGAGGGAGGCGCTGGCCGATCCGGCCGCGCTGGGCAACCTGGGCGAGGACGATCGCGCGCGGGCGCGGCGGGCGGACGGCCTGATCGCGGAGCTGGCGCCGCTGGTCGATCGGCTTCCGGTAGCGGAGGTGCTGAAGGCGATCGTCGATCGACTGGACTACCGTGCCGTGCTCGCTACCGGCGGCAGCCGGCTGTGGCGCAACCTGGACAAGCTGCTGGCGGATGCACGGGCCAGCCGGATGGTCCGCGTGCGGGCGTTTTTGGACTACGTTCAAGCGCTGCGGGATGTCGGCGCGCGCGAAGGCGAGGCGGCGAGCGAGGGCGCCGGGGCGGTTCAACTGATGACGATCCACAAGGCCAAGGGCCTGGAGTTCCCGTTCACGATCCTGGCCGACGCCGCCCACGCCCATTCCGCCGGCGGGGCGGCGATCTATCTCGACCCTGACATCGGCCCGGCCTTCAACCCCGACCGCCTGGCCCACCCGCCGCTCGCCTGGCGGCTGTCCAGGGCGCGCGACCAGGCGGCGTCGGAGGCGGAGTCCGGCCGGCTGCTCTACGTCGCCGCCACCCGCGCCCGCGAGAAGCTGCTGGTCAGCGGCCACGTGACCGGCGACGGGCAGCGCGAGTGGAAGGCCAGCGGCTGGCTGAAGGCGCTGCTGGGCGCCGTCGGCGCGGACCTCGCCTCCGCCTGCACCGCGCCGGGCGAGCCGCGCGTCTTCCCGCTGGCGGGCGGCGCGGAGGCCTGCATCCTGGCGGTGGTCGACGATCCGGCGCGGCGTGACGCGGAGGCGCGCGCCGAATCCGCGCGGCTGGCGCGCTCCGCCGCGCTCTGGCCGGCGCTCGGCGAGCACGCGCTCTACGAGGTGCCACGCGTGGAGCCCTCGTCGCCCTCGGTGGCGCTCGATCTGCCCATGGGGGATGCGGCGGTACGGGATGCGGATGAGGCAGCTCGCGATCGGGGCGAGGAACCCGAAGCGGCGGTGGACCTCGTGACACCGATGGCGCCGGCGGATATCGGCGAGGACGACGACGATGGCGAGGACGCCGCGGGGGCGCCGCGACTCGGGCGGGTGACCGGGGTCCGGCATGCGCCCGGCGATGTCGTCGGCCGGCTGGTGCACAGCGCCATCGAGCGCTGGTGGTTCCCGGATGATCCGCGCCTGGATCGACTGTGGCAAGCCGAGGCCATCCGTCTCGGCCTGGTCGAACCCGCGCAGCGCGACGCGACGCTTGCCCGTGCCCGCGAGCTGCTCGATCGCCTGCGCGCGCATCCACTGTGGCGCGAGATTGGCGGCGCGGACGAGCGCCGGCACGAGCTGCCCTATGTCCCGCCCGCCCGCTTGGGCGCCCTGTTCGTCGGCCGCCGGCTCGACCTCCTCTACCGCCGCGGGGATGCCTGGACGATCGTCGATTTCAAGACGGACGAGGTCACCACCGAGGACGAGCTTGACGCATTGCTCGCCGGATCGGCGGGCAAGCCCGGCTACCGCGCCCAGGTCCGGCGCTATGCCGCGGCCGTGCAGGCGCTGGCCGGCGTGGTCCCGGCCGCCCGCGTGTGCTTTTTGGACTACCGGGGCGAGGTGCGGGTCGAGGACGTCGGCCTGGCCGGGGGTGAGGGCTGGTCCGGTGACGCCTCATAGGCATCGAGCTTAAAGAAGAGCAACGTTGTTCCCATCAGTCGTTAGTCGCGCGGAGTCTCCCGCCCCTCGATCATCCTCACCAGCGCCGCGATCGCCGGGTCGTCCGGGTCGAGCTCCGCGGCGCGGCGCGCCTCGGCCAGGGCGGCCCCGAGTTCGCCCGACTCTTCCAGGAGCGCGGCCAGGTCGGCGTGCGCGTGCGGGTCGCCGGGCGCCAGGCGGGTGATGTCGCGGGCGATCGGCATGGCGTCGGCGGACCGCCCGGCGGCGACCAGGACCTCGAGCTGCGCCCGGCGGGCAGGCAGATCGCTGGCGTTGCGGTAGTCCTCGAAGTAGCGCGCGTAGGCTTCGGCCGCCGCGGCCGGGTCGCCGAGCTCGGCGTGGGCGCTGGCCGCGGTACGCCAGGCGCGGACGAAGTAGGCGTCCAGCGCGATCGCGCGGCCGGTGAGGTCCAGCGCGGCCGCGGGGACTCCGGCCAGGATCGCCGCGGCGGCCGCCTCGTCCAGCACCTCCGGCCAGCGCGGCGCGCGGGCGAGCGCCTCATCGTAGGCCGTGCGGGCCTCGGCGAGCACCTCGGACCGCCGCTCGGGCGCGCGGATGCGCTCGCCCCACACCCGTAGGGCGCGGGCGCGGGTGAGCGCCGGGCCGGGAGCCGGTCCGCCAAGTCGCTCGGCCGCCGCCAGATCGGCCAGCGCCGCACCGATCCGATCGTCGCGATCCCGTACCAGCGCCGCGACGCGGGCGGGCAGGTCGGAGCGGTACTCGCCGTCGGTCTCCGCCCGCCCACTTTCCGCCAGCGCCCGCGACAGGCGCGCGTCGAGCAAGTCAGCATGTTCCACCGCGGAGCGCGCCAGCGCCAGCCGATAGGCCGGCTCCCAGGGCGCCAGCCGCGCCGCCAGGGCGTAGCGCGCCTCGGCACGGTCCAGGAAGGACTCGGCCTTCCCGCTCTCGCCTTCGCGCCGCAGCGCGCTCACCTGGGCCTGCCAGCCCAGCCGGCCTTCCTTGGCCAGCGCGTCGGCGATGGTCGCGCCGCCGTTCGTGGCCACGGCCAGCAGGCAGGCGAGACCGACCGCCAAGCCGCCGGCCAACGCGTCCCGCCGCCCCGGCCAGCCACCGGCGGCGCCGCGCGCCCAGGCGGCGATCGCGCCGAGGATCGCCAGACCGTACCATGCCAGCGTCCACGTCGCGCCACGGACCCCGTCCGCCGGCCCGACCGTACCGGCGGAGAGCAGGATAACGTGGCCGACGGTGTAGATTCCCAGCGCCAGGCCGGCGACCAGCCATGGTGTCGCGGCGTGCCGGGCCTCTGCGGTGCCGGTCGGCGCAGTGACTGACGGCGCAAGGATGGACGCCCGATCGTCCGGCCCGTCATGCGCCGCCGGCCCGTCTGTCTCGTTGGCCACGGGACCATCGTCCGGCCCCATAGCTTGCGCATCGTCAGCTTCCGCATCGTCGACCGCATCCGCCGCCGCGACTGCGAGGCCGGTGATCACCACGGACAGCGCAATCAACGCCACGACCGCGGCGTGGCCCCCGGCGACCGTGCCGAAGCGCCCGAAGTCGAAGATCAAGGTGAACCCGGCGAGCACGGCGGCGAAGGCACCGCCCAGATCGCGCGGCATCAGGCGAGGACGATCCACCGCCCCGCGGCTCGGCCAGCCCAGTCCAACCAGACCCCCGGCGACAACCGCCAGCACCAACTGCGTCGAGGTGATGCTGAAGCCGACCTGCAGCTCGGTCCAGTGCGCGACCACCGCGACCAGCGCGGCGGCGGCGAAGGGCAGGCGTTCGGGTGGTTGGGGACCAATCCGCGGACCTTCTCCAAGTTGAGCCGGGGAATCCCCATGCCCCAGGCGCTCCGGCCTTTCGGCGTCCGGTTGCGCTGAAAGCTCACCCTGATCCACTCGCCGCCGCGCTGCGAAGACCAGCCAGAGCGCGAGGCCCGCGACGAGACCCAGACCCAGGCCCGGGCCGGCGAGCAGCCATGCCTGCGCCCCGGTCCACTCCGGCAAGGCGGTGCCGGTGAGGTGCGGGCGCAGGGCGGGGGCCAGCGCCCGGCCGGCCAGCAGCCCGGCCGCGCCGCCGCCGAGCCAGAACGCGAGCCACTGGCGCCGCGCGCCCAGCAGGCCGAAGGCGGCCAGGCAGGCGTCGACCAGCGCGGTAAAGAAGGCCAGTCGGGCGATCAGCCCCAGCGCGCCCGTCGTCACCAGGCTGTCCAGCGCCAGGTTGTGCGCGCGGTCCGGCACCCAGCCGCGCGGCTCGTCGTAGGCCAGGATCGGCGGGTAGAACGGGGCATAGATCAGGTCCATCGACTCGGGACCGTGGCCGACCGCCAGCCGCGGCCCCGCGGCGGCGAGCGCCAGGGTGGTGCCGTCCCACAGCCGCAGCCGCACGCGGGTGGTGCTGTTCTCGGGATCGAGCGCGCGCGACAGCCGGCCGAGCAGCGGTAAGCCGCTCAGTTGGGGCAGGCCGAGGGCTCCTCCCTGCATGGCGATCACGTTCAGCCCGATGATCGCCGCCACCAGCGCCGTGCCGAGCCCGGCCAGGCCCAGCGCCGCCCGCCAGCGCCCGGCGCGCGCCAGCGCCGCCAGCCCGAGAATCGCCAGCCCCGCTCCCAGCCCGAGAATCGGCCCGCGGCTGCCCGAGAGCAGGAGCGCCCACAGCCCGAGCGCCAGGGTGACCAGCCAGGCCGCCAGGCCGAGCACGGCGCGCGGCGACGGGTCGCGCCGGGACCGCGCCCAGGCCGACGCCGCCGGCCAGGCCGCGAAGGGCAGCGCCATCACCAGATGCGCGCCGAAGAACACGCTCGCGCCCGCCGGGCCGACCACCCGGCTGGTCACGTCGCCCCCCCACGGCAGCGGGTCCAGGTTGTAGGACTGGATCACCCCGTAGAGGCCCGCCGGGAAGACCGTGACGCCGACGAAGGCCGCGAGGCGGGCCGTCCCGCCGGGCCGGGCGGCGATCACGGCCCCCATGATCAGCATCACCCCCAGCATCGTGCTGGTGTAGAGCCCCTGCCCGCGGCTGAAGCTACCCATCACGCTGGTCCACGGCGCGACCGAAACCAGCGTCGAGAGGCATTCGGCGATCCACACCGCGCCCGCGGCCAGCAGGATGGGGTGGCGCGACAGGGTGCGTGCGAGCTCGCCCGGCCGTCGGCGGCCACCGGACCCATCGCTCCGACCTCGATCATCCGCTCGCCGGGCCCGCCACGCGACCAGGCCGGCGGCCAGGGCGACCAGCGCCAGGGAGCGCAGCAGGCCGGCCTTGTCCGGCTCGAACACCCGGTCGGTGAAAACCGTGAAGTACAGCGGCACCGTCACCAGCGCGGCGAGCGCGGCGCCTTCGCCCAGGCGTTGGAAGAAGACGGCGGTGGGGATGGGCACGGCGGCGGATTATAGCGCCGGCTTGTGTAGCAGACATTTGGAGATAAGGCTCTCGCTCGCGGCAGATCCACGGTGAACCGTGCACCATGCTTGTACAGCCGCGTGAAGCTCGCCGGGCGGCCCTTGGGGTGAGCGGGCGGACGCGCTATAATCCCATTGTGAACCGGATCCGCCTCTACCGTATCGAAGCCATTGTGCTCAAGCGCCGCGACTTTGGCGAGGCCGACCGCATCCTCACGCTGTACACGCCGGATCGCGGCAAGACCAGCGCCATCGCCAAGGGCGTGCGCCGCATCGCCAGCCGCAAGAGCGGGCATGTCGAGCTGTTCACCCACACCGGGCTGCTCCTGGCCCAGGGGCGCAGCCTGGACGTCGTGACCCAGGCCGAGACCATCCAGCCCTTCCAGGCGCTGCGCGAGGACTTGATCCGCACCACCTACGCCTACCACATCGCCGAGCTCGTCGACCGCCTGACCGAGGAAGGCGTGGCCAGCCCGGCGACCTTCGACCTGCTGCGCGACGCGCTGACGTCGCTGGCCGAGGCACCCGACCCCTCGCTGGTCGCGCGCTACTTCGAGCTGCGTCTGCTCGGCCTGCTCGGCTACCGGCCGGAGCTGTTCCAGTGCGTGGCCTGCGGCGGCGAGGTCCAGGCCGAGGGCAATGCCTTCAGCCCCGAGGCCGGCGGCGTGCTGTGCGCGGCCTGTGCCGAGCGGCACCCCGACGCCCTGCCGCTGGACGAGCGCAGCTTCCGCGTGCTGCGCTTCCTGCAGACGCGCGAATGGGCGATGGTGGGGCGCCTGGAGCTGAGCCCGACCACCCGCGGCGTGCTCGAGCGCCTGCTGCATGCCTACATCCGGCACGTGCTGGAGCGCGACCTCAACAGCGTCGCCTTCCTCAGGGGGCTGCGGCGCGTGGCCGAGCCGTTGGGGCTCCAGCCCCGGCCGGCCGCCGACCGCTAGCCGCCCGCTCGACGCCGACCGCTCGCCCTCGCCGATCGTCACCCTAGCTCACCGCGTCATCCGCGCGCATCACCCCATAGGTTACCGCCATCATGACCGCCGACCGCCTGACCTTTCAAGACGCCGTCAGCCGCCTGGAACGCTTCTGGGCCGCGCAGGG
>CAZCJG010000077.1:0-15244 GCA_964498575.1 uncultured Anaerolineales bacterium | reverse complement strand
GGGATCGCGAGCGTCGCGTCGAAGCTGAGCTCGCCGCCGGCCGGCACGGTCAGGCGCGGGCGCGCCGGCAATCCCAGCCAGCCCCACGCCTCCCAGCGGTAGAAGTCCACCCGGTAGCGCACCGTCGGGTTCGGCGCGTCCGCCGCCCGTCCCGTGCAGTTGTTCGCCCCGGTGCAGTACTGGGTGTTGGTCAGCCCGATGTACAGGCCGTCCTTCCAGCGCTCCAGCGGATGGTGCACCCAGAGCTGGAGGTTGGACATATGCTGGTTGGTGTTGGCGAAGCGCACGTACTCGTTCTGGTCGATCTCGGCCATGCCGTAGTCGATCGCCGGGGCGCGGTCGATGCCCTGGGTCGCGCCCTCGAGCAAGGGGTGGCCGACCACACCGTTGCCGTCCGCGTCCTCCCACAGCTTACCGTCGCCGTCGCGGTCGGTATGCTGGTACACCGCCAGGCTGAACTGCCGCTCCAGGCGGTAGTCGCCGACGCCCGTGGCGGGATCGAGCGTCTCGACCTCGTCGAGCGGGTAGATCGCGCGCACGACCATCAGCTCGGTGCCCGCCGGGATGTCCTCGCGGTCCAGCGCCACCAGGTAGTCCGGCGCCAGGCCCGAGAGCGGCGAGAGGCCGGCGCCGTCGGTCGCGATCTCGCCCTCGATCGCGCCGATCTTGCGCGGCGTCCCCTGGCTTAGCGTGAGCTCCAGCGGCTCGGCGCTCGGGTTGACCAGCTTGATCGCCCCATGCGCCGTCTGGCCGGCCTGGACCAGCTTGGTGAAGGCGGGGTAGACCGTGCCGCGGTAGTCGCCGGGGTTCCACTTCGGCGGCAGCGCGTAGACGCCGTGCGCGCCTGAAGCGACGCGTGTCGAATCGCCGGCGTCCAGCGCGCCCGCGCCGGTCGAGAAGGGATCGTAGCCCTGGTAGCGCGCGCCGGCCATCACCAGCGCCTGGGCTTCCTGCCAGGTCGGCCAGTGACCGTGCTTGGCCTTGTACGCCTGGTAGATCAGCGCCAGGTTGCCCGCCTGCACGGGGCCCGAGCGGCTGGTGCCGCCCCAGGTGACCGTGGCGTAGGCGCCGTTGCGCTGCTCGGGCCGCAGGCCGGTGGCCCCGCCGAAGACCAGGTTGATCGGCAGGCTGCCGGAAGCGTTGGCCCCGTCCGCGGCGATGTCCGGCCCCAGCCGCCCATCCGAGGTCGGCCCGCGGTTGGAGAAGGGGACGATGTCGCCGAAGGTGATCTGGTCGGTCGTGGCGATCGAGTCGGTGCCGGTCGAGCCGGATTGGGTGGTGCCGGCGACCTTGACACTGGCCAGCGGCAGGGGCGGCATCGTCGTGCCGTAGCCCGGCCCGCCGTTGCCGGTCCCGCCGGTCCAGATCGTGCTCGGGCTGTAGGTCTGGTTGTAGTAGTCGATCGGCCGCGACCACGTGCTGTCCCAGCCGCCGTCCTCCACGCCCGAGAAGACGTAGGAGTTGGAGGAAAGCTGGATCGCGTCGTCGTCGCGGTCGGGATCATGCCCCAGCGTGACGTAGCGCCAGGCACTGTCGATGACCAGCAGGCTGGGGCCGGTGAAGACGATCACCGCCACCAACCGCGCGTCGGGCGCCGCGCCGGGGTTGATCGCATCGGGGCGGCCGTTGGGCAGGTCCTCGAAGTTCAGGTTGATGTCCTCCGGCACGCCCAGCCGGCCCTGCGAGACCATGTTCGAGGCGCACAACGTGCCGTGGTTGGCGGTGTCGTAGAACATCGCGACCACGGACCCGGCCTCCGGCACCCGCCCTTCGATGCCCCACAGATAGGCGCCCGGCAGCGGCAGCTCACTGTCGGCGATGAAGTACAGCAGCCCGCCCGAGAGGTCCGCGATGCCGTCGCCGGTCATGTCGCGCCAGGAGAGCGGGCTGGCCCTGGTCACCGGCTTCTCGTCGGTGAAGTCGTGGTCGCGGTCCAGGTCGACGTAGACGGTGTCGTAGACCCCCGCGGCCGCGGCGTCGATCTGGAGGACACCCATGAACTGACTGTTCGGGTCGTTGGCCGGCCCGTTGAGCGCGCCGTCCGGGTGGTGGCCGTAGCGCGGGCGGCCGCTCTTGGACTCGGGGACGATGTACGCGCAGTCCTCCTCGCCGAGCTGGCGGTTGCTCTTCAGCGGCCGGAAGCAGGCGGTCCGGCGCATCGTGCCGTCGATCTCGCGCTCGGTCACGTTCGAGCTCTGATAGGTCTGGATGATGCCGCTCTGCGCCTGGCGCGTGAGCTGGGTCGTGCTGCCCGGCTGGGTGTCCAGCATGTAGTGGTAGACGCCGCCGGGATCGTAGGCCTGCGGCCAGCCGGCGTAGGGATGGCCTTCCGGCAGCACCTTCCAGGTGTCGTGCATGTCCGGGTGCCCGAAGTCCACCCCGGTATCCAGCACCGCCATCGTCACACCCTCGCCGGAAAAGCCCTGCGCCCAGGCATCCGCCGTCCCGTGCCCGGCGCGGACGTCGAACCAGGCGTCGGGGGCGGGGGGCCGGCCATCGCGCGAGGCGGCCCCGAGGCCAGCGTGCGATGGTTCCACAGCTTGCCGAGAGGGATCAGCCTGTGGTTCAACCCAGCCCGGAGCCGCCGCCAACCGCCCCCGCAGGTCCACTGTATCCACCACGCCCCCTGCGTCCACCACACCCGCCGCGTTCACTACGTCCACCATATCCACTCTGTCCACCGCACCCCCCACCTGCTCCAGCGGGTCGCCGCTCTCCACCGAAGCCACGCCGGGCAGCGCGGCAATCCGCGCGATGTCGCGCGGGGCAACGCGCAGGATCGCGAGGTGCTCGCCGGCGGGCCAGGTGAAGGCGTGGACGTGCGGATCGAAGGCGCGCAGGTCGACGGCCGTCGCCGATCGCACGACGACGTACTCGGTGCGCTCCGCCCCGCCGCCCTCGGCGACGGCGCGCAGGGCGGGCTGGAGCTTGTCCTCGGGCGCGCGCTCGGCTTGGTCGCGCAGGATTTCGACCGGCGTTTGCAGGTCGACGACCCCGCCGGACCCGTCCGCAAGCCCCTCGATGGACTGGGGCGCGGTCGCAGCCTGGCCCTCGGTCAGCAAGGCGGAGGCGGTCGCGGGCTGAATCGATGTCGCATGGCCCACGGCCGAGGGCGCGAGCGACAGCAGGGCGATCGGGATGAGGAGCCGCGGCAGGTGCCGCAGGCGAGGGATGGATGGCATGGGCGGGGGTCTCCTTCCGGATTGAGGATCGGGCGCGTGCACCAAGCGGCCGCGGCGGACACCGCCGCGGCCCATGTTCCGTTGGTGAGATAGAACGCCCCGCCGGCGGCGGGCGTGACATCGACTCGCCCGCCGCAAGCGCAAAGTGGCGATTTCCGGAGGGACGCCACGCCTTCGGGGCGCGGGCCCCGGTCAGAACGCCATCAGGATCCGGATGCCATCATGATGTACGGAATGCCCACCAGATAGGCGAGGAAGAAGAACAGGAACATCGCCAGGATCCAGCCCAGGAACACGGTGGCGATGGTCTTGCCGAGGGAAAAGTCCAGCGCCTCGCGAATCGCGACCACGCCGGCGACGAAGGCCCAGAGGAAGGCGAGCGTGCTGAGGAAGGGGCCGATCGTCGGTAGGAAGGCGAAGAGGCCGAGGGCGCGCGGGGTCTGGGCGTAGCCGATGGTCCGCCGGAGCTGGCCGACGTCGGCCTTGCCCTTGAACAGGCTGGTCCCGACGTAGTAGGTGACGAAGGCCCAGACCCAGTAGACGAAGATGCCGACGACGACGGCGAAGCCGAGCCGGAGCGCGAGGCCGACGAGGTTCGGGCTGCCGCCGCCCAGCCAGTAGGCCAGCGCCATGCCGATGCCGTCGGCCAGCACGGCCAACACCACGACCTTCAGCGCCTCGCGGTCCAGGCTGGTGTTGTGCTCGACCTCGTGGTAGACCTGCTTGTCCAGGAGCGCGGCGCCGATCATGCGCCCGGCCATGCTAGTGCGGTTCAAAATGGATTCTCCTCCGGGTGATGTGCGATTGACGACGCCGGAATGGTATACAATCTGCCCGCGGGTGTACAGCGAGCGCCGGCCGGTCCGATCGGCCGCGGCCAGCGACCCGGCCCAAGCGGCGGGCGGCTCGGCTCGCGCTCAAGCTGTACGACCCGCGTATCCCCAAGTCCCAGTTGGATGACCGTGCCTCCAGCCATCACCATCAGCTCTCCCGACGACCCGCGCCTCGACGTCTTCCGCGACGTGCCGGACAAGGACCTGCGGCGAGACGACGGCCTGTTCATGGCCGAGTCCGAGATGGTGCTGCGCCAGCTCCTGCGCACGCCCGAACGCATCCACGCCGTGCTCCTCACCCCGTCGAAGTACGCCCGCCTGGCCGACGCGCTGGCCGCGCTGCCGCCGGAGACGCCGGTCTGCGTGGTCGAGCAGCGCCTCGCGTCGGCCATCGCCGGCTACAAGGTCCACCGCGGCGTCCTGGCCAGCGGCTACCGGCTGCCGCCCGAGGCGCTGACGATCGAGCCCGCCCTCGGCCACCTGCGCGGCCGGCCGCGGCTGACTCTGGTCCTGGCGGAGCGGCTGTTCGACGTCGACAACGTCGGCGCCTTGTTCCGCAACGCGGCGGCCTTCGGGGCGGACGGGGTGGTGCTGGACCGTCACTGCTGCGACCCGCTCTACCGCAAGGCGATCCGCACCTCGATCGGCCATGTGCTGTCGCTGCCCTACGCGGTGAGCGAGGACTGGCCGGGCGATCTCGCCCGGCTGAAGGCCGACTGGGGCGTCACCCTCGTCGGCGCCGAGCTGGCGGCGGACGCGCGCCCGATCTGGGAGCTGCCGCGCGCGGACCGCATCGGCCTCGTCTTCGGCTCCGAGGACACCGGCGTGCTGCCGGCGACGCTCGCGCTCTGCGACGCGGTCTGCCAAATCCCGATGGCCCGCGGCGCTTCGCTCAACGTGGGCGTGGCGTCGGCGGTGTGCTTGTACGAGCTGGGGCGGGGATTGGCGACCCCTTGACGAACCTCTGCGGGCCATTCGCTCCACACGCCTGATCTACGGCGGGGTTGGCGCGCAGGGATCGCCCGGGCCTCCGTTGCCGCAGCGGGGGTCGCTGGTCTGTTCGGGGGAAGGGTCTGTTTTCTCAGGTCCTGGCGTGGGCAGCTCCGATGTGTTAGCAGGCGCTGGGGAGTCCGTAGGGTCAGGCTCGGCAGTTGGGAGAGGTGCCGCTGTAGTGCCTGGCGGCGCTTCGGCGGTTGGCCGAGGTTCTGTCGCCGGTGGTCGAGGTGCCCTCGTGGCACGCGCAGGCGTGGCGCTATGGGATATCGGACGTGGCGCGATCGCGGTCAGGTCTGTGGTAGGTAGTGGCGTTGCGCCAAGCGTGGCCAGGTTTCTGTTGCTGGACTCTTCAAGGCTCCGAATCTCGTTCTCCAGAGTTTGGGCTTCGGAACTCAGAATGTTCAACCTTGCCTCGGCTGCGGATCTATCCGCGGTGGACATTGGTGAATCTGAGCTTAGCTGCACTCGGAGGTCTCGGATCTCCTCAAGGATCTGCTGTAACCGCTCGGTGTTGATGTCGATGATTTTTTCCATGAACTCGGCCATCGAACGACTAGCCGCAACTGCTTGGGTCGACTGTGCCTGCAGCGCTGCCGCCTGTGCCTGTGTTGCCTCTAGTAGCCGTTCGGCCGTTCTGGATCGATACTCTTCGAATGCGATATACAACCCTGCAAGTCCAATCAGTAATCCTAAGATCCCGGTAATCGTTCCCTCTGCGAATCCCAATCGAAAGCCAGAACGCCGAGATTCCTCAATCTCGTGCTCAGGATCTTGCTCCGCAACCCGTGGCTCAGCTTCTCTGAGAACTGGCGCTGCATCCACTCTCGTGCCACTTGGTTCCTGTGTAGTCATTATGTCCTCCTACAGTGTACTAGTCTGAACCGGAACCATCCTTGATGCTCCAAGTCACCATGAAATTCTCTATTAGATCATGAACACCTCGGAAATCGACTCACGGTCTCACCATAGTGCGTGCGCTACAGCATCCGGCCATGCCATGGTTTGTCGCTTCGGCACTAGTACTCCACCACCGAGAACCTTGTGGGTTGATCGCATGCCGCCCTCGACTACGCAGCGCCCACAGATTTCAAGGTGGCGAGGTACTAGCGTCGTGGTCGCTCAAGCAAGCTGCTCCAGCCGATGGTATAGTATTGCTCGCTTACTCCAGGCGTGCTTCGTCTGCATGATTCGCTCGACGGAACGAAATGGGAGACTTGAATGTAGTATGCCTGGCCAGGCCCCAGCGGGTCGAGGAAGTAGTCCGCGCCAACGCGCGTAGTCGCACCTGGCACAGGCGAGTCGACCGCAACCGGCTGTATCCACTCTCGATCGCGAAACAGTTGAAAGGTAATCGAACCACATTCGACTGGTGGGCCATTGAGCACGATCCTGATATTGGAAGTGTTTTCAGGTTCCAAGCGGTAAAGATCAACGACATCTTGCTCGCAGAAACGCTCATTACCTGGCAGACGACAGATCGGGTTTTCACGCAGGTCAAGATCCCACAGACGTCCAAGAATCTCCGGTACCGGTGGTGTCGGCAATGGTCGCTGGCCGCCGATTGGAGGCTCCAGATCTGCAAAGTCCAGCGCTCCGTTCATCTCGCGCTCACCTACCAGGAACCTGTCTGACCATCTGAACCAATAGTAATCCTCAGACTGGTCCTCAGGGCGACGCCCCACAACAGCCGCGTAGGCTATGAGCTGCCGCTGACCGAGTTCGAAGTCAATCTCCTTACGCTGTGCCGGTCCAGGCGTTGACACGACTATCGGCAGTGGATCACCCCTCAAGAACAACATCAGGTCTAGCGTTCCCGACGAAGGAATCTGATCGATGGACATACGAATCCTACCAGGATTGTTCACAGCCAGGCGATACATGTCGACAGTGTCTTGTTGATCAGGCATAGACCCCTTGTCATCGGTGTAAATACGTCCTCTCAAACGCCTGTCAGGGCAGATCAAGCCTTGGAGGTCGGCATTGCCATCGGTATCGTTGGTCTCTTTCTCGCTGTCAAGGTCACGAGGGCACGAGTCTTCCCGTATTGGGCGGTCAGTTTCAAGGCTAGGCAAATAGATTCTATGGACACGCCTCACCTTGGCCGACTTGAATCGCGGGGTGAACTCCGGATCGGAGACAGTGACAAGCCGGGGGTGTCGCATTTGATCATTTGTCCTGAATTCGGTTTCCGGGTATCCCCACACCCACCATCCATCCTTGGGATCAAGAACCACTGATGCGGCACCTTCCTTGCCAACAGCAGTGACGCCGAAGTCAGCCACGTCCACCGTGGTTTCGTGACAGGGACCCGTGAACAACTCACCTGCGAAGAACGCAACTTCATCCTCGGGAATGCAGGGCGCAAACGTTGGCGTAAGACTAGCTGTTGCCGTTGCCGTGGATGTAGCCGTCGGTGTAGCCGTCTCCGTCGGTATAGCCGTCTCCGTCGGGGTCACGGTTGAAGTTGTACTAGGTGTGAATGTCGCGGTCGTTGTTGGCGTATACGTGAGCGTTGGCGTCAGTATGTCACTTGGGGTTGGTGTGATCGCAATCACCTCGGCAGAGCGCACTCTGTCACCACATGGTCCTTGACGGATCACAGGATCGGGTGCCAATAGCTCGTCACAACGTGATCCTTGTTGTTGGTGTGGTTCTGTGTAGAGAATCACCTTCCAGTTGCGAATGGGAGGATCCCAGTCCACGGACAACATCGGATTGTCTCCAAAGACTTCGCGGAAGTCATCGACATAATCACGAGTTGTAATACAGGGCTCGTTATACAAGTCCGACGCACAGAAACAGACGGCATTGATCCCACGCTGGCAACCACGGGGTTGCAGGGTTGCCGTTGCTGAAGCAATCTCCGTTGGAGTTACCGAAACGGGTGTTGGCTCAAGGGTTGGGCTTGGTGTTGGCGTAATGCTGGGCGATGGTGTCGCGCTGGGTGATGGTGTCTCAGTAGCGGTTGACGATGGCGTCGCAGTGAGGGTTTCCGTAGATGTTGGAGTCGCACTAGGTGTGAAGGTTGGCGTTGGAGTGTCTGTCTTGAGCGAAATAGGGCTTGGGATTGTAATAAATTCGATTGCAGCGGAGGAGATATCATCTCGGAGCGGTGCGCCACTGAGGTCTTCGAGACAAGCGGCCATGGGTATGGTTAAGTCGGGAGTCCCAATAGCTCCTGGCGCCTTGAAAAGCCTGACATGCCAGCGCCCTTTTGGAATTGCGCACAGCGAGTCAATAGCGTTGTCCTCTAAAGGTGTATGTGCGAAGTTCTCAATCGAAGTGGTGGAGAAGTGACAATAAGAGCGCTGTGCGCGCCAAAAGTACACTCCTTCGACGGCAGGCACAGGACAATTTGATGTTGGAGTCGGGCTTGGTCCTGGGGTAGGCGTCTGAGTTGGGGATGGCGTTGAGGTGGGTGTGTGTGACGGTGAAGCTACCGTGCACGCAAGCTCGTGAATATTCGGGTTTACCGTTCCATTCTTGCTCACACCTCCGACGTAAAGGGCAATATCGAATATCCCTCCTTGTCGTCGGTGTTTTCCCATGGAGACAAGACTACCGCCTACGGCTCCCGAAGGCAAACGCGCAATCGAGGTCCACTTCGGAGGATCGGTTGTCAAGTCGAGATGCCATGTATCCATATTCTCGGGTCCAGATACACTCGAGTATCCCCCATGAACGAGCAGTTGGTATGGTGCTTCGGTAAGCACGGTCTGAGGATGAACAAGGCGTACCAGTTGCTGGTTCTCAATTGAGTAAGGTTGCCACTGAAGGTTGCGAACATTAGCAACCCCTACTCCAGTCAATTCCAGGCGATAGGAGGTGCGTGGCTCGGCCGACTGTCCATCCTTGGATCCGCCTATCGAAATGACTGCTGGCTGCTCCATGTCGGGAACCACAACCATGCTGTGCCCAAACAAATCTCCTGGTCCACCTCGCATTACGGCCACGAGTTCAAGCGTATTGTGGTCAATCCGTCGCAGAACCTGTGTGCCAAGGTTCCCTGCTCTACTGCAGGTCAGAAAAGGATACTCATCAAGTCGAGAGCACTCGTTGGCACCCCCCACCACCAAAAACAGATCAAGAGAAGGCAACCAAACGGTTGAGGCAAACGCACTTCCTTTGAACGTACTTGTGATAGCGGATGTGACGGTAACTGGTACCCATCCGGATCCCTTATCAAACGAAAAAACCTCTGTAGTTACTTTACCATCATTTGCAGCACCACCGAAGAAGTAGGCCGCACTTTGTTCAGCAGATCGAAACGCACCAGATGTGCCAATTACAGCCTGGGCTTGGACAGGGATGTCGTTATCAGTAATCGACAGATTGCCTTCCGGCGCTAAATTCGCCGAAATCACTCTGATGCGCCGCATGGCCTCGTGGTTCTGATTGAATCCCCCATACAGGTACCACTCCCGTGGCCATCGAGTCGAATCGACCGCGCTGCCTGCGAAATACGATGCCTGAGACAGCACTTGCTTGGCATCCCACTTGCATGATAACCCTGCACCAGCCCACTTCGAGGGTTGAGGTAGTGGAGTCAAAAATTGTACAATCAACACAATTAGTCCAACAAGACCTGCAATAATACATCTCCATAATGAAATGTGCGTGCGACCCATTGGAACATCCTCCCCCATTGGCGTCAGTGTTGTCCTTCGATGGTTTCGCCAATATGCTACATCGATAACTCGATATTGTCAAGGCATCTTCTATGAGGGCTTCCCCACCGTTGCTGTCTACGGGATTGTGGGCAGATTAAGGTAATCTCTCACTCTGACTTCGCGGAAACCAGGGCAAGTTTTGCAGGAGGCGTGCTTCATGGCGCCCCAGCGCGTTTGTTCTGATCTACACGGAGCGCATGAAGGTTGACCCAATGACCGGGGAATGTTGGTCCGTTCGAGATCTTGCGGGTCGCGTCGCGCATCGACGCAGAGGTAAACGCTCGCGCTCCGCTTCACGAAGCCCTGCGGTGCTGACAGGGCCTGCGCAGCAGCCTTTGCATCGTTCAAGCGCGAGCGATTACCCTCCGCGTCGGCCGGCGCGATCACGCGGCAAGGTGCCCGACGATGGAGTTGCCCGGGTTTGGTGGACAGATTATCCTTTGGGAAAGGAGTCCACCAGACCGGGGCAGCTCCAAGTCACAGATCACCCAATGGTTCCAACACTCCGCCAATTCCCGCCAAATTCCTCCGCGCCACCGCCACGTCCGCGTGCATCTGCGCCACCAGCGCCTCTACGCTGTCGAAGCGTACCTCGCCGCGCTGCCAGGCCAGGAACTCGATCGTCATCCGCCGCCCGTACAGGTCGCCGCTCCAGTCCAGGAGGTAAACCTCGATCGAGCGCGGCCCGTTGTCGAAGGTCGGCCGGACGCCGATGGCCGCCACTCCGTCCACCCATCCGTTGTTGTCCGACGCACCGCCACCGGGTGGATTTGGATCATCCCACCGCGCCCGCACCGTGTAGATCCCGTTGCCCGGCACCACGAAATCGTCGGTCAAGTCGAGGTTGGCGGTCGGGAAGCCCAACGCGCGGCCGCGCCTTGCGCCGTGGACGACCGTGCCGGTCAGGCACGGCGGGGCGCAGAGCAGCGCGCGGGCGGCGGCGATGTCGCCGGCTTCGATCAGGCGCTTGATCCGCCGGCTGCCGACCCGCTCGCCCTCGACCAAGAGCGGCTCGGCGACCACGACGTCGAAGCCGCGCGACCGGCCTAAGGCCCGCAGCGTTCCGATATCGCCCGAGCGATCCCGCCCGAAGGCGAAGTCCGGCCCCACGACCAGGGCGCGCAGGTCGAAGCGCTGGCCGAGTCGATCGAGGAAGGCCGCGGGATCAAGCCGGGCGAGGTCGCGGTCGAACACCCAGGGCTGGGCGATGTCGACCCCCAAGCCGCGCAGCCGCGCCGCGCGCTCGCCGACCGTGGTCAGGATCGGCACGCGCTGCCCGGCCAGGACCGTGACCGGATTGGGATGCAGGATCAACACTGCGCTCAGGGCGCCGCGCGCGCCGGCCTCCGCGATCAGCCGCGCGATCACCGCGCGATGGCCGACATGCACGCCGTCGAACTTGCCCAGGGTCAGGACAACGGGCCCGTCGTGGCCCCTGGAATCGCTCGATCCCGCCACGCGTCAGCCCTACCCCAACGATGCTCCCCCTCTCCCAGCCGTTTTGGGAGAGGGGGCAGGGGCCCCCGCCGCGCCGCCGTTTGGCGCGGTGGGGCAACCAGGGGGGTGAGGGCCGCTCCGCGCGCTCACCCCGCCTTCGGGAAGATCCGCGTCGGTTGCCATCGCTGCGTCACGTCGTCCCAGGCGATCAGACCGATGAAGCGGCCCTCGGGGTCGTAAGCCCGCACCTGCGCGGTCGTCTCGGGATTCGGCGGCGGGCCCGCGATCTGCTGCCCGTGGCGCAGCGCCGCCTCGCGCTCGGCGTCGACCACCAGCGCCGCGTAGTCCACGAGGGCGCTGTCCAGCGGATGCAAGAGCGCCGGCCACCAGCCCTCGACGAAGGCTTCCACCACCCGCGCCAGGCGCTCGGCCGCTTCCAGGGTGAAGCGCCCGACCGCCAGCCGCTCCAGCGCGACCAGGTGCGCGCCCACCCCCAGCGCCCGACCGAGGTCGTCGGCGATCGCGCGGACGTAGGTGCCCTTGGACACCTCCATCCGCAGCGTGAACTCGGGCGGCTCCCAGTCCGACAGCTCGATCGCGTACACCGTCACCGGCCGCGGCGCGCGCTCGACTTCGATGCCTTGACGCGCCAGATCGTAGAGGCGCTTGCCTTCGTGCTTCAGCGCGGAGACCATCGGCGGGATCTGCAGGATCTCGCCGCGAAAAGCCTCCAGCGCCGCTTCCACCGCCGCCCGCGTGATCCCGGCCGGGTCATGCGTTTCGACGACCGCGCCTTCGGCATCGCCGGTGCTGGTCCGCGCGCCCAGCCGTACCCGCGCCCGGTAGGTCTTGGGCATCGCCTGGATCTCGTCGATCACCCGCGTCGCCGAGCCGAGGCAGACCACCAGGACGCCGGTCGCCAGCGGGTCCAGCGTCCCCGCGTGCCCCACCCGCCGCTCGCCCGAAGCGCGGCGCACCGCCGCGACGACATCGTGGCTGGTCCGCCCGCCCGGCTTGTCGATGCACAGGATGCCGCTCTTGGGCGGGGCGCCGGTGTGGGTAGCGACGTCGGCTCGATCACCGCTCCTCGCGGGCGCTGCGGGCAGCGTGCCCGCCGGTAGGAGCGGGATCAGCGCGCCGGGGTCGCGCTGCAGGCGATCGAGCCAGGCGGGGCGAAGAGGCGCGCCCGCGTCAGCCGATGGGGAATCGACCGCTGGCGCCCCTGCCGGCAGGGCATCCATCGCCGGCTTGTCCGTCACCGACTGTCCCGCGCCGGCAGCGCCACATGCGCCGCCAGCGCCTGGCGGACCGCCGCCAGCGCGTCCGCCAGCGGGCCGGGCACGGTGGCGCCGGAGGCTTGCGGGTGGCCCCCACCTCCGAGCGCCAGGGCGGCAGGGACCAGGTTGACGCCGGGCTTGGAGCGCAGCGAGACGTCGAAGGCGCCGTCCGGCCGCTCGCGGACGAAGGCGATGGCGCTCGGCTCGGCCGCGGTCTGGAGCTGGCGCGTCACGTCTTGCAGCTCGTCCATCCCGACCCCGAACTCGGCCAGGTCGGCCTGGCTGACCCAGGCCAGCGCGAAGGGACCGTCGAGCTCGACCTGGTCCAGCACCCGGCCGGTCAGGCGCAGGGTCGCGAGCGGCTGGGTGAAGAAGACCCGCTGCGCGATGTCCGCCAGCGAGGCGCCGCCCTGGACCAACCGCCCGGCGCAGGCCAGGCTGCGCGCGGTGGTGCTGGTGGTGCGGAAGCCCAGCGTGTCGGTCACCAGCCCGGTCAAGAGGCAGATCGCGGCATCGGTGTCGATCGCCGCCCCGAGCACATCCGCCAACGCGACCACCACCTCGGCCGTCGCGGCGGCCGCTGGGTCGATCACATTGATCTCGCCAAAGCCGGGGTTGGAGGAATGATGGTCCAGCACGATCGTCGGCTGGAGGGCCCAGGACTCCGGCGAATACAATCGGCCCAGGCGTCCGGCGTCGGCCGCGTCCAGCGCGATCGCCAGGTCGTGGGCGCCAGACTCGGGACCCCGATCGACGATGCGCTCGACGCCCGGCAGGAAGGCCGCTTCGCGCGGCGGCGCGTCCTGGCAGGCCAGGGTCACGGCATGGCCGCGCGCGGCGAGGATGCCGCCCAGCCCGAGCAGGCTGCCGATGGCATCGCCGTCGGGATCGAGGTGGGTGCCAAGCCAGATGCGCTCGGAGCGGGTGATGAGCGCGGCGGCGGCGGCGAGGTTGGGGTGGACGGCGGGTGGATCAGCCTTCATGCGTCTCAATCATGGACAGCGCGTCAGCCTGGGTGCGCGGGCCTCCGACCCCCACAGGCCATGCGACGGTCCGACCTGGGGACGTGCAAGTCCGTGCGGGCCGGAGGCCCGCGCACCCAGACTTACGCATCGCCCGCCGCCGCACCCGCCGCCCGCTCCGCTTCGATCCGGGCCAGGATCTCGAGCACCCGCTCGCCGCTCTCGTACTCGCGGTCGCGCGCGAAGACCAGGTGCGGCAGGCGGCGGAGGCCGAGGTCGGCCAGGTCGCCGCGTAGCTCGCCCTCGTTGGCCTTGAGCGCCGCCAGGGCCTCGGCCACCTCGGCCTCGTCGCCGTCGGTGACGAAGTAGACCTTGGCGGTCGACAGGTCTTGGGTGGCCTCGACCCGCGTGATGGTCACGTTGGTCAGCCGCGGGTCCTCGCTGGCTTCGGCCGGGACGAGGACCGAGAGCTCTTCGAACAAGAGCGCGTTGGTCCGGAGCTGCCGGCGGGTCGGCATGGCGCTACCTCACCCGCTCGCGGGTGTAGAACTCCAGGCTGTCGCCGGTCTGGAAGTCGTCGAAGCTGGCCAGGCCGATGCCGCACTCGAAGCCCTCGCGCACCTCGCGCACGTCCTCCGTGAAGCGCTTGAGCGAGCTGACCGTGCTGCGCCCGATCTCCGCGCCGGCCCGCATCACCCGCACCGAGGCGTTGCGGCGGATCACGCCGCTGGTCACCGCGCTGCCGGCGATCTTGCCCTGCTTCGAGATCGCGAACACCGCCCGCACCTCGGCCCGGCCGATTTCCCGGTCCTCGTACCTCGGCTCGAGCATGCCGGTCAGCGCGTCCTGGATGTCCTCGACCAGCTTGTAGATCACCTCGTACTCGCGCACGTCCACCCGCTGGGCCGCCGCCGCGCGCAGGGCGGGCACGTCGGGCGAGACGCGGAAGCCGATCACCACCGCGCCCGACGCCGCCGCCAGGTTGATGTCCCATTCCGTGATGTCGCCGGTCGCCGCGCGCAGGATGTTGACCCGGATCGGGCCGGCGAGCTGCTCCAGCGCGGTCACCACCGGCTCGAGCGTGCCCTGGACGTCGGTCTTGACGATGAGGTTGAGCGCCTTGGCCTCGCCGGCGGCCGAGCGCGCGAACAGCTCTTCCAGGGTCATCGGCTGCGCTTCCGCCGCGGCCCCGTAGTCGCGCGCGCGCTCGGCCCGCTCGGCCGCGAGCTGCTTGGCCGCCTTCTCGCTGGGCACGACCTCGAAGCGCGCGCCGGCCTCCGGCACCGCCGACAAGCCCATGATCGCGGCCGGGATCGCCGGCCCGGCCTCGCGCAGCCGCTGGCCACGCTCGTCGAACATCGCCTTGACCCGCCCGAAGCCCTGGGCGACCACCACCACGTCGCCCGGGCGCAGCGTGCCGGACTGGACCAGGAGCGAGGCCACCACCCCGCGCTGCGGGTCGATCTCGCCTTCGATCACCACGCCCAGCGCCGGGCGGTTCGGGTTGGCGCGCGGCGGGTGCTCCTCGGCGACCAGGAGGATCGCATCGAGCAGGTCGTCGAGCCCGGCGCCGGTCAGCGCCGAGACCTTGATGAAGAAGGTGTCGCCCCCCCAGGCTTCGGGCACCAGGTCCAGCGCCGCGAGCTGCTCCATCACGCGGTCCGGCTTCGCCCCGGCCAGGTCGACCTTGTTGACGGCGACGATGATCGGCACGCCGGCCGCCCGCGCGTGGTCCAGCGCCTCGCGCGTCTGCGGCATCACGCCGTCATCGGCCGCCACCACGATGATCGCGATATCCGTGGCCTGGGCGCCGCGCGCGCGCATCGCGGTGAAGGCCTCGTGGCCCGGCGTGTCGATGAAGGTGATGCGGTGCTGGTTGTGCAGGGT
>CAZCJG010000076.1:0-15366 GCA_964498575.1 uncultured Anaerolineales bacterium | reverse complement strand
GCAGCACCCCCCGGTACACGACCGGGGCCGCCTCGGCTGCCGTCGTGACGGCCGGTGCGCATGTAGACCGGGCCGACGTATTCGACCATCCGCCGCGTCAGCACATGCGCGCTCCGCTCGTCCGCCGGCACGAGGACGACCATCTCCGGAACGGCGGTCATCAAGGCGATGTCCTCGATCCCCATCTGGCTCGGGCCGTCCTCGCCGATCGAGATGCCGGCATGGCTGCCGACCAGCTTGACGTTGGTATGCGCCAGGCCGACGCACATCCGGATCTGGTCGTAAGCGTTGCAGGTGAGGAAGGAGGCGAAGCTCGACGCCACCACGATGTGGCCGGAGAGCGCCAGGCCGGCGGCGACGCCGACCATGTTGCTCTCGGCGATGCCGACGTTGAAGAAGCGATCGGGATAGCGCTTGCCGAAGGCCTCGGTGCGCGTAGAGTTTCCGACGTCGCCGTCGACGACCGCCAGCAGCGGGAACTCGGCGCCGAGCTCCGCCAGCGCCTCGCCGAAAGCGGTGCGGGTGGCCCGGCCGTAAGCCAGGCCCTGGGTCGTGCCGATGTTCATCCGAAAAGGATCTCCTGAATCGCCCGCTCGGCGTCTTCCGGACCCAGCGGCACGCCGTGGAACTTGTTGCCGAGGTCGTTCATGATCTGTGAGACGCCGTAGCCCTTGACGGTGTGAGCGATGATCGCGACCGGCCGCCCGCGCATCACCACCGCCGCGTCCAGGGCGGCGAAGACCTGCGACCAGTCGTGGCCGTCGATGGCCAGGGTCGCCCAGCCGAAGGCGCGCCACTTGTCCTCCAGCGGCTCGAGCGGCAGCACCGCGTCGCTGGCGCCCGTCTGCTGCATGCCGTTGCGGTCGACGATCGCGACCAGGTTGTCGACCGCGTACTTCGAGGCGGCCAGCGCGGCTTCCCAGACCTGGCCTTCGTCGATCTCGCCGTCGCCGGTCATGACGAAGACCCGGAAGTCGCGCTCCTGCAAGCGTGCCGCCAGCGCCATCCCGAGCCCCAGCGACAAGCCCTGGCCTAGCGAGCCGGTCGAGGCCTCGATCCAGGGCAAGCGCCGGGCGTTGACATGCCCTTCGAGCGGGCTGCCGAGCGTGCGCAGGCGCATCAGGTCCTCGGTCGGAAAGGCGCCGCGCTCGGCCAGCGCGGCGTAGAGGATCGGCGCGCCATGCCCCTTGCTCAGCACGAAACGATCGCGCTCCGGCCACTTCGGCTGTGCCGGGTCGTAGCGGAGCACGCCGCCGAAGTAGAGCGCGGTGATCAGGTGCGAGGCGCTCAGGCAGGTCGAGGGGTGGCCGCTCGCGGCAGCCGTGGTCATGCGGATGCTCCAGGCCGCCAGCCGCCGCCGGACCGCTTCGAGCGCAGCCAGGTCGCGCAGGGCGAGGTGATCGCCGTGGGCGGATCCGTTGGTGGCGCCGGCCGGCGTGTTCGAGTTGCGCCCGGGCCCGCCGGCGCCGCCTTCGGGCGCCGAGGTGTCGTCGCCGGGCGTCATCCGCCCGCCTCCTGGATCGTCAGCGCCTCGTAGGCGGCGGCGTCGAGCAGCCCGTCGATCTCCGCGGGGTCCGCCGGCTCGATCACCACCATCCAGCCCTCGCCATAGGGGTCCTGGTTGACCAGCTCCGGCGCGTCGACGAGCCTGGCGTTGGCCTCGGTGACCGTACCGCTGATCGGGCTGTACAGGTCGCTCACGGCCTTGACGCTCTCGACCACGCCGAAGGGCTTGCCGGCGCGGACGGTGCGGCCGGCGGGCGGGACGTCGACGTAGACCACGTCGCCAAGCTGATCCTGGGCGAAGTCGGTGATCCCGACGCGCGCGCGGCTGCCTTCCAGCTTCAGCCACTCGTGGTCGGCGGTGTATCTCAGATCGGTGGGGATCGTCATCGCGGTTGCACCTGGGTCGATGGGGTTGCAGGCGGCTCAAGCTGGGCCAGATGGGTTTCGCGCGGGAAAGCGCCTGCCGCCGAGTTCGACCCATAGCATAATTCGGAACGCCGAAAAGGTCGAATTGCGGTGATTGATCCGCGTTTCCCGGAAGTTCGCCAAGCTGCCGAGCTCACCCGGCCCGGGTCCGCTCAGCTCATTGGCACCCATCATGGACCCAATTGACACGCGATGGACCACCTTGGGCGCGGCGGAATGCGGGTATAATGAGCTTGTAACTTCAGTCCCCTACGGAGGCAAGCCATGGTTTCCCGAGAGCACATCGACGATGTATTGCAGCGCAGCTTCCCGCGCCAAGTGTCGCTGGCATCCGGCCAGGTGGTGACGATTCGCCCGCTGGCACCCGCGGACGAGCACGCCCTGCTCGCCTACTTCCGGCGGATCCCGGCGCTGGAGCGCGCACGCTATTTCCGGGACGATGTCGCCGATCCCACCCTGGTCGCCAAGTGGTGCCGCACCATCGACCCGCTGCGCGTGCTCAGCCTGGTCGCCTGCGCCGGCGAACAGGTCGTCGCCGACCTGACGCTGCACCGCGCGCGACAGTTCATCAAGTCGCATACCGCCGAGATCCGGCTGTCGGTCGATCCCGCGATCCGCTCGCAGGGCCTGGGCCGGGCGATCACCCTGGCCGCGCTGGACCTGGCGACCTATCTCGGGATCGACTGGGTCGACGCCGAGGCCCTGTCGCACGAGAGAGAGGCGCTGGACTTGCTGCAGACCCTGGCGTTTCAAGAGGTGGGCGTCTTTCGCGGCCACGCCCGCGACATGCTCGGCGCCCGCCACGATGTCGTGCAGTTCACCCGCCAGATCGAGCCGGCGGTGCCGGCGGAGCTCGGTGGCGAAGGCGGCTGAGCCAGCGCCGCCCCAGCGTGGGTTGAGCGTGGGGATCTTGCACGGAATTGCAATTGACAAGCCGGTCCGGAATCTGGTATCATGGCTTTCGTAGGCGAAAAACCCTGGTCCGGCTGGCTGCCCTCGGCCGTACGTCGCCACCCCGGTCGCTTCGACCGGACCACCGTGTTGAGCTCAGCGTCGGTCCCGGCATGGATGCCCGCGCCTATCGCGCGGCCATGCCGGCAATGCATCATCCCCAAATGCAGGGTACGCGATCGAGGCCGGCGCCGCCGGTCTTCCAACAAGGAGCACGGGTTATATGATCTCTCAAGACGTCCTCACGCCTGCTTTCACCGAGGCCTTCGTGCCGCACCGTGATCTGGTACGCGAGCACATGGCCGCCAAGCCGCTGACGATTCGCCCCCTTCAACCGTCGGACAAGCATGCCCTCCTGGCCTTCTTCCGGCGCATCCCGGTCAACGAGCGCGGCCGGTTCTTCCCCGATGCCGTGATCGACCCCGTGCTGGTCGCCAAGTGGTGCAGCAACTGGGCCACCGGCCGCTCGCGCGTGCTGGTGGCGTGGGACGGTGACCGGATGGTCGGCGGCGGCGCCATCGACCTGGACCGACAGCACATGAAGGGGCATGTCGGGCATATCCGGATGGCGGTCGACCCTGAGTACCGCCGCCGCGGGATCGGCCACATGATCATGCGCGAGCTTCTGGACCTCGCGCCGCACCTCGGCCTGGCCTGGGTCGATGCCGACGTTGGCTCACACGAGCTGCCGGCCTTGCGCTACCTGCGCAGCCTGCAGTTCCAGGAGCTCGGCGTGCTGCCGGACCACGGCCGCGACCTGCTCGGCAACAAGTTCGACATCATCATGATGAGCCGCCAAGTCGGGCCGGCTTTCGCGCCGGACCTTGGCGGCGAGGAGTGAGGCGGGCCGACCGCGCGGCCTGAGCTGCACCCGATAGACCCAATCCAAACCATGAACGGCGGCGGGGCGATCCTTCGGGGTCGCCCCGCCGCGCTGTGAGGGCCAACAGAGAGCACCACGGAGGCACAGAGGCCACAGAGAAAGCCTCTCTCTGTGGCCTCTGTGCCTCCGTGGTGTTTTCACCCCTTTCACACGGCAGGTCACACTCGTCACGGACCATTCGTCTTCGCCTGTAGACGGCAACGATTGACGGTCATATAATAGTCAGCGATGCGTCCGTAGCCGTGGTGCCTTTGGCCGCCGCGCCGGGCGGGTTCGCGGCTGGAAAGGGTGGGTGGAGCGATGACGATGCGACGCGACATGATGCTGTGGGCTGCAATGGCCATCGTCGCCGTGCTGGCGCTGGCCGGCTGGGCGTGGCTGGGTCGGTCGGCGAACCCGCCGCCGACGGCCGATGCCGCGCTGCGCCAGTCCGACGCCGCTCTGGCCATGGTCGCCCAGCTCGGCGGGCCGGCGACCAGCGTGATCGCGCGCGATCGCCGCGCTTACGTGGCGGTCGGCCAGCGCTTGGTGGTGCTGAACCTCGCCGATCCAGCCCAGCCTGAAGTCGTGGGCGCTCTGGCGGAGCTGGGCGAGGCGGTGCAGGGGATGGTGCTGGCGGGGGATCGGGTCTACCTCGCGCTGGGCTCCGTGGGCCTGGCGATCGTCGACGTCGGCGATCCGCGGGCCCCGCGCCTGCTGGGTGGCTTCGATACCGGCTGGTTCGCCAACGATGTGGCGGTGCGCGGCGAGCTGGCCTACGTGGCGGATGGCGGCGAGGGGCTGCGGGTGATCGACGTCGCGGACCCGGCCGCCCCGCGCGAGCTCGGCTTCGCCGACACGCCGGGCGACGCGCTCGCGGTGACGCTCGACGCCGGCGGCTATGCCCTGGTCGCGGACTGGGGCACCGGCCTGCGCGTGATCGACCTGCGCGATCCCACCCGGCCGTTCGAGGTCGGCCACGTCGATACGCCGGGCGACGCGGCGGACGTGCAGGTGGCCGGCGACCTGGCGTACGTCGCCGACCGCGACGCCGGGCTGCGGGTGATCGACATCGCCGACCGCGCCGCGCCGCGCGAGATCTCGGCGGTCGACACGCCGGGCACGGCCGAGGCGGTGGCGCTTGCCGCCGACAACCGGCTCCTCGTCGCCGATCGCGGCGGTGGGTTGGGTGTGTACGGACTCGGGACGCCTGGGGCGCCTCAACTGCTCGGGCGCCTGACCGACACCGGCATCCTGATGGACGTCGCGGTGGACGATGGCCTGGCCCTGGCCGCCGACGCGGGCGGCTATGCCAACGGCCAGCCGCTCGGGGGCTCGCGGGACATGATCGAGAGCCACATTTGGGGCGTCGAGGGCCAGGCGCCGATGGCGGGCGGCTTCGCGGGCCTGCGCGTCGTCGAGCTCGCCGATCCCGCCGCGCCGGTCGAGCTGGGCCGCTACGCCAGCCCCAGCTTCGTCGAGAGCGTGCTGGTCCAGGGCGGCTTCGCCTTCCTCGCCGACGGCTACGCCGGGCTGGTGGTCGCGGATGTCCGCGATCCCGCCGCGCCGCGCCTGGCGGGCGCCTACGCCACCGGCGGCGCGGCGCACGATCTTTGGCTGGACGGCGATCGGGCCTTCGTCGCCAACGGGCCGGCGGGCTTGCGGATCCTGGATATCGGCGATCCCCGGGCGCCGCGCTTGATCGGCGGCCTGGACACGCCAGGCGAAGCGTTGGGGGTGACGGTCGTCGGTGACTTCGCTTACGTGGCGGATGGGCCGGGCGGCGTGCGGACCATCGACGTCGCCGATCCCGCCCAGCCGCGCGAGGTGAGCGTGCTGACCACACCGGGCTACGCCTGGGATGTCGTGGTCGACGCTAGCCATGCTTACGTAGCGGATCGCAACGGCGGCCTGCGCGTGCTGAGCCTGGCGGACCCCGCCCAGCCGCGCGAGGTGGCCGGCTTCGAACGGGCGGCGGTGGCGCTGGGGGTGGAGGTCCGGGATGGGCTGGCCTACGTCAGCAGCGGCCCATCGGGCCTGACCATCGTCGACGTCTCCGATCCGGCCAGCCCCCGGCTCGCCGGGTCCCTCTTCGCCGCCGGGACGATGCACGGCATCGTGCTGGACGGCGATCGCGCCTACGTCGCGGCCGGCCAGAACGGCCTGCGCGTGATCGACATCTCCGACCCGGCCGTGCCGCGCGAGGCCGACGTCCTGCCGCTGCCGGGCGTCGCCGAGCGCCTCGCCATCGATGGCGCGCACGTCTTCGTCGCGGGCGAGTACGGCGGCGTGGCCTCGGTGCGGGTGCGGGAGGTGCCGGGCGCGGCGCCGGCCTTCCTGCCGATCACGCGTTGGGAGCCGTGAAGCCCGGGCAGTCTCGACGCGGTGGACGGATTGTCTGAGGTCCCTGCCCCAACCTAACAGCCGAAGGAAAGGATTCATGCCTCGCTTCCGTATCACCTGCTTGACCGCCATCCCCCTGACGACGCTCACCCTCTTTCTCGTCGCCTGTGCCTCGCCGGTCCAGGCGCCGACCGCCGGCAGCGCCGCGGCCGAGCCCACGCCGGCCGAGCAAGGCGGTGACCTGGCGATCAGCCCGGCTGCTGACGGCGGCTCGGTCGTGATCTACACCTCGGTCGACCAGAACTTCTCCGAGCCGGTGCTGCGGGCCTTCGAGGCCGAGACCGGCATCAAGGTCCAGCCCGTATTCGACGTCGAGGCCGCCAAGACCACCGGGCTGGTCAACCGGCTCGTCGCGGAGAAGGACAATCCACAGGCCGACGTGTGGTGGAACGGCGAGTTCGCGCAGACGATCGACCTGGCCAAGCAAGACGTCCTCGCCGCCTATGCCTCGCCGAACGCGGCCGACATTCCCGCCGAGTACAAGGATCCGGACGGCCGGTGGAGCGGCCTGGGCGGGCGGGCGCGGGTAATCCTGGTCAACACCGACCTGGTCGACGAGGCGGCGACGCCGGACTCGATCCAGGACTTCCTCGACCCGGCGGTCGATGCGGCGCAGACCGGCATCGCCTACCCGGTCTTCGGGACGACGGCCACCCAGGCCGCGGCGCTGTACAAGCTGTGGGGCGATGAGGACGCGCGAGCTTACTTCCAGCAGCTCGCCGATCGCGGCGTGCGGGTCCTGGACGGCAACGGCGCCGTGCGCGATCTGGTCGTCGACGGCCAGCTCGCCTTCGGCCTGACCGACACCGACGACGCCTGCGGCGCGGTGGAGAAGGGCGCGCCGGTCAAGATCGTGTTCCCGGATCAGGGCGACGACGGCATCGGTACCCTGGTCATCCCCAACACCGTCGGCCTGGTCGCCGGCGGCCCCAATCCCGAAGCCGGCAAGAAGCTCGTCGACTACCTGCTCAGCCAGGAGGCCGAGGCCGGCATGGTGGAGAGCGGCTGGATTCAGGTCGCCCTCCGGCCGCTGCCGGCGGAGACGGCGGCCGCCGCCTGTGTCGACGCCAGCGACGTGCGCGGCATGAGCGTGGGCCTGATCGACGTGGCCGAGTTCATCGAGCGGGCCAAGACCGACATGGCGGAGATCTTCGTCCAGTGAGGGAATCCGGCGCGTGAGCGTGAGTCCATGAGCACCGCCCCGGCCCCGACGCTGGCCGGCGCCCGCGCCTGGGCCTGGCCATCGCCTGGGCAGGTCATGGCGGCGCTCGGCCGCGCGATCTTCCTGCTCCTGGTTTACGGGCCGCTCATCGCGCTGGCGGTGCGGACGGTGGGCGCCGCGCCCGCACTGCGATCGGAGGCGCTGATACTGGCGCTGCCGCTCGGCCGGCAGGGCGACCTGCTGGCGCGCAGCGCGGGGCTGGCGCTGGGCGTGGCGCTGGCGGGGACGATCGTCGGCGTGCTCGTCGCGACGGTTCTGGACGGCTGGCGGCGCGGCCCGCGCCGCCACCTGCGTTGGCTGGTGCTGGCGATGATTCCGGTCCCTGCCTACATCTACGCCCTGGCCTGGTCCGCCACGCTCTTTCGTCTGAACAGTTGGCTGACCTGGCTCGGGCTGCCGCGGCTGGCGGGCACGGGGATGCTCGTGGCGGGCTGGGTGCAGCTCATGGCGCTCTTGCCGCTCGCGGTCGCCCTGGCGCTGCTGGCGCTCGGCTCGGTGCCGCCCGAGCTGGTCGAAGCCGGCCGCGTGGCGCGTTCGGACTGGGCGGTGTTCCGGCGGATCACCTTGCCCCTGGCCGGACCCTTGATCCTGACCGGCGCCGGCCTGCTCTTCCTCCTTGGCATTCTCGACTACAGCGTGCCTTCGCTGTTCCAGGTCCAGGTCTATGCGCTGGCGATCTTCGCGGACTACAGCGCGACCGGCGAGGTGGTGCGCGCGCTGGCGATGGCCGTGCCGGTCCTGGCGATGACCGCGGCGATCGTCGTCCTGATCCAGGCGCGCTGGCGCCAGGCCGCCCAGCGCCCGCCGCGGCGGGGCGCGCCGGCCGCGGCGCCGCCGGTCTGGCCGCTGGGATTCCGCGTGTTGCAGGCGGTCGCCCTGGTGATCCTCGGCCTGCAAATCCTGGTCCCCCTGGTCAGCCTGCTGATGGCGGTCGGGAGCTGGTCGCACTTCGTCGAGACGATCGTGCCGGTGCGCCGGGAGCTCGCCTTCTCGCTCGGGGTCGCGCTCGCGGCGGCGGCTCTGTGCCTGCCCTTCGCGCTGGCGGTCGCGCCGATGCTCACCCGCGGTGGGGCGGCGGGCCGGCGCTGGTGGGCGCTGGTCGCGCTGCCGCTGGCGGTGCCGGCGCCGCTGGTCGGGATCGGGCTGATCTTGCTGTGGAACCGGCCGGCCCTGTCCTCGGTCTACGGCAGCGCCGCGATGCCGGCGCTGGCGGCCGCGGCGCGCTTCCTGCCGCTGGCGGCGCTGGTCGTGGCGGCGCAGCTCCGGCGGATCGACCCGCTCCTGGTCGACGCGGCGCGCGTGTTCCAGGCGCATCCCGCCGCCGGCTGGCTGCAGGTGCGCCTGCCGATGCTGGCGCCGGGTCTGATCGCCGCCGCCGGCCTGGTCTTCGCGCTGACCCTGGGCGAGCTCGGCGCGACCTTGCTCGTCGTACCCCCGGGGCGCGGCACGCTGACCATCCGCATCTACAACTACTTGCACTTCGGCGCCTCGGATGCCGTCGCCGGACTGTCCCTCCTGATCATGGCGGCCACGCTCGCCACCGGTGGGCTGGTCGTCGCGGCGCTGGTGCTGGGCGGCCGGCTGCTGGCGGGCGGGCGGGATGGCTGAATCCTCGATGTCTGCCGCGGGAGGAGTGATATCTGGTGCCGGCGATCCCGGCCTGCTCGCCGCGCGCGGGCTGGTCAAGTCCTACGGCCCGCGCCGCGTGCTGGACGCGGTGGACCTGAGGCTGGGAACGGGCGAAGCCATCGCCATCCTCGGCCCTTCCGGCAGCGGCAAGACGACGCTCTTGCGCATCATCGCCGGCCTGGACTTGGCGGAGGCGGGCGAGGTCGAGATCGATGGGAAGCTGGCGAGCGTCGCCGGCCGGGTGCTGATCCCACCCTATGCGCGTGGCATCGGGGTGGTGTTTCAGGCTTCCGCGCTGTGGCCGCACATGACGGTAGCGCAAAATATCGCGTTCGCGGTGCAAGGCAGGAAGGGGGAGGAGTCCAAGGCTCGGGTGGCGGAGCTATTGGACGAGGTCGGTCTGGCGGGGTTCGCGGAGCGTTATCCCGACCAGATCTCCGGCGGCGAAGCGCGGCGCGTGGCGCTGGCGCGGGCGCTGGCGGCCCATCCCCGGCTGGTGATCTTGGACGAGCCGCTGACGAACCTGGATGTCGACCGCCGGTCCCAGATGCTCGACCTTATCCTGCGCTCGATCCGGCACAGCGGCGCCGGCCTGATCTACGTCACCCACGAGGCGGGCGAGGCGGAGCGCGTGGCGGGGCGGGTACTGGTGCTGCGGGAGGGCCGCTTGGGGGTGTAAGCGTGGGCGGCAAGGCGGCGTGGCGACCTCATTCCAGGTTCCGCAGCTCCACCACCTGCCAGCGTCCGTCGCGATAGGCGCTGAGCACCAGGCCGGGCCCGTTGGGGCGGAAGCGCGGCGTGGCGTAGCGCGTCGTCGAGTCGCCGATCCCTCGCACCCAGCCGCCGTCGGCGTTCATCAGATACACCCGGTCGAGCGGCGGGCAGTCGCGTTGGCTCTGAAAGACCACGGTCCGACCGTCGGGCGAGAAGCTGGCGTAGGTGTCGTAGCTCGGCCCGTGCGTGAGCTGGCGGATCACGCCCCCGTCGCGCCGGGCGCTGTAAATGTGGCTCCTGCCGTCGCGCTCGGAGCGGAAGAGGAGCGTGGTGCCGTCGGGTGAGAAGGCGGCCAATCGGTCGAGCGCGGGATCGTCGGTCAGGCGGGTGGTGGCGCCGGTGCCGAGGTCCATGATGTAAACGTCCTCATTGCCGCCGCGATCACTGTCGAAGGCCAGGCTGTGCCCGTCGCGCGACAGGACCGGCCGGCGCTCGTCGGTGGCCGGGCTCTGGCTTAGGTTGGTGAGTCCGGACCCGTCCAGCGTCACCCGGTAGATCTCCCAGTTGGCCGGCTGGCCCGACGGCCCGAGCAAACGGGCTGCGAAGACCACCGCCTGGCCGTCCGGCGTGAAGGTGGGCGTTTCCACAGCCGCCAACTCGGGCGTCGCGAGCACGGTTTCGGACCTATCCGCAAGCCACCGCAACCGCAGCGCGGTCCGGTCGGCGGTCAAGTCGTCGGCCACGTACACCATCCAGCGCCCGTCGGGCGAGACGGCCGGCTGCCAGGCGTGGACCTGCGCCGGAGGGGCCTCGGTCGCTGCGGTGTAACCAAGGCTGGCCACGGGCAGGAAGATGGTATGGGCCGGTGGGGCAGGTGCCGCGTCGTCGCGCAACAGGATCAGCCCGGCCGGCCCGGCGGCGGCGACAATCAGGTCGCCCTTCGCGGCGAGATCGAGCGCCGGCGCCGGCAGGTCGAGGCCGCCGCGGTCACGGGGGGTGGTGGGATCGCTGGCGTCGATCACCCGCAGGCGATTGTCGCCGCTGGCGACGTAGGCGTTCGGGTGGACGAAGGCCATCGCGCGGGTCCGCCCACCTCTGGCGGTCGCCACCCCGAGCTGCGGCGTACCGCAGGGGTCGCCGAGATAGCGGATGCTGAGCATGCCGTCGTGTTCGTGCGCCACGTACAAGTGATCGCCGTCGACCAGCATGTCGACCGCCTCGCCGAAGTGCCAGTCGATGAAGCCGACGCTCCGGATGTTGCGCAGGTCGCTGACATCCAGCTTGATCATCCCCATCCCCGCATCGCACTGCCAGCCGTAAAGGATGCCGTTGTGGACCGCGAGGTCGCGATAGCAGCCTTGCAGCTCGGCCAGGATCCGCGGGCGGCGCGGATCGCTGACGTCGACGAGATCTAGGCCGTCATAGCCGAAGCTATACAGCACGTCGTTGTACCAGCGCATCCTGATGCCGCCGATGTCGATCTCGGCGAGCACCGCCGGACGGGACGGGTCGTGAACGTCGATCAGCCGCACTCGCCCCAAGCTGGCGTTGGGGTCGGCGACATCCTTGACATAGGCGATGCCGCCCGCCACTGCGCCAACCCATCCCCGGTAGTCGCTGCCCACCTCACGTGGCTGGCTGGGGTCGCGGACGTCGATCACCCGCCAGCCGCCGTCACGGACGGAGACGAAAGCGTAGCCGCGGTCGAGCACCACGCTGGACGCCTCCCACGTGGTCGGGGTGCCCAACGTGCCGTGTTGATGCACGTCGCGGGAGGAGCCGGCCTGGATCACACGCAACTGCCCTACTCCACCAAGATCGGGGGGCCGCGGCGCGTCCACCGCCACCACCGTGCGATCGATCACGGTGACTCCGACGGCCGCGACACTTGCCACCGTCGTCAAGTGGGTCGGGTGGAGCGGATCGCCGACGTCGATGACCTGGACGCCGCGGAAGCCCGCCGCGATGAACAGGATGGACTCGACCAGCGCGATGTCGTGCGCCTGCTCTTCAAGGCGCACTTCGCCGAGCAGGCGCGGTTGGCGCGGGTCGGTGATATCGACCAAGCTGACCGTCCTGCGAATCCGACGGGCGACGTAGGCGACTTGGCCCGAGACCTCGACCCGACCGGCCTCGTCGAGCGCGACACCGGCAAGGGTCTTGGGTTGGCGTGGGTCCCGCACGTCGATGACCTGCAGCCCGCCGCTGCCATCGGCCACGTAAGCCACGCCGTCGGCGACGGCCACGTCTTGTGCCTCACCCGGTGTGTCGAGCGCGGCGAGCCACTGAGGCGCCCGCGGGTCCCCGATGTCGAGGAGTTGCAGGCCGCCGGAGTCCACCGCGACGTAGGCGATGCGCCCGTCGAGCGCCACCCCCCGTGCCGCCGCGGGCAGCGCGACCGCCCCCAGGTCGCGCGGGACGGCCGGATCTCGAAAGTCCACCCGCCACAGTCCCGCCCCGCTTGCCGCGAGGAAGGCGATGCCGTCGCGGACCGCGATGTCTTGCAGCGCGTCCGGCGCCGGCACACTGAGCCGGCGCCGGGGCCGGGCGGGGTCGTTCACGTCGACGACGTCGAGCGAGTTGTTAAGCGTGGGCACGTAGGCCGTCCGCCCTTCGACGGCCACGTCGGTCGGCCAACCTTCGATGCGAACCGCGCCAAGCTCGTGCAACCGCGCGTGGCCGGCCGTGCCTTCCACGATCCGCAGCCCGAAGCTCAAGTCGGCCAGGAAGACGTGGTCGCCGCCAAGGGCGAGGTCGGCGGACCGACCGGGCAGGTCGAGCGCATCGACCGGCGTGGGCCGGCTGGGGTCGCGCACGTCCAAGCACCAGAGATCGCGGAACATGGGGATATCGTTCGGCGGCCGTTGGACCAAGCACGCGACATCGTCTGCCAGGGCGATGGCGCTGACGTAGGTGTAATTGAACGGCTGGAAGTCGGCCAGCTCGCGCGGCTGGGACGGATCGCCGATGTCGATGATCCGCAAGCCCGCGTCGCCCGCCGCGACATAGGCCAGGCTGCCGGCCAGCGCCACATCCCACGCCGCACCCTGGTAGGCGGTGCCGAGCACGCGCGGCTGGCGGGGATCGCTGACGTCGACCACGCGCACGCCGCCGCCTTCGGCCGTGACCAGCGTATCGCCTTCCAGCGCTACCGCGTTCACCGGGTCGAGGGTGTCCAACGCCGCCAGCTCGGTCGGCTGGGCGGGATCGGTGACGTCCAGGATACGTACGCCACCACTCTCGTCGGCCACATAGGCCGTCCCGCCGCTCACGGCGATTCCCCCGGCGAGACCGGGCGTGTCCCACGAGCCCCGCTCGCTTGGCTGGAGCGGGTCGGTGAGGTCCAGGATGTGCAGGCCGGCGCCGCCGGTGGCGACATAGACGTGTTCACCCTCCACGGCGATGTCGCGCGGCATCTCGGGGAGAACGTGACTGCCCAACCATGTCGGCGCGGCCGGATCGCTGACGCCCACCACCACCAGACGCGGGCCGATGCCGGCGTAGGCGTAGTCGCCTCGGACCGCCACGGCCGAGCTGCCGGCCCCGCCGCCGATCTGGCCGACGATCTCGAGGCCCGGCGGCTCTGGCTGCGGTTGGTCGGGCGCGGGCTGGGCCTGGATCTTCGAAACGGCCAGCATCATGCTTGTCGCGGTCGCCGCGACAAGAGCACGGCGCAGGCGGGTGGCGAAGCCGGGCAGGCGAGCTGTCAACGGGTTCATCGGGCGTCCTCCTCAATCTCAGGGGCCGATCGGTCTGCACCGCGCCCGACGGTGGTGAGCGGTCAAGCGCGTTCCGAAATCGGATTGATGGTCTATAGGCCGCTGCCCACATAGACGCGCCACCCGATCAGGCTGTTGCATTCCCCCTTGTCCCGGCCTTCGGGCTGAAGCGCGACCAGGCGCGAGTTCAGGCAGGTGCGGTATACTGTGTGCTTTACGATCAAGACCAGCGGACCGGCCCCGATCGTGCCGGAGAGGCTCGCCATGACCGTCCAAGATGCCCCGTCCTACCCCGCCCCGCTCCGCGGCATCGCGCGCTGGATGCCCGGCGTCGCGGCGCTGCGCGGCTACGATCGCGCCTGGCTGCCGCGCGACATCGTCGCCGGGGTCGTGCTGAGCGCGCTCCTGGTGCCACAGGGCATGGCCTACGCCGAGCTGGCCGGTCTGCCGGCAATTACGGGACTGTACACCACGGTGGTCTGCTTGATCGCCTATGCCCTGGTCGGACCCTCGCCGGTGCTGGTTCTGGGGCCGGATTCGTCGCTGGGACCGATGATCGCCGCCGCGGTGCTGCCGCTGGCCGCGGGGGACGAGGCGCAGGCGGTGGCGCTGGCGGGGATGCTCGCGCTCCTGGTCGGCTTGGTCTGTGCCGGCGCGGGCGTGCTGCGGCTGGGCTTCGTCGCGGACCTGCTGTCGCGGCCGGTGCGGGTGGGCTATCTCGCGGGCCTGGCGGTGACGATCTTTATCGGCCAGCTCCCCAAGCTCTTCGGCTTCTCGGTCGATGCCGACGGCCTGATCGCCGAGCTCGTCGCTTTCCTGCAGAACCTGGACCTGACCAACCCCTACGCCCTGGCGATCGGCGCCCTGTCCCTGGCGATCATCCTCGTGCTGCGCCGGCGCAAGTCGCGGCTGCCGGGGGTCCTCGTCGCGATGGTGGTCGCGATCGTGTCGGTGAGCCTGTTCGACCTGACCGCGCATGGCGTCGATGTCGTCGGCGTCCTGCCGCAGGGCTTCCCCCGCCCCGCCCTGCCGTCGGCGAGCCTGGAGGACATCCTGATTCTCGCCGCGACGGCGGTCGGCATCTCGCTGGTAGCCATCGGCGATACGATCTCGACCTCCGCCGGCTTCGCTTCGCGACGCGGCCACGACGTCGACGGCAACCAGGAGCTGGTCGGGATCGGCTCGGCCAACCTGCTGGCGGCGGTCTTCCAGGGCTTCCCGGTCAGCACCAGCGGCTCGCGCACGGCGGTGGCGGACGAGGCGGGCGCCAAGACCCAGCTTACCGGACTGGTGGCCGCCGGCCTGGTGCTGGCCATGCTGGTCTTCGTCCCCGGTCTGGTGAAGAACCTGCCCCAGCCGACCCTGGCGGCGGTGATCATCACCGCATCGTTGAGCTTGTTCGACGCGAAGGAGCTGCGCCGGCTGTGGGCGATGCGCCGCTCGGAGTTCGTGATCGCGCTGGCATGTGGCCTGGGTGTGGCGCTGGTCGGCGTGCTGCAAGGCATCGTCATCGCGGTTCTCCTGGCGATCCTTCAGTTCTTCGAGCGCGCCTGGCGGCCCTACTCGGCCGAGCTGGGCCAGCCGGAGGGCGTGCCGGGCTACCACGACCTCGGCCGCTACCCGGACGCCCGTCGCATCCCCGGCCTCCTGATCCTGCGCTGGGACGCGCCGCTGTTCTTCGCCAACGCCACCCTCTTCCGCGACATGATCCGCCGCCGACTGGCGGAGGCGGAACCCACGCCGCGTTGGGTCGTCATCGCCGCCGAGCCGATCACCGACGTCGACACGACCGCTGCCGACGTGCTGATCGACCTGGACGAGGAGCTCAACGCCCACGACATCCACCTGGTCTTCGCCGAGCTCAAGGACCCGGTCAAGGACAAGCTGATCCTCTACGGCCTGGGGAATCTCTACTTCGATCAGATGTGGGATCA
>CAZCJG010000075.1:0-15414 GCA_964498575.1 uncultured Anaerolineales bacterium | reverse complement strand
CGCAGCCGCTGTCCCCCGCCCACCCGCAGCCCTTGCGCCGCCGGCACGGTGCGAGACCGGCCTCAGCGTTCCTCGGCCCGATCCACGACGACCGCCCAGCGGGTCTTGTCCTCGACGCCGCGCGGGTCCAGGATGATCGACGAGGTCGTCTCGGGCCGCTGCCACGCATCGACGAAGTCGGTCAACGACATGGTCCAATATGAGTCGCCGCGCAGGGAATTCTCGATGTAAATCTCCTCGGCACCGACGTCCAGACCCAGCACGCGCGCAAAATGGGCGTAGTTCGGCGGCTCAACGGAGGGCACGGCCCGCCGATCGTTGACCTTGATGTCGACGATGACGACCCGGCCGGCCTCGAGCTCGCCGTACAACGCGCCCAGGCTGCTCCGGTCCAGCGCCCAAACGCGTTCGGCGCCGAAGACCCGCTGCAAGGCGGCGACGTAGGGGGAGGGTTGGATCCCGGCATACCGGTGATATGCCCCGCCCGCCGCCCGGGCGATCTCGCCCACCAGGGGGGTCCAGTCCTCGCCCCCCAGGGCCGCCGCCGCGGCGACCAGGCCGCAGGCATTGCGGCCGAAGCCGGCGCCCGACGCGTCGATGTCCGTGAACTGCGAGACCTTGCGGTGCGTCGCCAAGTCGACCTGGAGCAGGCTGGAGGGGCGCGCGCGGGCCTCGACGAAGCGCCTCAGCTCGTCGATCTGCGCCTGCGCGTCGTCCGTATCGGAAAAGGACGCGGGAGCCAGCGCGACGAGCCGGGCGGGAAGCGCGTCGCGGCGCATCCCGATCGCGCCGATCCCCAGCCCGACGACGCAGACCCCGAGGGCCAGCCGGCTCCAACCCTGCAGCTTGCGCATCACCGTCGAGTTCCATACCGCGTCGCTCAGCGCTCCTCGATCTGCTCGACCTCGACGCTGGAGCCGCGGCCCGGCCGATCGAAGACCACCCACAGCAGGCGGACGATCGCCCAGCCCGCAATGGCATAGATCGCCGCCGCGATGATGGTGGGGATCTCGAGGATCATGTTGCCGGCCTGTGGGGACGCCGTCAGGGTCAGGAAGGGGCCGACGAAAACCTCGCTGAAGCCATAGACCGCCGTCGCGAAGGCGTTGTCCGGGTTGGCGCCGATCAGCTTGAGAAGGAGCCGCAGCACCAGGAGCACCATCAGGAAGCTGGTCGCCAGCGAGATTGCCTGGCTGGCGGTGATCAGCCTCGCCCGGCGCTCCGCGGTCACGTCGCGGATCCGTCGCTCGCGGTGCCGGAAACCTTCTTCTTCAAGCACATGGACGGTCTTGACGCGATCGATCGGCGTGTCGATGCCTTCATGCTGGAGGTGAACGGTCTCCAGATGTTCCACCGGTGTGATCAATTTATCGTTCATGATCGCCTCCTTCGGTCCGGTAACGGCGATCCGGCCGCCTCGGTCACCGTCTTCGCGACCGCTGCAAAGCTCTGAGTGCGAGCACCGAGCGACCCGAAGCGATGACGGAGGGCCGCAGGCGCCAGACTCCTGTATCATCTCGACGTCGTGAGTCCGGCAAACGTTTCCCCCCGCCCCAGCCTCGTGGTCGTTACCGGCCTGCCTTGCACCGGCAAGACCACGCTCGGCCGGCGCCTGGCCGCGGATCTCGGCCTGCCGTTCGCCAACAAGGACGGCATCAAGGAGATCCTCTTCGACGAGTTGGGCTGGGGCGGGAGGGAATGGTCGCGGCGGCTCGGCCGCGCCAGCACCGAGATCCTCTACGCCTTCGCCGACACTTGCCTGCGCGTCGGCCGCTCCCTGGTTATCGAAAGCAACTTCGACCCGGCCCTGGCCTCGCCGCGGCTCAACGCGCTGAAAGAGACCCATGGGGCCATGCTGGTCGTGGTTCACTGCCGAGCGGATGGGGACGCGCTGCTGAAGCGGGCACAGGACCGCGCCGAGAGCGACGAACGGCATCCCGGGCACCTCGACCGCGCGTATCATCTCGCGGGGCTGGAGTCGCTGGTTCGCTCCGGAGCCGACCTCCGTCTTGAGGTTGGTGACCTGACGGTCGTCGTCGACACGACGGACTTCGACACGGTTGATTGCGGCGCGGTGGTCAGTGCCGTTCGACGAGGAATCGCCAGGTGCTCTCGGCGATCGAGCTCAGCAATCCGGCACGACGAACCGATCGTACCACGCCCGGATCCAGCCCCCGTGTGAACCAGCCACGCCCCATCCGCTCCACCGGATGATCGCCATCCCGCAGGATGTACGCCAGATCCTCCCGGTCCAGCCCGTACAGCTCGGCGTCGAGCATGGCGCGGACGCGGACGCGCTCGTGGGGGGTGACGGTTCAGAGACGGTGCCAGGGGGCGGATGGATCTGAAATTATGCCGCCCTGCCACCATAGATGGGCCGACGTTCATTTTGGAGAAGGGACTACGCCTACTACCCAGGAGCCGCGATTCGCGTACAATCCGCCTGTCGCCATCCACCGCCCGTCGGCGTCCCACGCGATTCGCCGTGGCCTGGCGCGACCGGGCTCGCTGGCCTTTGGGAGGAGCAGCATGAACACCTATGTCGTCTATGCCCTGGCCGTCGTGATCGGCTTCTTCGGCTTCATCTTCATCGCCGGCGCGCAGGGCCAGTGGCTGCGCGTCGTCGTCGGGATCGTGCTGCTGGGCGCGGCCGGCGCCTTGGTCTACCTCTTCCGCACCAAGCCCCAGTCGACCACGGTGGTCCAGAAGATCGACCTGAGCGGCGACGTCAGCCTGGAGCACCTGACCTGCCGCAACTGCGGCTCGCAGCTCACCGCCAAGTCGGTGCGCGTCGAGGCCGGCGCGGTCTTCGTCAACTGCGAGTTTTGCGGGACTTCCTACCAGCTCGAGGAGGCGCCGAAATGGTAACCGTGGAGCGGCCGAAGGTCATCGGCGGACCGGATCGAGTCGCGGCGCCGGCACGCGGCGCCGACCCGGCGTCGCCCGCACAGCCGCCGCTCGCCCGCCGGTTCCTCTCCGGCCTGCGGCGCGACCTGGGCGACTTCCGCGCGGCCCTCGCGCCGCCCGATCCACCCGCGCCGGGCCTCTACACCTACCGCATCACCCCGCCCGGTGGGCAGATCGTCCTGCACCTTCGGATCGACCCGGGCGGTGCGGGCGTGCTCTTCGTCGACGTGACCGACGTGATCCACCTCAATCCGACCGCGGCCTCCGTCGCCAAGCTGGCGCTGGACGGCGACCCGGCGGCGCGGGCGCGGGCGGTGCTGCGGGCGCGCTACCCGGACGCGGGGCGCGAGCAGCTCGCGCGCGAGGTCGGGGCGATCTACGAGATGCTGGACCGCCTGCGCAGTCCCGGCTCCGGCTGCCCGACGTGCAGCCTGACCTCGCTGCGGCGGACGGCCGCCTTCAGCACGCCGGTCAGCGCGCCGTTCAAGGCGGACCTGGCGCTGACCTACGGCTGCAACAACGAATGCCCGCACTGCTACAACGAGCCGGACCGCCTGCCGATGCCGTCGCTGGCCTTGGCGGACTGGCGCCAGGTGCTCGACAAGCTTCACGCCGCCGGCGTCCCCCACATCATTCTCACCGGCGGCGAGGCGACGCTGCACCCGGATCTGCCGGCGATCGTCCGCCATGCCGACGGCCTCGGCCTGGTCGTCGGCCTGAACACCAACGGCCGGCGTATCGCCCACGGTCCGTACATGCGCGAGCTGGCGGAGGCCGGCCTCAACCACGTCCAGGTCACGCTCGGCTCCTGCGTCCCCGAGGTGCACGACGCGATGATGGGCGCGGCCTCCTTCCACCAGACGGTGCGGGGGATCGGAAGCGCGATCGCGAGCGGCGTGCACGTGATCACCAACACCACCCTGATGCGCTGCAACATGGGCCACGCCGAGCGGATCATCGACTTCCTCTACGACCTGGGCATCCGCACCTTCGCGATGAACGGCATGATCTACTCCGGCGGCGGCTTTGCCGATCCCGAGGCGATCCCCGAGGCCGAGCTGGCCCCGCTCCTCATCCGCGTCCGCGACCACGCCCAGGCGCGCGGGATGCGCTTCCTGTGGTACACGCCGACCGAGTACTGCCGGATGTCGCCGGTGGAGCTGGAGATCGGCGCCAAGCGCTGCAACGCCGGCGAGTACTCGCTGTGCGTCGAGCCCAACGGCGACGTGCTGCCCTGCCAGAGCTACTACACCGCCGCCGGCAATATCCTACGCGATCCCTGGGAGCAGATCTGGCACAGCGCGCTCTTCCACAGCTTCCGCGACCGCGAGGAGGATCCGCGCGGCAGCGGCCTGCCCGAGAAGTGTTGGGAGTGCCCGGACCTCCCGCTCTGCGGCGGCGGCTGCCGCATCGAGCGCGAGGCGCGGGAAGGGAGGCGGACGGGGGACGGCGGGGGCGGCTGCGGATCGGGAGGAGGCGGCTGCGGGTCCGGCGGGGGCTGCGGATCGGGCGGCGGGGGCTGCGGGACCGGCAGTTGCGGCTCCCGCGTCGGCGCCGTGCCGTCCCTGCGGACCCTGAACCCGACGGCGGGCTTCATCCCGACCGACGCGCTGACCAGCACCCGGCGGCGGGCGAGCGGGCGGATGGCGATCGCGGCGTCGATCGGGGAGATCGAGCGCGCGGCTTCGTCCGGGCGAACGGGTCAACCGGCCTCCAGCGGGCAGGCGGGGCATGTGGGGATGATCGCGTTGGACGAGATCGACGTCGCCAACCGTGGGGAGGTGAGCGATGGCCGCTGATCCGAGGCCGAACTCGCTGCGGGACATGCTGCGCTGGTTCGTCGAACCCGTCCCCGTCCACGACACCGGGGGGGCCGCGCTGCCCGCGGGCACGATGCTGCACGCGGTGCGGGAGATCGACGGGCGGGTGCATCGCTATCACCTGCGCATCGAGCCGGATGGCAACGGCCTTCTGGTCGTCGATGCCGCGACCGCGGTCCGATTGCCGCCCGTCGTCACGCGCTTCGCCGCGGACTCGTTCCGGTGGGCTTCCGGCGACCAGGTGGGGTTGCTGATGAACCTCGAGGTCGGCCGCTTGCCCGACCGCGAGCAACGGGCGCTCGACGACTTCACGGGGCTCTGGCAGCAGCCCGCGCAGGCCGCCGGCCGTTACCCGATCTCCAACTTGATCGCCGCGGAGGGCGCGACCGGCATCCACGGCCGCTTCGCCGCGCCGCTGGAAGCCGACGTGCCGTTGCCCGATCCGAGCCAGATCGGCCCGCTGATCGACGCCCTGTGGGCCGCCGGCATCCCGCACGTCACTTTCGTCGCCCCGCCCGGCTTCGCGGCGGAGCACCTGGTCCGCGCCGTCGAGCGCGCCGAGGATACCGGGATGATCGCGGGGGTCCGCGTGCGCGGCGGCGAGCTGGCGGTGGAAGGGCTGCTGGAGGCGCTGGCCCAGGCCGGGGTCGACCACGTCAACGTCCCCGTCGCCTCCACCGCCTCCGCCACGCACGACGCGCTGTTCGGCGCGGGCGATCACGCGGCGGCGCTTGACGTCCTGAAGCGGGTGAAGGCGCTGGAAATCTGCCCGGTCGCCGAGGTCCCGCTGGTCGAATCGACGGTAGCGGGGCTCGGCAAGACGCTGGCGGCGCTGGCCGAGCTTGTCGCCGACGTCGAATGCTTCGCCGTCGCCGCGCCGGACGAGATGGCAGAAGCTGATCGGGCCGGCGCGCTGCCCGCCCGGGCCCTGCCGCAAGTGGCGGCGACGCTTGAGGACTTGGCCGAGCGGCTCGACCTCGGCCTGGTCTGGGCGCCGCCGGTCCGCCGCGATCCGCGCCTGACCATGGCGGCGCAGGTGCTGGCCGGGCCGCGCTGTGCGGGCGACGTCGCGGTGGCGGTGGAGCCGGACGGATCGGTGATCCCCCCGCATGGCCCGCGTGTCAGCGCCGGCAACATCGTCACGGACGACTGGGCGTCGATCTGGGCAAGCCCGGCCTTCGCCGTCGAGCGCGGCGACACCGAACGTCCCGGGCGCTGCGAGGTCTGCCCGGGCCTGGTGGTTTGCGCGACGGGTTGCCCGCGGGATGTGGCGGGGTGGACTTGGGAAGGTGAAGCATGAACGACGGAGGTGTCAAGTTGAAGGTTGGCGCGCGCCGGCACGGCGCCAAGCGAATGAATTCGCCGCTCGATGGCCTGCGGCCCGCCGGGGCCCCCGACGCACCCGCCTTTGGTGCGTTGGGGTGGCGTGTCGGCCTGCGCCGACACGCCATTGTCGGTTGGGTGCGCGGTGTGGGGATCAAGGGACTGTTGGTGGCCGCCGCGATGTTGTTTCTCGCCGTCGCGCCGGCCCATGCCCAAGACTATCGCTTCAACGTCCCGCAGCTCGACATGCAGGTCGAGGTCAATCCCGACGGCACGGCGGACCTCGCCTACGACATCACCTTCGCCAACGCGCCGGGCGCCGATCCGATCGACATCGTCGATATCGGCATGCCGCACGGGGACTACGACATCGGCAACATGCGGGCGTCGATGGGCGGCGTGCCGCTCGGCGACATCCGCGACTCGGAGTACGTCAAGCCCGGCGTCGAGGTCCACCTGGGCAACCGCGCGATCCCGCCGGGCGGCGAGCGGACGCTGCACTTCGAGGCGACGGTGCCGGGCCTGCTCTTCGGCGACACGACGCGCGGCGACTACGCGTCGATGCAGATCACGCCGACCTGGTTCGACCCGGACCTGGTGACCGGGCGGGGCAAGGTGCGGATCGCGGTCAGCCTGCCGCCGGGCATCCCGGCCGATGCGGTGCTGTATCAGGACCGGCCCTTCGACGGCAAGTTCGACCAGGACGGGCGGACGATCGTGTTTTGGGAGTTCGACAATGAGCCGATCACCGGCCCGCACCGGGTCGGCCTCTCGTTCCCCAGCCAGGGGATCGCGGGCGTGGCGCAAATGTCGCCGCTGGATCTGGCGGTGAAGTGGTTGGAGGACAACCCGCTGGTGCGTATCGCCCTGGCCTTCGTCTTCCTGGTCGGGCTGGCCTTCGCCTTCTTCCGGATGTCGGGCGGGACGGGGTGGAGCGTGTTCCTGGTGCTGGCCGGGATCTCGATCTTCTTCTTCCTGATCTACGCGGGGACCCTGCTCCTCGCGCTGGTGGTGCTGCCCTTCATGATCCTGGCCACCGAGCGCCTGCGGCGCGGGCGCAAGAGGAAGAACGGCGGCTATCTGCCGGCGATCGCCCAGGTGGAGGGCGGCGGGATCAAGCGCGGCCTGACCGCGCCCGAGGCGGCGGTGCTGCTCGAGCTGCCGCTGCACAAGGTGCTGTCGCTGGTGATCTTCGGCCTCCTGAAGAAGGGCGTGCTCACGGCCACCGTGCCGGATCCGCTGACCGTCACGGTCGACCCGGCCTTCGCCGACAGCGATCGCGAGGCGCGGTTGAAGGCGGCGGCGGAGCGCGGCACGGTGCTGCACCCCTACGAGCACCCCTTCCTGGACGAGCTGGCGGCCGGCGGGGCCGCACGCGAGGTGGCGAAGGCCGACCTGACGCTGGCGCTCAAGGGCCTGATCGAGCGGGTGGCTGAGCGGGTGGCCGGCTTCGACCTCTCGGATACGCAGGACTACTACCGCGACATCGTGCGCCGGGCGACGGTCGAGGCGAAGTCCGCCGTCGACCTGCCGGAGCGCGAGAAGGCGATCGACCGCAACTTCGAGTGGATCCTGATCGACGACGGCTACGGCGACGTGCTCGGCCGGCCCGATCGACCCTACAGCCCGCGCTGGTGGCCGCGCGGCCCAACGGTCATCGGCAGCCCCGGCGGGGGACTCGGCACCCCGTCGGTGCCCGGCGGACCTGTCCCCGGCGGTCGGACCGGCGCGGGCGATGTCGCGGCATCCTTCGCCGGCTGGACCGAGAACACGATGGGCAGCCTCGCGACCGCGCTCTCGCCGAGCGTGTTGCAGACGGCCGGCAAGGTTGGCGGCGGGGTGATCAACCTCGGCGGCATCGACCGGGTGACGATGGACGTGCTGGAAGCGATGGCCGAGGCCTCCGCGAAAGGCGGCGGCGGGGGGGGAGGCGGCGGCGGGGGTTGCGCCTGCGCAGGTTGCGCGTGCGCGTGTGCTTGCGCGGGAGGGGGGCGGTAGGACCCCCTCCTACCGCATCCCCTGGGCGATCCGGATCGCCTCGTCCCGCTCCAGCGCCGACTCCAGGCGCACCGTCCGGCCATCACCGCTCCACAGCAAAGTATTGCCGGCCAGGCGGGTCGAATCCTGCCGCTGCTCGCCGTCGGCGCCCGCGTACAGGATCAGCGGGTGCGGCGCGCCTTCGACCCAATAGCCCGGGTGGCCGTCGACCGTCACCGTCTCGATGCGCGTCTCCGGCCCGACGTCCTTGGCGGCCTCGATCTGCTTCTCGTAGGGGATCTGCTTCTCGTAGGGGATCTGCTTTTCGTAGGGGATCTCCTTGCCGAAGCCGACGTCCAACAGCTCGGCGGAGAGCTGGGTGATCAGCAGCCCGACGCCGCTCCCGGCCGCCGGTGGCAAGCCCGGCCGCGGACGGTAGACCAGGCTGACCGCGCCGCCGGCGACCCGCGAGTCGAGATACACCGCGTCCGGCGCCCCCCAGACCTCCGGATCGGGCTGGAGGATGGGGAAGGCCACGCTTGCCGCGGCTTCCGCCAGGGTCAGCGGCTTGCCGAGGTCCAGGCCGCGGCCGGCATCGGATTGCGGAGTTCCGTCTGGCGTGGCGCCCGGTGTGGCGATGGGTGTGGGGGTCGGCGACGGGACCGCGCCGCGCTCGACGAAGCGGATGGCGATGCCGGGCAGCCCCAGGCGATCGGCCAGCGCCCCGCGTGCCGACGGCGAGGCGAGCAGGATGATGCAGGCCAGGAGCGCGAGGCCGGCCGGGACGAGCAGCCACGCCGGGCCCCGGCGCAGGCGGCGGGTCCAGCCGGACCCGCCGGGCCAGGCGACCGGGGGCTGATCGGCCGGTAGCATGCGGCCGGTCGCCCCGACACGCTGCGCCTCATGCTCCGCGGCGATCCGCCGGCGCACCGCGGTGCTCAGCTCGCGCGCCGGCGGGTAGGCGATCCAGCGACCTACATCGGCCAGGCTCTCGGCCAGCTCGTGATCCGACGGTTGCCAGCGCGGCTCAGTCATGGGCGTCTCCCCGGGTCGTGTCGCCCGACCGCGCGCTCAGCCAGGCGGCACTCGGGTGAGCGGTCGCGTCGGCCGTGGTCGGAGCAGTCTCACCCGCCGCCAGCGCTGCCCGCAGTCGCCCCAGCGCGCGCGACAGGCGCGACTTGACGGTACCCTGGGCGCATCCGAGCGCTTCGGCCGTCTCGAGCTCGGACAGCTCCAGGAGATAGCGGCAGGCGATGACCTCCCGATCGGCTTCCGCCAGCGTGTCGACCGCCGCCAGCAGGCGCCGCCGCCGCTCGGCCGCCAGCGCGGCATCCTCGGGCGATAGCGGTCCCGGTGGCTCGCTCCCCGCCTGGTCGGCGGCGCGCAGCGCGAGGCCCGCCCGCCGGCCGGCGGCCTTGCGCCGGTTGCGCGCCTCGTTGGCGACGATGCGCAGCAGCCAGGGCCGGAACGGCGCGCCCGGCCGGAAGCGGTCCAGCGCGAAATACGCCTTGACGAAGGCATCCTGGGCGGCATCCTCCGCCTCGTCCGCCGACCCGGTGATCAGGTAGGCCAGGCGGGTGGCAAGGGTCTGATGCCGCTGGACCAGGGCCGCATAGGCGTCCGCGTCGCCGTGCTGCGCTTGCTCGACGAGCTGGTGCTCTGGCAGTGGTCGAACCTCCCATTGGCGAATCCGGCCGACGCCCGCCCCACCCAGGGCAAGGCTTGCCACGCCGATCGCCGCAATCGATACAACGCCGCGCCGTCCGGGGTTCCGGAATGGATTTCACCACAGAGACACAGAGAACGGCTTCCTCTGTGTCTCTGTGGTGAGTACATCCTCTATCGTTTGCCGATCAGGTCGCGTGGCCGAAGCCGTGACCGGTGCGCCTGCGCGAAAACGGCGCCGGCCGCCGGCCTGTGGCGGGAACGCCGAGCATCAGCAGGACGCCGAGGCCAATGGCCAGCCCGAGGCTGCCGCCGAGCAGCAAGCCCGCGCGCAGCGCCGGCGGCACGAGAAGCTGCGCCGACTGCCAGGCCAGCCGCACATCGAGCTTGAGATACTCCCCCCACAAGGGGTTGACGCGGCCCAGGCTCCACACCCCCAGCGCCACCACCGAGCACAGCAGGCCCGTGAAGAAGATCGGCAGCACGAGGTCCAAAAAGCCGAGCCGGAAGCGCGGCGCGGGCCGGCCGATGGACGGCGCAAGCCAGCCCGCCGGCGGGGCGTGACGCGGGACCGGCTGGGTGGCGGGCTGATCCACCCCCGCGGGCGCCGCGTCGGCCGCGATGCGCAGCATCGTCCGCTCGACGAAGCCGGGCGGCAGCGCGACCATGGGATAGCGCGCGATCGCGGCGTCCAGGCGGGCATCGACCGTGGGATTGACGGCCGGAGCGGCGGCTGCATCGAGGGTTGGATCGGCGAGGTGGCGTGAATCAGGCATGGGTGACCTCAAGTCGGGTGCAATCATAGCACGCGCGGTCAGGGGCGCTGCGCGGGGGGTGCGGATCGTTTCTGGAGGGGGAGGCATCGACCGGCTGGGCGACCCGCCCGGCCGCATCCGCAGGGGTGGCGCCGTCGGAGCCGCCGGACTCCAGCGCCGCCCGGAGCTCGCGGCGGGCGCGGTGCAGGCCGGTCTTGACGGTGCCGAGCGGCAGGCCGGTGGCCGCGGCGATGTCGGTGTAGCTCATCTCCTGCAAGTGGCGCAGGGTGATCAGCAGGCGGTAGCCATCGGGCAGGGCGTCGATGGCGGCGTGGATGCGGACTGCCAGCTCGTCGCTGGTCAGGCCGCGGTCCACCTGCTGGTGCTCGTCGGGCAGCTCCTGCCCGGCGTCGACATCCAGCGCCGCCAGCGCCGCCCGCAGCCCCGGCAGGCGGTTGTAGCACAGGTTGGTGACGATGCGGTAGAGCCAGGTGCTGAAGCGCGCGTCCGCCCGGAAGCCGGGCAGCCCGCGCCAGGCGCGCAGGAAAGCCTCTTGCGCCAGGTCCTCGGCCTCGTGCGGATCGCCCAGCGTGCGCAGCGCCAGGTTGTACACATAGGGCGCATGACCCGCGACGAGCGCCTCGAACGCCAAGCGGTCGCCCCCCCGCGCACGGGCGACCAAATCCTGCTCGGGCATGTTCACGCCGGAAATGGTACCACTCCTCGGAGGATTGGACCGCGCGGGAGGCGGGAAAGTTTCAGGCGGGGGCGGGTCGGCCACCCGGGGCGCCCGGCGAATGGAATGCGCGGCTAGGGGCCTTCGGCCGAGCGTCGGCCTTCGCCGACTTGCTTTCTTGTCGCCGAAGGGCGACATTCGGCGGCGCCGTTTGCCGCCCCTAGCCGCGAATTCCATTCGCCTGCCTCAGCGGCAGGGAATCACCCGCGCCACCTCGCGGTAGATCCGCGCCAGCTCCGCCTCGCTTGGCGCGAGGTAGACCCGCGCCTCGGCGCCGGTGATCTGCGCCAGCATCCAGGGCAGCACGTCGTCGCCGAGGCCGATCGCGAAGACCTTCGTGCCCAGGTCGCGCGCCAGCCGGGCCGCCTCGCGGATGCTCGGCTCGGAGCCGGCGTGCGGCCGGCCGTCGGTGAGCAGCACGATCACCCGGTCCGCCCCGCGCCGGCTGTTCGGCCCGCCGAGCTCGCCGACCGCCGCCCAGAGCCCCAGATCGATGCGCGTCCCCACCGCGGTGAACAGGCCGTCCAACGCCGCGCCGACCGCCGCGCGGTCGCCGGTCAACCCCTGCGCCAGGCGCACCGTCTCGTCGAAACCGATCACCGCCACGTGGTCGCGCGGCAGGTCCAGCAGATCCACCAGGACCCGCGCTGCCGCCTTGGCCGCGTCGATCTTCGCCCCGTTCATCGAGGATGAGGTGTCGATCGCCAGCACGAGGTCCAGCGGCACCTGCTGCGGCACGCACTGGTCGTAGAACAGGATCGGCAGGTGGATCGGGCGCGGGCGCGCCGTCCGTGCCGGCGCCGGCGTCCGCGTACGTGTCGCCGAGGCCATCGCCGTCGGGGTCGCGGACGGGGTCGGGGTTGCGGACGGCGTGGCGGTCGCCGGATCGGTCGGCGTCGCCTCGCTCGTCCACGTCGCGCTCGGGGTCGGGGCGACGACGTCGACCTCCGGGATGGGGAACACCGCCTCGCCGGCGTAGTCCAGACCATCGGTGTACACCGCCCGCGCCTCGATGTTGGTCGGCCAGCGGCCGGCCGCCAGGGGCTCGATCCGGTAGGTGAGCGCGGGCGGGCCATCCAGGCCGACATCGGTGAAGGTCCAGCGCAGCAGGCCGCCCGGCCGGCCGCCGTCGGGCAGCACCTGGGCCGGCGGGCGGATGCTGGCGGGATCGAGCCGCATGTTGGCCGGGATGCGGTCGGTGATCACCAGCGAGGCGAAGAGCACCCGCGCCGAGAGCTCGCGGGCGAGCTCGGCGTAGACCTGGACGAGGTCGGCGGGCGCGGCCGCCATGCGGTAGCCGGCGGCGGGGTTCGCCAGCGCGGCGAGCAGGCCCTGGTCCGGCGGGTGGGTGGACTGCAAGTCCGGCGTCGGCTCCGGCGGCGGGCCGATCACGGCGGACGGCTCGCCGACGCCGACGGTGTAAACCCGCGCGCCGGCCTCCCACAGCCGCCAGCCCTCCCACAGCGCGTGTTGGCGCTCGGTCACCGGCGCCAGGGTCGATCCCGCGATCCAGCGCTCCAGCATCCGCTCCACCCGCTCGCGGTCCGGCGCGCTGGGCGACACGAGCACCAGCGCCTTGCCCGCCGCCGGCCGCCCCGTCGGGCCGAACAGCGCCTCGCGCCCGGCGCGCAAGCCGTCGCTGATCTTCGCGTCGCCGCGCCGGTCCGGGAAGAACCGGATCGGCTGGCAGTCGGTGCGGAAGGCCGCCAGCGTGCTCCTCAGCGCCGCCTTGTCGTCCGTCAGCCCGGCGAGCAGCCGCGCGCCGCCCGTCCGGTCGTCGAAGGACACGATCCCGATCCGGTCGCGCGGCTGCGTCATCGCATCGACGAAGCGCAGGCCGGCTTCGCGGACCTTCGCCAGCCGGTCGCCGGTCATCATGCAGCTCGCGTCGATCGCCAGGACGACGTCCAGCGCCGCGTGGGCCTCGCCGCAGTCCGCGCCGAGGGTCAGGCTGACCGTCGTCGTCGCGCCCAGCGGCAGGCGTGCCGGCCGGGCGATCTTGTCCGGCCGGACCCGGCAGGGCCCGCCGCGCGGGTCCGGCACCGGCTCGGGCGCGGGACCCTCCGCCCGCTCGAAGACCAGGATGCGGTCACTCGCCCCGTCCGGCACCAGCACCCGGCCGCGGTCGTCGACCGTGAGGTCGCGGTAGCGGCCCGGACCGGCCTCGCGCGCGAGGTTCCATGCGGCCAGCGGCTGCCCGCCCGGCCCCTGCTTGAACACCCAGCCGTCCGCCGTCAGCACGAAGAAGACCGCCTGCCCGCCCTCGCCGGACACCGCCAGCGCCTCGGCCGGGCGGCCGCGCAGCCCGCCGAGCCGCCGATCGGCCTGGCGCCGGCCGCGCGGGTCGAAGCCCAGGATCCCGCCGTCCCGCGCCAGCACCCACAGGTTGCCGTTGCTGTCGTAGCTGAGGTCCCGGAAGGCTCGAAACCGTTCGCGTGGGGTGTTGAGCTGGGCGGCGACGATGAGCTGGCCGGGCGGCGGCGGGCCCGGGGTCACCGGGCAGCCGACGTCGCAGACGCGCTGCGCGTCCAACCCGGTGCGCTCGACCAGGCGCTGGCCGCCGGTGTCCAGGATGGCCAAGCGCAAGGGGCGCGGCGAAGGGAAGCGCGGGCGGAAGTCGGTGACCTCGGCGTCGTACAGCGCCAGCGCGGTGTTCCACCACAGGAAGTCCGGGATGCGCGCGCCGGTGGGATCGCGCCGGGTGAGCATATCGGGCTCCAGCGCGTGCACCGTGCCGGGCGGGCAGCCGAGCTCGCAGCGCAGGTCGGTGGTCTGCACCTGGTTGCCGGTCAGCACCGCCGAGGCGCGCGGCATCGCCAGCGCCGCGGCGACGTCGATCCCCGGCCAGCCGCGCCGGAAGTTGCCCGGATCGGTCATGCGCCCGTCGGCGCCGAGCACCCGCGGCAGGCCCGAGGCGTCCAGCACATGCGCGTGGTAGGGATCGCCCCCGGCGTCGATCCGGCTCGGGTCGAACAGGTGCCGCTGCGACGGGCCGCCGGCGCAGATCAGCGACGGCCACACCGTCTCGAAGCCGCGCCGCGGCAGCACGACCACCCGATCGGGGAAGCGCGTGCCCGGCGCGAAGGTGAAGAACAGTCCCAGCGGTCCCGCCGCCAGCCGCCGCACGCCCTCGTGCACGCCGACCTCGGGCGGGAAGTCCCGGCAGGTGCAAGGGTTGGGGCAGGGCGGCTGGCGGATCACCTCGCGCAGCGGCGGGAGCGTCTCCGCGTAAGCAGAGGGCGTCCGCCCCCGGAAGCGCAGGACGCCGCGCTCGACCGCGACCAGGAGATCGCCGGCGCTGTCCACCCCCACATCCTGCGGCGCGCCGCCCGGCCCGCTCGAGCCACTCAGGTCGAGCTGCCCCGCCGGCCGGCCCTGCCCATCCCACCACTGCACCCGCAAGTTGCCGCTGTCCGCGACATAAAGCAGCCCATCCGGCCCGACCGCCAGCCCGAGCGGTGCGTCGAGCTGGCCGAGGCCCCGTCCCGGACCGCCCCAAGTCGCCACCGGACCACCGGCCGCGTCGAACACGTGGATCGCCTGCCGCTCGGCATCCGCCACGAACACCCGACCGTCGTCCCCCACCGCCACGCCGCGCGGCAGCCCGACGTCGGTCCACTGCTCGATCAGCGCGCCCGTGCGCCGGTGGAACACGACCACGCGGCGATGACCGGTGTCGGCGACGTACAGCCGATCGCGCTCGACGTCGACCGCGACATCCTCGGGCGCCCGGAGCTGGCCGGGCTGGTCGCCGGGCCCCCCGAACAACCGATCCGGATCGCCGTTCTGGTGCCAGGCGCTGACCCGGTGGTTGCCGCGCTCGGCGACGTAGATCAGCCCATCCCGCCCGACGTCGATGCCTTCGGGGTGGTAGACGCCGGGATAGGGCAGCGCGGACTGCCAGATGGCGGCCAGCGCGTACCGCTCCGGAAGAGGATCGATGGAAGAGAAGGGCGCGTCGGCTGCGACAGGGACCCGGCGCAGGCCCCGCTCGACGTCACCTCCCGCCGGGTCGACCGCAGGGCCGGCCGCGACCGCGAGGATGACGCCGGAGGACAGAGCGAGCGCCAGGCCGACGGTCGCCAGCACGGCCGCCAGGCGAGGGGGCACGGGAAGCAGATCCGACATGCGTTATGCTTGACGTGCGGATCAGGGAGGGGTTACGCCCGATCGAGGCGCGGCTACGCGGCTGGATCGATACGGGGTGAGGTCGGATCGATACGCGGTTGGG
>CAZCJG010000074.1:0-15454 GCA_964498575.1 uncultured Anaerolineales bacterium | reverse complement strand
GGACGACGTCGGTGCGGTAGGCGTCCGAGAGGCAGAGCTTGCTCTTCTCGGCCATCGGGAGGTAGATCACCGCCGGCGTCGGCGTCGGGGTGATGGTCGGGGATGGCGTGATCGTCGGGGTGGGAGTGGCCGGGACCGTGGGAGTGGGGGTGGCTGTGTCGGTCGGGGTGTTGGTCTCCGTCGGCGTGTCGGTGGGGGTGGGGGTCGGCGGCGTGTAGCAGATCAGCTCGAGGTCGCCCAGGCCCAGCGCCTTGCCCTGGGGACCGGAATGGCGCAGGCCGTTGTACATCAGCTCCTCGCGGCCGAGACCGAGACCGAGGCCGCTGAGGTCCGCGCCGGTGACATTGTCCAGCCACAGGATGCCGGCCGAGATCGGCAGGTTGCCGCGGCCGCCGGGGGCGTAGGTGCGGAAGGGATCGATGGCGGTCGTCAGCACGACGTTGCGGGCCCTCACCCGCGCCAGCCCGCCCATCGCGGTCTCGTTCCACACGTCCGGGAGGTTGTCGCCGGCGTAGTGCTCGGGCGCCTTGCCGTCATAGGTCCATTTCAGGTCGCCGGTCTTGCGCAGGAACAGGATGTCGCCCGGCGCGCGGCGGAAGACCTCGGTGATCGAGGGACCGGTGTCCATGTAGCGGTCGCGGATGCCGAGGATCATGTCGCCGTTGTCGGTGAACTCGATGTCCGTCGGCATCGGGTGCGGGTAGTCGGTGGTGCGCCAGCCCATGTCGTCTTCCTCGGGCCAGGGATGCCAGTTCTCGACGCCGCCCGGCCGATCGTCGCCCATCCACACGTTGGCCACCTCGCGCATGGCGCCGCCGTCCGGGCGGGAGGCGTAGACGTGGATCGCCAGATTGGTCAGGGATTGCTGCGTCTCCGCCGAGTCCACCACCGCGTGGAAGAGCCAGCCGTTCTTGAAGGCCAGGCCGAAAGGCCGCGCGGTGCGCCACCAGGTCGCCTTGCTCGCGCCGTGAGTAAAGCTGCCGAGGAGCTTGCCGCCGGGGAGCTGGTAGCGGTAGATGCGGCGGTCGTTGAGGTTCATCACGTAGAGCTCGGTGCCGGCCTCGTTCATGTCCAGGTCGCCCAGGCTGGTCTTGCCTGCGTAGCTCCGCGAGACCTCGTCGGGATGGTAGTTGTTGGCGGGATCGTGGTGCTGGCCGCCCGCGTTCGGCACGGTAACGAAGGGCCGCACCCCGCCCGCGTTGACCTGCACCTCGTAGATGCCGCCCGGCCCCAGCGGGCCGTAGTGCGAGTTGCGCTTGTGATAGGCGCCGGCGTAGAGCACGTCCTTGGCCGGGTCGTAGGCCATGCCGTAAACCGAGCCGACGTCGCCGATCGAGGCGAGGCGGTGCTGCTCGCCGTCGTCCGGCGTGTCGCGGAAGGCGACGATCGCCTTCTCGGCGTCGAAGATGTCGCCGCGGACGAAGAGCGAGGTCGCGAAGTACGGATTGTCGGACAGGCAGGCCGCCGGCAGCTCGCTGGCCCGCAAGCTGCCCGTACCCAGGGACACACCCGCCCAGCTCGCCGCGAGGAGCAAGGCGACGGCGATGATTGCCGGGCTGGGCCGGCGTCCGGCAAGCACGATCCGCGACATGATTCCCCCTTGTCTCACAAAAGACCCCCTCGTCGGCGCTCAGGCCTTGGGTGATCTCGCCGCCCGGGTCGTCGGGCCGGCGTGGTCCACATGTCGCGCGTCTCGCGCGGGTTTGGGTTAAAGGCGCATCCGGAGGAGGATGATCAAGTCAGGCTGCTATAATAAGAATAGTATATCACGGATGGTCCAAGATGTCAGGCATGTCGAGCGGTCGGCATGTCGCATGAGTTAAGGAAGGCAGGTGCGAGAGCCATGTTCTACAATCCCACCTATCTGATCCTGGTGATGCTCCCGACGGTGGTCCTCACGCTCTACGCCCAATGGCGGGTGAAGTCGGCCTTCGCCAAGTGGAGCGAGATCCCCAACGAGCGCGGGCTCAACGGGCTGGCCACGGCGCGGATCATCATGCAGGATACCGGCCTGGACTTCATCGAGGTCAAGCAAATCCCCGGCTTCCTGACCGACCACTACGACCCGCGCGACAAGTCGATCAACCTGTCCGAAGGCTCGCAGCAGCCCAGCGTCGCGGCGATGGCGATCGTCGCCCACGAGCTGGGGCACGCCGAGCAGGACAAGACCGGCAATACCATGCTCAACCTGCGCGCGCGGCTCGTACCCGTGGCCAACCTCGGCTCCGGCCTGGGTGTGTGGGTCATCATCGGGGGCTTGCTGCTCGGGCTGACTCAGCTCGCCTGGCTGGGCGTCCTGCTCTTCTCGCTCACCGTGATCTTCACCCTGGTCACCCTGCCGGTCGAGTTCGACGCCAGCCGCCGGGCCAAGGCGCGCTTGCGCGAGCTGAACCTGGTATCTCCGACCGAGGCCAAGGGTGTCGACGCGGTGCTCAACGCGGCCGCGCTGACCTATGTGGCGGCGGCCGCCGGTGCCGTGCTCAACCTGTTGTACTACGCCAGCATGGTCGGCGGCCGCTCGCGCGACTGAGCCGCGTCCGGGTCGCCTCACCCCCTTGGCTGCGCGCGCTCCCGCGGTTCCCACGCCGGACCGCAACATCCAGCTCGTCGCCTGGAGCGTGCTCCTGGCGGCGTTCGCGGCATTCCTGGCGCTGGCGATCGGCGGCCCGCTGTGGGCCCTGCACTACCTGCGGACGGCCGTGGTCGCGCAGCAGGCGACCGCCGAGAGCGAGAGCGGGGCGATCTCGATCCGCAGCGGGGACGAGATCCAGGCGCTCGACGACGCCGCCCCGCGCCCCGTCGCCGAGGGCTGGACCATCGAGACCTTCCCCGGCTCGCGCGCCTTCATCGACTTCTCCGGCGCGCAGGGCGATCGGGAGCAGCTCGGCCCGACGGTCAGCCTCGAGCCCGGCACCATCGTCCGCATCGACGGGATGCGCCAACCGCGCTTCGCCTGGGGCCAGGCGCCGCGGCGCATCGAGCTGTCGGCCGAAGCCGGCCTCAGCGGCAGCGGCGGCCTGGTCGCCGGAACCACGTGGGACGATGCCCGCCTGGCGATCACCACCGCCTACGCCCGCATCGATCTCGCGCCCGAGTCCAGCGCCCGCATCGAGCTGCACCCCGCAGCGGTCGGGTCAGGCGACCTGCCTGCGGGCGATTCGAGCCAGCAGAGCGGCGACCTCGCCCGCGCCCCCCTGCGCGTCGTCGGCACGGAGGGCACCATCACCGTGACCAACGCCAGCGGGCAGGTCGTGCTCGGGCCGGACCAGCGTACCGACGTCCGCGCCGACCGGTCCCCGACCACGCCGGCCAGCGGACCGGAGAACATCGTCACCAATGGCCGCTTCCGCGAAGTGCCCGAGGGCAACGGCTGGGAGTTCCGGCGTTACTATCCCGACACGCCCCCCAGCCTGGGCGAGGCCAGCCACGAGATCCTGCGCGGCGGCCGCTCGGTCGTCCACTTCCGCCGGGCGGGCGCCGAAGGCACGTCGGCCGACATGTATTACCGCCAAGACCTGGGCACCGACGTCAGCCGCGCCCGGGCGATCAGCATCACGGCCGAGCTCCAGGTCCTCGGCCAGTCCGTGCCCGGCGGCGGCGCGCGGGGTACCGAGTACCCGCTGATCCTCCGCCTGCACACCGAGAACGCCGCGGGCGAGCAATGCGACTGGACCACCGGCTTCTACGCCGTGACCCCCGAGCCGGGATCGGAATACCGCATCGAAAACGGCATCACCGTGCCGCTCGGCCAGTGGTACCGCTTCGCCTCGGGCGACCTGCTCGACACGGGCAACAGCCTGGCCTTCGAGAGCCGCGATCCACCCTGCGACCGGCCATCCCGGCTCCTCTGGGTCGAGATCAGCGCCTCGGGCCACGACTACGAGAGCGAGATCGACAGCCTGGAGGTGTGGGTGGCGCCGCGGTGAGGGTCTGAATCACCGATGAACACGGAAGGCACGGAAGACACGGAGAAGGGATCAGGCACCGCGCCACTCGCGCGCACGCGCCCGGCCACGGCCACAGGGGGGAGATTGCGTCGGCGCGGACCTCGACGGCCAGGCCGAAGCGGTCGCTGAGCTGCGGGCGCAGGTCGGGAAGAGCGCCGCTCCTGCGGTTCGCCCGCCAAGGGGGTCGGCACTCCGTGCCTCCCTTCCCTTGACGGGCGATCTGTCGTTCAGTGCCATGCCGGGCGATCAACCTATCCCGCCAACTCTGCCCCTGCGACAGCTAAAACAGGCGAGCTGCTGGGGCTCAAACTGGGGCTGCGCGCTCCGCATCTCCTGGTTGGCCGACGGGCTGATCGCCGGCCCGACCGGGCGCAACGCGCCGGTGGCCGGATCGACGGCGTTGGCGGCGAGGGCGAGGGCCCCGACGGCGAGAGCCGCGATGGCGATGCGCCGGAGCGTGCGCGCCGGGCTGGCCTTGCCGGGAAGCTCGGATGGCCTGCCGTGCTGGATCTGGGCTTCGCTGGCGAGACGCCGGGCGTAGCAGTCGTAGGTGGTCGGGTACAGCAACATCATCTGGGTCAGCGGATTCACGTTCGTTCTCCTGGTGGTTGTGATCAGGTCGATCCCGATCTTCGTGCCACCAGGATATCCGCAAACCAGTCCCCGATCCTGAGCCCGACCTGAGATCCCGCTGATCCAACCTGAGCCAGGTCCCGGCCGCGCTCAAGCCTCCCCCAGCCGCTCCCGCACCCGCTCCACCACGCCTTCCGCGCGCAGGGCGTCCACCGTGCACAGCTCGCCGCCGAGCTGAGCCGCGAGCACGGCGGCGGGCGAGGCGGCGCTGGTGTGGCCGCGGCTGTAGAGGTCGATCACCAGCGAGCGCACCCCGCGCTGGCGCAGGCGGTCGGCCAGCAGGCGCGCCTCTTCCGCGGGCGGCCGGCCGGATAGCGAGATGTTGCCGGCGCCGTCGGTGAGGAGCACGAGCAAGGGCAGGGCGGTCGCGTCGCGCAGGCGCTCGCGCTCGAACAAGCGGTCCGCGGTGTAGAGGGCATGGGCCAACGGGGTCTTGCCGCCGACGGCGATCTCGCGCAGGCGCTCGCGGGCCAGGGTGACGCTGGCGGTGAAGGGCAGCACGACCCGCGTGCCCTGGCGGCGGAAGACGGCCAGGGCCACCCGGTCGCGGCGCTGGTAGGCATCGACGAGGAGTGACAGCACCGCGCCCTTGGCGGCGGCGAGGCGCTCGGCGGTCGCCATGCTCCAGCTCGCGTCGACCATGAACAGGATCAGGTGGCCCGCCTTGCGCACGCGGACCTTGCGCTGGAGGTCGTCGACGGTCAGCTCGACCATGGTCTCGGGGGGCAGCGGCGCCTGGCGGATCGCCGCGCTGCGCAGGCTGGCGTCCAGCGCGATGTCGTCCAGCCGGTCGCCGGCCGGGAGCGCCCGGATATAGCGCCCGCGCCGGGTGTCGGTGTGGGTCAGGCTGCGCCGGCCGGAAGGGCGGCGGGACAGGCGGTCCAGGGTCGTGTCCAGCCGCCGCACCTCGAACGCTTCGCCGGTGGCCACCGGCCGCTCCGCCGTGCCGTTGTCCGGCGCCACCTGGCCGGGGCGCGGCATGCCGCCGGACTCCTCGGCCGGTATGCCGCCCGGGGCGGCGCCATCCGGTTGGTCGCCGGCCGGCTCGCGCCCGGCGGCGTCGTGGGGGCCGGGGTCCGGATGCGCGCCGCCGTCGGATGCATCGTCCCACTCGCCGCCCTGGCCGTAGCGCTCCAGCACCGCGTCGATAATCGAGAGGTCCGAGCCGTCGTTCTCGAAGGGGCCGCGCCGCATGCGGTGGCGCAGCGCCAGCCGCGCCGCCAGCGCCAGGTCGCCCGGCTCGACCCAGCCGCGTCCCTCGAAGGCAGCGTTGGCCTGGGCGGTCTTGAGGATCGCCAGCTCGGCGCGGTGGCCGTCGACGCCTACCGCGGCCACCATCTCGGCGGCCAGGCGCAGCGCGGCGTCCGGCAGGCCGATCCGCGGCAGGTGGGCGCGCGCGGCCACGATCGCGGCGCACAGGCTGTGCTCGGCCTCGGCCCAGCGCGCGGCGAAGCCGGACGGATCGGCGTCGAAGGCCAGGCGCCGGCGCAGGATCTCGACGCGGTCGTCGATGGCCGCGGCGGCGCGGACCTCGACCGCCAGGCCGAAGCGGTCGCTGAGCTGCGGGCGCAGGTCGCCTTCTTCGGGGTTCATCGTGCCGATTAGGATGAAGCGGGCGGGATGCGCGAAGGACACGCCCTCGCGCTCGACGATGTTGACCCCCATCGCCGCCGCGTCCAGGAGGACGTCGACCACGTGGTCGTCCAGCAGGTTGACCTCGTCCACGTAGAGCACGCCGCGATTGGCCGCCGCCAGCACTCCCGGCTCGAAGTGCCGCTCGCCGGTCGCCAGCACCCGGCGGATGTCCAGCGTGCCGACCACGCGGTCCTCGGTCGCCCCGACCGGCAGGTCGACGAAGGGCGTTCGCCGCTCGGCGGTCGCGATCACGCCTCCGGACGCGTGCCGGGCGCGGCAGTCGTCGCACCAGGTGGCGGGGGAGGCCTCGGGATCACACGCGAAGCGGCAGTCCGCCACGACGCGGATCGCCGGCAGCAGCGCGGCCAAGGCGCGCGCGGCGGTGCTCTTGGCGGTCCCCCGCTCGCCCCGAATCAGGACGCCGCCGATATCCGGCCGCACCGCGTTGAGCACGAGGGCCCGCCGCAGGTCGGCCTGCCCGACGATGGCGCTGAAAGGGTAGAGCGGGAGCATGGAGCCGAGAGTATAGCACGAGGAGTCGGGTGCTTGCGGTCCATGCACCCGGGGAGTCGCCAGCCCCGCTCGCGCCGGAGCGAGCGCGCCGATGGCGCGGTCAGCCGAGGGGGCTGTAGGCCGGTACGAGGACGCCGAAGAGGGCGTAGACCGCCAGCGCGAACATCCCCCCGGCCAGGACGAGCATCGCGCCGGGCCGGAAGCGGGGCGGTAACCACGCGGCCAGGCCCAGCGCGAGCAGGACGGCCATCGCGGGCAAGGCGGTGAACAGGTAGCGCCCTTGCGCCACGACGAGGTTCCAGGTAAAGGCCAGCCGGAAGATCGAGAGGTAGACCAGCGCGATCGTGGCGACCAGCAGGACCAGGCCCCAGCGTGCATCCGCGGTGGCGAGCAGATCGGGTGGAGACTCATCCTCCCGCCTCGCCCAGGCGCGCCATGCGGTCCGCGCGACCAGCAAGACCAGCCCGGCCAACGCGGCGAGTGTGAGGATCCGAAGCACCAGGTACAGGCCGTCGGGCAGCGGGACGGACATCCAGCCGAAGCGGCCCCAGAGCGATTGGAACTGCTGCGTGAAGTATTGCGGCAGCTCGTCGAGCAAGGGCGTATGGCGCAGGCTCTCGGAGCCGGCGGTCCACCTGCCCCAGCCCGACAGATCCCCGTTCAAGCGCAGGTTGCGCGCGAACCACCAGCCGGTCACGAGCAGCATCGGCCCGCCGGCGTAGACCGCGGCGCGGGCGACGAGCCGCCATGCTCGCGCACGGTAGGCGGCGATCAGCACGGCGGCCGCGCCGACCGCCAGCAGGGCGACCATCGTGAGCTTGGTCATCATTGCCAGGCCGAGGAGGGTCCCTAGCGCCACCCAGTCGCGCCGCCGCGTTTGGCCCAGCGCGATCCGGATCGCCGCCAGGAGCGCCAGCGCCGCCAGCGGGTTGACCAGGCCGTCGTTGTTGACCACCCCCTGCATGAAGAGGAACTGCGGCAGGAAGGCGATCACCGCGGCGGAGCCCAGGGCCAGCGCCGGCTCCGCCGGCCACAGCAGCCGCGCGATCCGATAGACCGCCCACACCGCCAAGAGGCCGAAGCACACCGTCAGCCAGCGCACCATTCGCGCGGCGAGGTAGCGCTCGGCGTAGGGGAAGCGCTCGTCCGGGCCGTGGACGTGGGCGGCGGGTGATCTCGTGTCCCCGTTGTCGAAGGAGAAGTCCAGGTTGGGGATGAACACCAAACCCTCGAGGTCGGCCCACCAGGTCAGCGCCGCACCGGCAAGGTAGTAGAGCGGGGGATGCTTGATCTGCGCCGCCAGCGGACCCTCGCTGTCGCCATAGCGCGGCAGGCGGTGGTGCGCCACCAGGAATCCGACGTAGGCCAGGTGCCCCGGCTCGTCCGGTCCCTCGCCCACCGGCGTCGCCAGGCTGTAGCCGATGCCCAGGACGAGGTACAGGCCGAGGAGGGTGATCAGGGGGAGTTGGGTGCGCATTCGGATCACGGGAGGTTCAATCGTCGTGCTCGGGCCGGGGCTTGAGCCTGGACACCACGAACTTCACCTTGCCGTTCCGGCCCGGCAGAATCTCGTCGACCAGGCGATAGCGGATGCCGATGGCCGGCCCGAGCCGGGCGCGCAGCTCCGCCTCCAGCCGCTCCTGGTCGCGCGGCGCGAAGGTGTCGGCCGGCACGATCCGCACCTCGATCTCGCCGACCCGCTCCTGCACCACCTGGCTCAGCCGGATGCCCGGCGAGTACTTGAAGGCCGCGTCCAGCCGGCCGACGTGGCGTCCGTCCGGCGTGACGACGACATCCTCGACGCGGCCGATGATGCGCCCCAGCGTCTGATAGGTCCGCCCGCAGGCGCACGGAGCTCCGTCGCCCAGCTCCGCCAGGTCGTCGGTTTGATAGCGGATCAAGGGCATCGCCAGGTTGTGGAAGCTGGTCGCCACGATCGACCGGGCCCCCGGCTCGGGCATGGGCAGCAGCTCCATCCAGGCGTATTCCTCGTGGATATGGTAGCGGCCCGCCTCGCAGGTGCTGACCAGGCAGGCGCGCTCGTTCTGGTTGTAGAAGTCGTGGACCGGGCAGGCGAGCACCGCCTCGATCAGTTCCCGCTGATGATCCAGCAGCGACTCGGCGCAGGTCAGCACCACCGGCGGACGGTAGTCGGCGATGCCCAGATCGCGCAGCCAGGCGCAGAACAGCTCGATGGCCGAGGGGTAGGCCTTGACCAGCGCCGGGTGGAAGCGCTGGAGCAGGCGCACGTAGGCCGGCATGTGGCGCCGCTTGAAGTTGAACGAGGACAGGTGGAGGCAGTTCGTGCGCAGGTCGAAGGCCGCCAGGCGATCGCCCCGCGGGAGGTAGCCGGTCAGGTCGGCGTAGCGCTGGCCGAAGCGATAGCCGGTCCAATTCAGCACGCGCCAGATCGCCGCGAAGTGCTCGATGTTGGACTCGCGGTCCAGCATGAAGCGCGTCGGCGTGCCGGTCGAGCCGCTGGTCTCGGTGAAGCTGGGATGGTAAGCCTGGGCGTCCTCGGCGCACAGCTCCTGGAAATGGTTCCTCACGACGTCCTTGGTCAGGAGCGGCAGCTCGCTCAGGTCGAGCCGGTCGATCATTTCCTGGAAGCGGCTCTGATAGGGCCCGAGGTTCCGGCGATACCAGGGCACGTGCCGCACCGCGTGCTCCAGCGTGCGCTCCAGGCGTGCCTGGACCCAGCCGCGGCGCTGCTCCGGCGACCAGCGCTGGGATGCCTCCAGGCGATCGCGGGCCCGCCGGATGGCCAGGGGGGAGAAGAGGTAGTCGCGGAGCCGGAAGATCATGGGATCTGGCCGTCGATGAAGATCTGGTGCCAGCGGAGGAATAGGTAGATGTGGAAGAGCTGCTGTTCGGGCAGGCGCAGCCAGGTCGGGGCGCGGCCGATCTGATCGAAGAGGTGGTTGAGGGCGGGGGGGGCGAAGTAAGGCGCGAGCAGGTCGCGGTGGTCGTCGAAGGCCTGGCGGCAGAGGTCGCGAAAGCCCGAGCGGAAGAGCGGCGCGACGGGGTTGGCCATGCCCAGCTTGCGGCGGCGGAGGATGGCCGGGGGGAGGCGGCCGGTCATCGCGGCCTTGAGGAGGACCTTTTCGCGCAGGCCGCGGACCTTGAGCCCGGCGGGCAAGTTGGCGACGTAACCGACCAGGTCGGTGTCCAGGAAGGGGCAGCGCGCCTCGACGCCGTGGGCCATCGTCAGCTTGTCCAGGCGTTTGGTCTGGCTGCGGAGCTGCTGGGTCAGCTCGTAGCGGAGGACACGGTTCAGGACGGAGTGCCCCGTGTCGGCGAGCGCGGCGTCGAGGTAGGGGTTGCTGTCGGGACCCCGGTAGGGCTGTTGGGGCGGGGCGTACACCCGGGCGCGCTCGGCGCGGGTGAGGCCGTTGATGCCGCGCACGTAGCCCCAGGTCAGCGCCGGGCGCGGCAGCCAGGGGGCGAGGCCCAGCGGTCCGAAGCGCTTGTAGCCGCCGAACAGCTCGTCGGCGCCCTCGCCGGAGAGGAGGACCTTGACCCGGCCGCCGACCGCCTGGCCGAGATACCAGGTCGGCACCTCGCTGATCGACATCGGCTCCTCGATGTGCCACAGGATGCGGGGGATGATGCGGTCGAAGGTCTCGGGTTGGACGACGATCTCGTGGTGGTCGGTCTTGTAGCGCTCGGCGACCAGGCGCGCGAAGGGCAGCTCGTTCACCCGGTCGCCGACGAAGACGGAGAAGGTCGCGGGCGGCCGATCGGTCTGCAGCGCCACCGAGGCCGCCACCGCCGACGAGTCCAGCCCGCCCGACAGCGCCACGCCCAGCGGCACGTCGCTCATCAGGCGCCGGCGGACTGCTGCGTCGAAGCGGCGCCGGACCTCGGCGGCCGCCTCGGTCAGGCCCGCTCGGATCGGCTGGTCCGGGATGCGGTAGAAGGGATCGCGGCGCGCGGCGTGCTCGGCCATGTCGTAGACGATGCGGTGGCCGGGCGGGAGGAAGGCGATGCCCGCGAGCAGGGTCGCGTCGCCCGGGATATGCTTGAAGGTCAGCAGCCGGTCCAGCGCCGCGCGATCGACGGCGGGTCGGTAGTCCGGGACGAGCAGCAGGCTCTTTTGCTCCGAAGCGAACCAGAAGCCGCTATCGGCGTCCAGGACGTAGAGCGGCTTGAGGCCCAGGCTGTCGCGGGCCAGGATCAGGCGCCGCCGCGCGGTGTCGACCAGCGCCAGGGCGAACTTGCCGTGCAGGTGGCGCACGAAGTCCACGCCCTGTTCTTGGTACAGGTGGGGCAGGATCTCGGCGTCGGAGTCCGAGCGGAAGCGATGGCCGGCGCGGCAGAGGGATTCGCGCAGGGCGAGGTGGTTGTAGATCTCGCCATTGCAGACGGCTACGATGCCGCCGTCCTCGCTCTCGACCGGCTGCCGGCCATGCGCGGGGTCGATGATGGAGAGCCGGCGGAAGCCCAGGGCGGCGCCCGCGCCCAGCCAGAGCTGCGCGTCGTCCGGCCCGCGGTGGGCCAGGCGATCGGTCATCGCCTCGACCAGGGCCCGGTCCGGGCCATGCTTCCATATCACGCCGACGATGCCGCACATCAGGGCGGGGATGATAACCCGGGAGGGGGCCCCATGCAAGAGCCGCTCAGCGCGGCGACGTGAATGCGCCGGCCCGACCTTAATATTGAAACTGGACAAATGGTCACAGCCGTGGTAAAAATAAGATTATGTTCCCCTGGACGCAAGAGAGGCTGTCGCCATGGACGTAGCCACGGCCCCCCGCATCGCGCGCGCCGTCGTCCCTGTGGACGCCGAGATGCCGCCCGCGGTCGACCAGCCGAGCCGCTTGGAGGGCTTGACCGAAATCGGCCGCGCGGCCGCGAGCGCCGCTGATCGCATGGCCTTCTTACCCCTGGTGTCGCGCAAGGCGGTCGAAATCCTCGCCGCGCGCGCCTGTGAGATCTGGCTGGCCGACGACGAGCCGGTGCTGGTCGCTACCTACCGCGCCCCGGGGGGTGAGGTCGACGACGCGCCGGACCCGCGCGCGATCGAGACCTGCCTGGGCGGCGAGAACGTCCACAGCGATGCCTGGCTGTGCGTGCCGATCCCCGGCACGCCGGCGCCGGCGGGCGTGCTCGCGCTGGCGCGCGGCGCGGCCTGGACGGCGGACGACGTCGCGCTGGCCGAGACCATCGCCTCGATGGTCGACCTGGGCCTGGAGCTCGCGTCGGCCGGCCGGTTGGACGACCAGTCGCGCAGCCAGTTCCTGGCGCTGATCGGCCACGACCTGCGCTCGCCCCTGGCCAACGTTCGGATCGGCGCGCAGCTCGCCGGGCGCAACCTCGACGCCGGCGACCTGGACAGCGTGCGCCAGGCGCTGCGGATTATCGAGTCCCAGAGCAACCGCCTGGTCGCCCGGCTCGAGGCGCTGCTGGACGCGGTGGCGGCCGACGGGCACCTCTTGATCCGGCTCGAAAGCGTCGATCTCGGCGGCCTGGCCGAGGCGGCGGTCGAGCCCTTCCGGCTGGCGGCGCGCGAATCCGGCGCCGGCACGCGCTTCGAGGTGCGGTTCCAGCCGGGAACGCCCCCGGCGCGCTGCGACCGGGTGCAGATCGGGCAGGTGCTGGAGCACTTGCTGGACAACGCCGCCAAGTATGCCGCCGGCCAGGAGGTCACGGTCACGATCGAGCCGGCCGGCGCCTTCGTGCGCGTCGATGTCTGCGACACCGGTCCGGGCATCCGCCCCGAGGACATCGAGCGCGTGTTCGCCCCCTTCGGCCGCGGGCAGGCCGCGGCGGGCAAGGACGGCTACGGGCTGGGCCTGTACCTGGCGCGCAACATCGTCGCCGCGCATGGCGGCAAGCTGTGGATCGCGCGCACCAGCCGCTCGGGCACGTGCTTCTCGCTCACCTTGCCCATGGTGGATGACGGGGGAGCGGGTCATCCGTCCGGGGCGGCGGATCGACCATTGGACGGCAGTCTCGCGACCGCGGGAGATCGCCCGTGAAGACCCGACGCATCCTCATCGTCGACGACGAGTCCGATGCGCGCGCGCTGCTGAAGATGGCCCTGCGCGCGCCGGACATCGAGGTCATCGAGGCCGGCGACGGCCAGGCCGCGCTGCGCCTGGCCTACGAGATGCGGCCGGACCTGATCGTGCTGGACATCGCGATGCCGATGATGGACGGCTGGCTGACCTGCCAGCGCATCCGCGAGGTCTGGGACACGCCGGTGATCATGGTCACCGCCTCGTCGGAGCTGGAGAGCCGCGTGCGCGGCCTGGAGCTCGGCGCGGATGACTACGTCGCCAAGCCCTTCGACATCGACGAGCTGCAGATGCGGGTGCGCGCGGTGATGGAGCGCGCCCGCCGGCGGCCCTTCATCGAGCGCCCGGCGCGCTATGCCGACGACCACCTGACCGTCGACATCGCCACGCGCGACGTGGTCGTCGACGGCGAGGCGGTGGCGCTGACGCCGATCGAGTTCGACCTCTTGCGCTACCTGGTCCAACACCCCAACCAGCCGATCCCCAGCGCGGACCTCTTGCAGGCGGTATGGGGCGAATCCTACGACGACGCCGAGGCGACGCTGCGGGTGCACCTGCACCACCTGCGCCGCAAGATCGAGCCCGACCCGCGCCACCCGCGCTACGTGCGCACCGAGCGCGGCATCGGCTATCGGTTCCAGACCGGCCAGGCCTGAGGGCGGCAGGCGGGATCGCGATGGCGGCGCAGCGCAAGGTCCTGATCGTCGGCCCGGAGGCCGAGCCGCTGAACACGCTCGCCGCCGCGCTGGGCGAGGCCGGCTTCGAGGTCGAGCGGGCGGCGGCGCTGGATCCGGCGGCGGCCTTCGACCTGTGCCTGATCAACGTCTGTGGCGACGCGCCCTGGCCCAGCGTCGAGCAGCTCGCCGAGGGCCGCGCGATCCTGGTGGTCGACGACGTCGCGGCGCTCCGCCGCGGCTTCGATCTGGGCGCCGAGGATTGCGTGATGGCGGATGCCCATCCCGACGAGGTGATCGCGCGCTGTGAGGCGGTAATGCGCCGGACGGATCAGCCGCTGGGCGCGAGCCCGGACGTCGCGGTGTCGGTGTATGTCGATCGCCGGCTGTGGGTGAACTTCAACTCGCGCCAGGTCTGGGTCAACGGCCGGCCGGCCCAGCTCACCCCGCGCGAGTTCCGCCTGCTCAACCACTTGATCCAACACCACGACACCACGCTCAGCCACGATCAGATCCTGGAAGCGGTCTGGGACCGCCCGATCGAAGGCGGCCGTCCGACCGAAGTGCTCAAGCAGTATGTCTGGCGCCTGCGCCAGAAGATCGAAGTCGACCCCAACCAGCCCGACATGATCGTCACCGACCTCGGCGCGGGCTATCGCTTCGTCAGCCGCTCGGAGTGAGGGGGATCGCGATCCCGGCGCCCGCGGCGCGGGATAGCTCCGGCTCCCCGGCCGTCGACCTCCCCTCCACCGGCCTGGGCACCTACGCGCTGGCCCTGGCCGAGATGATCGCGCTGGCGGCGCTGGCGGTCGTGCCGCTGTTCTTCAACCCGCGCACCGCGCGCGTGTTCGAGCCCGACAAGCTCGCCTGGCTGATCATCCTCACCCTGCTCGCCGCCTGGGGCCTGGTCGTCTGGGCCGCCGAGACCTGGCCGGCCTGGCGCCGCTCCATCCGCCACCTACCCCCGCTCGGCGGGGCGGTCGGCTTCGCGGTCCTGGCGATCACGCTGGGGGCGATCGCCTCGACCGTCCCCAACGTCAGCCTGTGGGGTGCCTATCGCCGCGGCCAGAGCCTGTGGGCCTACCTGTCCTACGTCCTCGTCTTCACCGCCGTCGCGCTGACCGCCCGCCGGCCGGCGGCCATGGCGCGCTTGTGGCGCATCGTCCAGGCGGCGGCCATCCCGGCCGCCCTGTACGCGCTTTTCCAGCGCTTCGAGATCGACAGCCTGCAATGGGACATCTACGGCACCTCGCCGGCCGAGCGTGCTTTCGGCCCGCTGGGCAACCCGATCTTCCTCGGGGCCTACCTGGCGATGGTCGCACCGCTGGCGCTGGCGGCGCTCGCCGCGGCGCTGACCGGCCGTCGGCTCGGGTTGGCCGGCTGGGCGCGCCAGGCCGCGGGCAGCCTGGGCGTGCTGGGCCTGGCCCTGGCGGGGATCGCCGCGGCCGAGAGCCGCGGTCCGCTGCTCGGCCTCGCCGTCGGCTTCGGGGTGTTCGCGCTGCTGTGGGCGGCGGCGACGGGGCGGCGGCGCTGGGTGCTGGGGATCGCGCTGGGCGGGGCCCTGGCCGCCGCGCTCCTCGCCGTGGTCGGCCTGGCCGGGGGCGCGATCCGGCTCGGCCCGCTCGGCGATCTCGCCGGCTCGCGCACGGCCCAGGAGCGGCTGCTGCTGTGGCAGGGGCTGGGCCGCCTGGCCGCCGCCGACCCGGTCCGCGCGCTGTTCGGCTACGGTCCCGAGACGACCGCCTTTGTGCTGCCGCGCTACCTGTCGGATGCCCTGATCCAGCTCACGCCGGTGCAGTTCTTCGACCGGACGCACAACGTGCTGTGGGAGTGGTGGATCTCGGCCGGTGTGGTCGGCGTGCTGGCCTACCTGCTGCTCTACGTCGGCGCCTTCCACGCAGGCTTTCGCCGGTTGGGGATCGCGTCCGATCGCGGGGCGGCGTTGCGGCTGGCCGGCGCGATGCTGGGCGGGGCGCTGGTCCTGGGGCTGCTGCCGGTGGCGATCGGCCGCCCGGCGCTGGCGGCACTGGGC
>CAZCJG010000073.1:11522-15472 GCA_964498575.1 uncultured Anaerolineales bacterium | reverse complement strand
CAACCGTAGCGGCGGATCGCCGGACGGGGCGCGACCCTCGCGCCCCGTCCGGCGGCCCGGTTGATCCAGCGTATGCGGCGGTCCGGCGCGCCGGGGACTTGGTGGCCGCAGCCGTAAATCGCAAGCTGTTTCAAGCGCCGACCTCAGACGGTATGAGCCTCGGCGCGTTCGGTGTCTCGGGTCCGCCCCTAGCGCCCCGCGTAGCCGACCGGCAACCAAGCCCGAGCCCGCCAATGCTCCCCCGTCCCCGTCCGCGTTGCCGCGGCTGTCGGCGTCGAATCGATTCCGGGTGTCCCGGTCGGGGTGGATGTCGGGGGGGGCGTTGAGGTTGTCGTCGGCACAAGCGAGGGGGTCGCGGAGGGGGCGTTGCCCGGGTTGCTCGCGGCGTTGGCCGGATCGCTGCCCGCGGCGATCTCGTCGCCGCCGAGGAAGCCGTCGCCGTCGCGGTCCAGCGCGCTGCGCGGGCCATCGCCCGGCGGGACGCAGGTGAAGGTGACTTCGCCGGAGGGCCGGGCCGCCTGAGCGAGCAGGTCCGCCAGGGTCAGCGGGACCTCGGACGCGCGGTCCGTCCGGAACAGGCCGCCCGTCTCGCGCGCGAGCAAGTAGCCGCGCTCGCGCCCTTCCGCCAGGCAACGCGCGACCAGATCACAATCCCCCGCCCCCGCTCGCGCCGCCAACAGATCCAGCCGCGCCCGGTCCGCCGGCGGAAGGGAGGCCCCGGCGGTGAGCTGCTGGCCGACCGCCGGCGCCATGCCGGTGTCGAAGGCCAGCAGGTACTCGGCGACGCTTCGGCGCAGGGCGCCCCGCTCGGCCTCGTTACTACCGGGGAAGCGGAACACGTCCAGCTCGAGGAAGGTCACCAGCGTGTCGAAGGCGCCGTTGTGCACGAAGCCGAAGCCGGCGACCTGGTCGCCGGGCGCGTCGAAGCGGCCGACCTTGTCGTAGAGGTTGCGCAGGTGGGCCGCCTTGAAGTCCTGCTGGATCTGGTCGCCCTCGAAGTTGATGCGCCGGTTGGTCCCCAGCGGCAGGGCGTGGCAGTCCTGGCAGGTCGCCACGCCCTGGTCGACGCGCACGGGACCCGTGAAGAAGTCGAACCCGGCCTGCTGATCCGGCGTCAGGCTCCGGTCCGGATTCTGGATCGGGTTCGGCGGGTAGCGGATCGAGAGCACGAAGCGGCCGTAGGCGCTCATCTCGGCGTCCGCCAGCGCGCTCGCGCGGCCGTTCAGGCCGACGAAGGCCGGGTTGAACTGCATGAAGCTCGCCAGCTCGTCGCCGGCGGCGGCGCCCGGCCCGAAGCGGTCGGCGCGCCAGTGCATCGGCCCGGCGCCGGCCAGGCCGCGCAGGCTCTGGGTGGTCATCGGGCCCTTCATCGGGTGGAACTGCGCCCGGCGCGGCCGCAGCAGGATGTTGCTGTGCATCAGGGCGCCGGGCACGGCGACCGGCTTGGCGGTCGGATCGCCGAGGTCCCAGGCCAGGTGATCCATGTCGCCGAAGACATGGCAGCTCGCGCAGCTCATGTCGCCATGCCCGCCGGTCAGCGCCGCGTCGTAGAGGAAGGGGCGGCCGGCGCGGACCTCGGCCGGCGTCGGATCGAAGCGCAGCGGGACGGTCGCCAGCGTCGGCGCGCCGCGGCCCGGCGCGCCCGCGGCCAGATCGACCACCGCGATGCTTGCGTCGAGGTGGTTGAGCACGTACAGCCGCTCGCGCGCCTCGTCCAGCGCCAGCCCGCCGGGCCCGAAGCCGACCTCGATGCGGTCCACCACCTGGCCTTCGCCGTCGAGCACGCCGACCTTGCGGCTGCCGAAGGCCGCGACGTAGGCGCGCTGCCCATCGCGGCTGAACACGATGTCCGTCGGCTGGGCCAGGCTCTGCGCGATCTCGGCGGCGGGTCCGGGCGACGTCCCGCGCGCGACGTGCGGGTTGAGGTCGACCGGCGCGGGGATCAGCGGGCGGCCCGGATCGCCATCCCGCGGCGCCAGGCGCGTCACGCGGTTGTCCACCACCTGCCCGCGCAGCTTGGGCTCGAAGCGCACGGCGTTGTGCGCCTCGGTGTTGGTCAGCCAGACCTCGCCGGTGCCGGGCCGCGCCGCCAGGTTGAAGAGCGTGGTGCCGGCGCCGGCGACCGCGCCGACGACCGCCGGCGCCTCCGCCGCGGCGTCGATGACGAAGACGTCCTGGTCCGGCAGCCGGAACGGGAGGTAGCGTCCCCAATCCCGGCCGGCCTCGTCCAGCCAGCGCGAGCCGCGCTGCTGGACGATCAGCCCGGTCCCCGGTGGCGCCTGCCCGGTCTGGTTCGGCGGGTCGGGCGGCGGCGGTCCGCCTCCGCGCTCGACGTCCGCCTCGCCGACGACGGTGGTCGCGTTGCCGCTGTGGAAGACCGCGGCGTAGACCGTCCGCCCGTCCGCGCTCGCCGCCAGCGCCCGCGGCTTCTGGCCGAAGAGGCGGATCTCGCGCGGCGGCGCCTCCGGCCGCTCGGCGTCGATCACCCACACGCTGCCGCGGCCGACGCCCGGCGCGAAAGGCTCGCCCCGGAAGGCGGTGGCGACGAAGATGAGATCGCGGTTCGGGCCGGCGACCACGATGTCCCGCGGCTCGTCGCCGACGCGGACCGTGGCGACGACGCGCGCCCGGCGGGGGTCCGACACGTCGACCCGGCTGACCGAGTCCGACAGGTGGTTGGAGACCCAGACCTCGCCCGCCGACCGCGCCGCCACCGCCACCGGCCGCAGGCCCACGCCGACCTCGCCCGCGCGCGCGAGGCCGTCCGCGGTCAGGTCGAAGATCTCCAGCCGGTCGTCCGCCGTGTTGACCGCGAAGAGCCGGCCGTCATCCGGCGACAGCGCCAGCGGCCGCACCGGCTCGGTCTCGAAGTTGGTGAAGGCCGGCGAGGGCTGGGCGGTCGCCGGGGGCGGCGGGTCGCCGCGGGGTGGGCCCAGCAGCGCGGCGAGGCCGGCGACGAGGGCGAGCGCGAGGGAAGGGCGCGGGGCCGGCGGCCGACTACTTCTCACCCGCCTTGGCCTGGCGGTACTCTTCGATCATGCGGGTGTAGACGTCGCTCAGGGCGCTCTGCTTGGCTGACCGGCCGGCGGACTTGCCGGCGCGCTCGCTGCCCGCGTCGTCGGGATCGGCCTCGCCCAGCGCCCGGCGCAGGGCCAGCTCGACCACGGTGGGCCCGCGTTCCTCGACCTCAGCCTCGGGGATGTCGTCGTCGAAGTTGTCGCGGGTAGGTCCGGTTTCGTCCTCGACCCCCAGCCCGACGTCGTTGGCCAAGCCCTTCATGCTGAGGCTGATGCGCGGCTTGGAGAGATCGATCTCCTTGATCCGCACCTCCACCGCCTGGCCGCTCCGCACCACGTCCTCCGCCCGCTGCACGAAGCCGCTGGACATCTCGGAGATGTGCACCAAGCCCTCGGTCTCGGAGCCGATGTCGACGAAGGCGCCGTACTTCGCGATGGTCGTCACCGTGCCGGTCAACACGTCGCCGTCCTTGAGGCCGGCCATCGGGTGCAGCGCCGGCTCGCGCATCGTCAGCGAGATCTTGTTGCCCGCCACGTCGACGTCCTTGACCCAGACGTCCACCGCGTCCCCGCTCTTGAGCACATCCTCGACCTTGCGCACGCCGCGCTTGTTCAGCTCCGAGATGTGCACCAGCCCGTCGGTCATCGCGCCGATGTCGACGAAGGCGCCGAACTTGGCCAAGCCGACCACCCGGCCGTGAATCGGCGTGCCGACGACGACGTCCTCGAGCCGCGTCCGCGGCCGCCCGCGGCGCACGGGGGCCGGCGCGGCTTCCACCGCCGGGGAGTCCACCGCCTCGACCGGAGCGGCTTGCGCGCCATCGGGCACTGCGGCGGCGATCGCCTCGGCCGGCTCGCCCGGGGCATCGGCGGCGCTGCTGGCCTCGGTCGGCTCGGTGGAAGCTGCGGGGGTTTCGGTCGCGGCCTCGGCCG